>DATCVL010000256.1:0-2622 GCA_036566865.1 Microlunatus sp.
CGCAAGCCAGGGTGGGATCGACGACGACGCGGTCGCCGACGGCCAGCCCGGCGACCTCGCCGCCCAGTGCCACGACCGTGCCGCTCACCTCGTGTCCGGGGATCAGCGGATACTGCGTACCGGAGTAGTCACCCTCATAGACGTGGATGTCGGTTCCGCAGATGCCAACCGCGGCAACCTCGACGATGACATCTGTCCGGCCGGGCACCGGGTCCGGGACGTCTTGGACCGAGAGCTTTCCGGGGCCTTCGAAGACAACTGCACGCACGGTCAATTCCTCTGTTCTGCTTCGTTACTGACAGCGAGATCGCCGGCAAGGACGGTGCGGCGCGCCGCTCATCGGGCCTGTCTGCGCCGTACCGACGCATCGAAGATCACGGCGGCGATCAGCACGGCGCCGGTCACCATGAGCTTCACCGGTGAGGCGAGCGCCAGCAGATCCATGCCGTTGGAGATCGAGCCGATGACGAGCGTCCCGAGCAGCGCCGACCAGAGGCTTCCCCGACCACCGAAGAGGCTGGTACCACCGATCACCACGGCGGCGATCGCGTTCAACAGGACGTCACCGCTGCCTGCCGACTGTGTCACCGATTGCAGCCGAGAAGCCGACAGCATTCCGCCCAGCGCGGCGAATGTGCCGGACATGGCGAAGACGGAAATGGTGATCAGCTTGACGTTGATGCCCACTCGGGCGGCCGCCAGGGCATCCCCGCCGACGGCGTAGATTCGCCTGCCGAACAGGGTCCGGCGCGCGACGAAGTCCATCAACATGACCATGCCGAGCACGATCAGCACACCGAGGGGAATCCCCCGGTCCAGTGTGAACATCGAAATGACCGCGGCCAGGACCACCGCGATGATCGCGAGGCGCAGGCCTTCAACCCGGGGTCCGGTGTTGGCCAGTCCGACCTTGGCTCGGCGACGGCGCAGCCGCAGGGTCAGCAGCGCCATGACGACCAGTACCGCGAGCGCAAGAACCCAGCCGAGCCAGGGCTGGAAGAACGTGCCCGTCAGACCCAGGATCTGGGAGTCGGTCACGTTCATGGCGCCGGTGTAGTCGAAGATGAAGAGCTGCAGGCCTTGCCACCCGATCAGGCCGGCCAGCGTCACGACGAAGGACGGGACACCGAAGTAGGCGACGATGCCTCCCTGGACCAATCCGATCACGGCGCCGCCGATGAGGGCGGCGATGATGGCCAGCGCGGGCGGCACGCCGAGCTTGATGTTGAGGCCAGCCATAGCCGTCGCGGCAAGCCCGCTGACCGAACCGATGGACAGATCGATGTGGCCGATCAGCAGGACCAGCACGACACCGATGGCGATGGCTGCCATCGACACGATCTGCAGGGCCAGGTTGGTCAGGTTCGTGGGCGAGATGAAGTTCGGGTTCAGCACCGTGAAGACGGTCCAGATCGCTATCAGGCCGACGATGACCTGGGCGAAGCCGATGCCTGTGGCCGAGTTCGTCCCGATGAACTGGCGGAGCAGGGACCGGCCAGAAGCAGCCTCCGACGGAGCAGGGCGCGGCCCCGTCGTGGGTCGAGCAGTGTCGGTGTCGGTCATGATGCCTCTGCGGTGATGAGTCGGGAACCAGTGATGGCCGCGACCACGTCGTTCTGGTGTTTCGGGTCGCCCGGATAGGACGCGATATTGCGACCGAGGCGGAGCACCTCGATCCGGTCCGCCACGGCGAAGACCTCGGCGAGGTTGTGGCTGATGAGTACCACGGCCAGGCCGCGCGCCTGCAGGCGTTTGATCAGGTCCAGTACCTGCTGCTTCTGGGCGAGGCCGAGGGCCGCGGTCGGCTCGTCCAGGATGATCATCTTGGGCTTGCCGAGTAGGCAGCGCGCGATGGCCACCGACTGCCGCTGACCGCCGGACAGGCTTCCGATCGGGACCCGCAGCGACCGTGGGCGGATGGCCAGTTCGGCGAGCAGATCGGTGGTCTCACGTTCCATGTCCACTTCGTCGATGACCGAGCCGCTGTTTCGCTCGTGTCCGAGGAACAGGTTGGCGACCACGTCGAGGTTGTTGCACAGCGCAAGGTCTTGGTAGACGGTGGCGATTCCGAGTGCGGTTGCGTCGTTGGGGTGTTGGATCCGCACCGGGGCGCCCTCGAAGAGGATCTCGGCGGTGTCGGGGACGATCGTCCCGGACATCACCTTCACCAGGGTGGACTTCCCGGCGCCGTTGTCGCCGACGAGCGCCACCACTTCTCCTGCGTTGATGGAGAACGTGACGTCGTCCAGCGCCTGGACCGCACCGTAGGTCTTGCTCACCGAGCGGAAACTGATCAAGGGCTCAGCCACGGTGGACCACCTGCTTCGTCGTTCTGCCGACCGCTGCCGGGCTCACAGGCCGGCCTGCTTGCAGGCGGCCTCGTACTCAGGGGTGCAGATCGATGCGCGCGGCCAGAAGCCCTTCGGCTCGATCATGTCCGACATATTGGCCAGGGTGACCACCTCTGTGGGGTAGAGGTAGGCGTCGATCGCCGCACCGGTGGGGGTCGTGGTGGTGCCGTTGATGAGCCCCGCCGGGGGCTGCTGCCCCCTGGCCAGGGCGGTGGCCAGGTCTGCGGTCTTCGCCGCGAAGACCTTGATGGGAAGGTTGATAGTGTTGTAC
>DATCVL010000257.1:0-3405 GCA_036566865.1 Microlunatus sp.
GGCGGTCGGATCACCTTCGGTGATCGAGAACACGTCGGCCGTCATCGGCACCGGTCCGCGCGGACCGCCGTCGACGTGACCGCCGAGCTCGACCTGCACGGTCGCTCCGACGCCCGCCTTGACCGCGGCCTCGATCGCGACCGGGTCGAAGATCGACGCGTGGATGACAGTCCGATCGCTGCCGGACAACTCCGGCCGCTGCAGCAGCTCGCCGAGAGTCCAGGACACGTCGCCGGTCCCGCCGGCGGTCGGGTTGTCCCCGGAATCCGAGATCAGGAACGGACGCGGAGCGCCCTCGGCCAACGCCGCATCGAGGGCCTGTTCCAGCGGCAGTGCGTCGGCGACGAAGACGAAATCCTCCCGAGCGTCCCAGTAGAGTCGGGCCAGTCGTTCGGCCTCCCGGGCGATCACGTCTTGATCATCACCGGTGACCACCACGGCGCACTGGCAGCGCGGCTCGTCGGCCCAGGCGTAGCCGACCCAGATCGCTGCATCGAGCACGCCGTCGAGTGCCTCGGTCTTCGGCACCTCGGCGTAGATGCTCTTGGCCGGCTCCAGCCGGGTGCTCGTCTTCTCGCCGGGCAACAGCACCGGCACTTGGCGCCAGGCCTTGTACGGACGCCGGGCCTCGGCATCAGCGCCGGAGCTCGCCCGCAGTCGGGTGAGCAGGTTGAAGACCGCACGCTGCTTGGTGTTCATGGCGTCCTCGTGCGGCGCCATCCGATAGCAGGTGATCAGATCGGTTGCGTCCAGCAAGGCTCGGGACACGTTGCCGTGCAGATCCATCGACGTCGACATCAACGTGTCCGGGCCGAGCGCCTCGCGCAGTGCGGTGGCCAGGTCGCCCTCGGCGTCGGTCATCCCGAGCACACTCATCGCGCCATGGATGTCGAAGTAGAACCCGTCGAACGGGCCGTGCTCGGCGATCGACTCCTGAACCGACGTGATCAACTGCTGCTTGACCCAGGCATAGAACTCCGGATCGACGGCGCCGCCGGGCAACGAACGGGCATGCACCAACGGCACCCAGTCCGCCTCCGGACCAAGATCATCCACCGGCGCCGAGCCCGGGTCGGCGAAGAACGGGTAGTAGTCGAGCAACTCGGCGCCCCGTCGTACGGTGAATGCCTGCGAACCGCTGACGTGCGGGGAGAAGGTGCTCGCCTCGATCGACATGCCGCCGATACCGATGCGTGGCCGGGCGAGGCCGCCGGGCTCGATGGCTGGGAGTGAACCGGACCAGATCTGAGACGCCGGCAGTGTCATGCCTGCACCCTTCCGATAGAGGGACTTCCACTGATGATCAAGGATCCTCTCACTGGGCGATCATCGGGGTGCAGGCGGACGGAGGATCAAGAACGCCCGGTCGCCCCGCTGCCGAGCGCAGTCCTGATGGCGGCCGACAGATCGGAGGGGAGATCCCGCTCTCCGACGGTGAATTCCTGCTCGCCGTACTGCACCGTGTAGACGAATCGATCCGGCTGCGGCACGGATGAGCCGAGAGCGGCGAAGTCGACCTGATCCAGCAGTGCGGTGAGCTGACGGCCCTGCTCGCTGTCGGGGTCGACGGTGGTCGTGCGGCTGATGCCGGCCACGCCGCCGCTGCGACGGATCGCCACGGTGTGAGCCGAGCCGTAGGGCGAGCCGTTCCGAGACGGGCTGCCGGTCCCACCGAGGACGCCGACCGTCGTCCAGGCCCGCTGCACCTTGTCGGCAACTTCCGGATCGTCGGGGTAGAGCTTCCGGGCGGCGGCCACCGTCGCGTCGGCGAAGCCGATGAAGTCGGTGTCGGCGTGGACCTCGCCAGCGGTCAGGGCCTGGTACCAGATCGGGCCGGCTTGGTCCCAGCTGTGGCCGCCGAGCTCGGTCGCCACCAGATAGAAGGCCCGGTTGGGAATCCCGGAGTTGATGTGCACGCCACCGTTGTCGTCGGTGGTGTCGACATAGTCCGCCATCGAGCCGACCTGTGGATCCTTGCCCAGCCGCGGATCGTCGTAGGCCGTGCCCGGTGCCTTCATCGACCGCAGGGCAACGGCCTCGACATCGGGCATGAACAATCCCTCGCCGATCAGCCAGTCCGCCTGGTCGGCAGTTTGATCTTGAACCCATTGCTTGCAGACCGAGGCGAATGCATCCGACACGCTCTCGTTCAGGGCGCCGGACTGGCCCTGGTAGCTGAGTGCTGCGGTGTGTTCGGTGACGCCGTGGGTGAACTCGTGGGCCATCACGTCCATCGGCTTGGTGAATCGGGTGAAGATCTCGCCGTCACCGTCGCCGAAGACCAGTTGTTTCCCGTCCCAGAAGGCGTTGTCGTACTTCTCGCCGTAATGCACGGTGATCAGGATCGGCGTGCCGTCACCGTCCACCGACTCGCGCTGGAAGACGTCTGCGAACAGATCCCAGATCTGCGCCGACGACGTCCACGCCTCGTCGACGGCCTGGTCGCCGGACTCCGGGTCGTCGTCCTTGCGGACCGGCGTACCGGGGAGGGTTTCGGTGTTGTCGGCGGTGTAGACCGTGCGCTGCGCATCGGTCCCGGCCGGATCCGCCGTGGCATGATCAACTTCTTGCCGGCGCTGTCGCAGCCGGTCGTCGATCTGCAGAGTGGACCGGCCCGGTGCAGCCCCGCGATCGTCATCATCGGCTGCGTGGTCGACGATGTGTTGCAGCAGGTAAGACGGGATGAAATGACAGGACATGGCGGCCTCCGAGTCAGCGTTCGAGCACGTCGTTGACGCTAGCTCGCGGCGCCGACAGAACGGCGTGCAGCAGCCTGCTCGGCACTCTCGGAACGGGCGCTGTCCACTACCGGAAATGTCCGGTAGTGGACGGCTGAAACGGGCGATCGACGGGTTGTCCGGCAACTAGCATCGTTCATGCACCGCAACGCTTGGATCTCCGGTTCCGGCGGGCGACCGCCGACCGAAGTTGATCATCGGCGTTGGAGCTCCGAACGTGGGCGGCGCATCCAGTATTCGACCGATGGTTGGCCGTACGGACGTGGTGAACCCGACGCACCACGTACCGGCTGCGAAAGATCGCTCAGCGATTCCCCCGGGGAGCGATCTTGACGGCCAACCGTCGTTGGGCACAGGGATGATGACCCCCATCCTGGCCCAGAGGGTTGGCCGAGCTTTGGACATGGACTCGGACGGCTGGATGCGTCGCCACGCTTGGATTGACCGGGACGTCCCCCGACGTCGTCTGGCCCGCGTGGCGAGCAACCGTTGCCTAGCTCTCCCTACTGCTGAGATGCAGCTGTCGCCGTGCCCCCCGCGGTCAGTTTGGATGGCCGCATCTCATAGGAAGTTTTCTTGGTAGGATGCGAGCGCGGGTAGCTGGCCTCTAAATGAGGCCAGACCCCCACAGTCTGGCGAGAGGCCCGAGTGGTCGGCGCTGCTCGAA
>DATCVL010000258.1:0-21733 GCA_036566865.1 Microlunatus sp.
TAGGTCGTCTTCACGCCCATCCGCCAGGCCGCACTGTAGAGATCGATCATCTCGCCGACGTCCCGGCTGGCCAGGTAGATGTTCCGGCTGATCGCCTGGTCGATCCACTTCTGCGCCCGGGCGGCGACATTCAGGTAGGCATAGGGGGAGAGCTGGAAGGACGTTCGGTAGGTCTCCTTCAGGTCCCGCGGCACCGCGCTGATCTTGGACAGATCGCCCTGGGTGCGCAGCAGTTCGTCCTTGACCTCGTCCCACAGTCCGCGTTCGGCCAGGTCGGCGACCAGGTTCCGGTTCACCTCGAGGAACTTGCCGGCCGAGGTGGCCCGGCTGAAGATCTGGCTGAACTGAGGATCCAGACCCGGCGTCGTTCCGGCGACCAGTCCGATCGACGCGGTCGGCGCGATCGCCATCAGGGTCGCATTGCGCATCCCGCCGCGTACCTTGGCACGCAACGCATCCCAGTCCAGGCGGGTGCTGCGATCGACCTCGACCGGGGTGCCGCGGTCCTGCTCGAGGGCCTCCAGGGTGTCGATCGGGACCAGTCCCTGGGACCAGCGGGAGCCGGCGAAGTTGGCGTAGCTGCCACGTTCGCGGGCGAGGTCGGCGCTGGCATCGATGGCGTGGTAGCTGATGAACTCGGTCAACTCGTCGATCAGTTCATAGGCCTCCTCGCTCTCGTAGCTCAGCCCGAGCCGCTCGGTGAGATCGGTGAAGCCCATCAGACCGAGGCCGACGGCCCGGTTCAGTTCGTTGGAGCGCTCCGACTCCGGCACCGAGGAGATCGTGATGTCGACCAGGTTGTCGAGTTGACGCACCGCCAGCCGAACCGACTCGGACAGCCGCTTCCAGTCGATCCTGGCCTGCTGCTTGGCTCCGATCAGATGCCGGGAGAGGTTGATCGAGGCCAGATTGCAGACACTGATGTTGTCGCGATCCTGCGGCAGGCAGATTTCGGTACAGAGGTTGGACAGATGGATGGTCCCGGTGTTGTTGTTCAACGCCCGGCCGTTGATCGTGTCCTTCCAGGTCAGCCACGGATGGGAGGTGGTCTGCAGCGAGATCAAGATCGCTCGATACTGCTCCCGCGCCCTGATCTTGCTGAATCGGTGCAGCTCACCACGTTCGGCCATCGCGACGTATTCGCTGTACCGGTTGGAGAATGCGGCCCCGGACAGCTCGACCAGGTCCGGCACTTCCAGGGGATCGAAGAGGTACCAGTCGTCGTCACGCTCGACCCGCTTCATGAATTCGTCGGAGATCCAGACCGCGGTGTTGGCGGTCCGGGTACGCCGATAGGGGTCACCCGAGTTCTGCCGCAGGTCGAGGAACTGTGCGAAGTCGAGGTGCCAGTTCTCCATGTAGAAACAGAGGGCGCCGAACTTCTTGCCGCCGCGGGAGACCGCACGCAGGGTCGAGTCGATCGTGTGCATGAACGGGATCGGCCCGGTCGAGGTGGTGTTGTTGGACCGGATCGGCGAACCCTCGCTGCGGAGCTTGGTCACCGACAGGCCGATGCCGCCGGTGCCCTTGGTGATCCACATGACGTCGCGGATCGACTTGGCGATGTGCTCGATGTCATCCTCGGACTGCATCACGAAGCAGTTGGAGAGCTGGGCGTAGGCGGTGCCCGCGTTGACCAGGGTCGAGCCGGCGGCCAGATACTCCAGACGCGACATCCGGTCGTACAGGGAGATCGCGACACCGGTCGGATCGTCCTCGTTCAGCGACAGGCCCATCGCCACGCGCATCCAGAAGAACTGCGGCACCTCCAGCGGCTGACCGCCGTGCGTGGTGATCATGTAACGCGTCCGCAGAGTCTGGGCGCCGATGTACCGCAGAAGATCATCACGATCCGGATCCAGCGCGGATGCCAGCCGATCAAGATCAAAGAGCTCGACCAGGCGATGATCAAGAAGGCCGCTGTCGACGCTCTGCTGCAGGTAGCCGGCGAAGTACGCCCGATGCCGATCACGAAGATCATCACGAGTGACCCCATCGCCCAGCACGGCCTTGTAGAGGGTCTTGATCAACAACCGGGCGGCGATGGTGTCGAAGGCGGGATCGTCCTTCACATTGCCGAGCGCGACCTGGATCACGGCCTCGTCCAGCTGCCGGCTGGTGATGCCGTCGAAGAGGGTGATCTCCAGTTCGGAGGCGATCTGGGTGGCTCGGGTGACCGAGTCGTCGAGGCCGCGGCTGGCCTCCTCGATCGAGCGGGCGATCTCGTACCCGTCGTACGGAGCCCGGGTGCCGTCGCGCTTGACAACAGAAATGTCGGTAGTGGTCGTCATCTGCCCATCCCTCGTGAAGTGACTGACTGCGGAACGTGCCCGCCGTGCCGAGCCCGGATCCACCGGATCCAGGGGAGAGGGGAAGTCGAGGAGCTGATCGAGGTCGGACCCGATGCCCGCCATGTCGACCGCGGGCGCCAGAACGCCGATCAGGTACCAACGCCGTCCCTCGCGGCTGCGGACCACACAGTTGGCAGGTCTTCGGACTCGTGGGCACGACCACCCGTGGTTCGGGTGCTCACCTACTGGTCGTCGCTTCCCAGGACCTCGCGGGGGTCCCAGTGCTCGATGACGACGTTCGTTCCCTCTCACCGCTGCGGGGCAGTTCCGGTTTTGCACCGGATTCCCTGTTGCCTCTGCCGACCTGGATGGCCGGAAGAACCAGCTGCATCGAACACTATATATGGAAACCACACGGATGTAACTACCCAGATCTGGTTGTCGGCGTGTCTCTTGGCCGGGTAGCTCGACGGCCACCCGGCCCACCACGGCGCGGCCTAGCGATACCCCGCGACGTCCAACGGCTCGGCGGTCTTCTCGCCGTCGATCATGTACCGCCAGGCATCCGGGCGGGAGCCGTCGATGTCGTCGACGCCGTAATGATCGGCCAGCTCGAACGAGGTCACCGACCGCTGGTTCCAGCCAGCACGTTCGGGATCGGCGGCCAGGGCAGCGATCGCTCGGCCGACGAACATCGGTGACTCGGAGATCACGAACGAGGGCGGTGGCTCGCCCTCGCCGCCGGTCGAGGCCACCGAGGCTTCCATCCAATTCGCGTCGGTGACACCGAACGCGTCCAGCATCGCCTCCGAACGTAACCAGCCGGGTGTCACCGCAACTGCCGTGCAACCGTGCTTGGCCAGCTCGTGGCCCTGCGAGTAGGCGAGCCGGTTCAGGCCGGTCTTGGCCAGATCGAAGAAGGCGGAGATCCGATAGTGGTTGTCGTTGTAGCCGTTGTGCCCGTCGGTCAGCTCGATGTGCAGTCCGCCCGGATGCCGGTGCAGCAGTCCCAGGCCGTAGTGGCTGGTGATCAAGTGCGTGTCCAGCATGCCGCGGATGATCTTGAAGCCGGCCTGCAGATCGTGCTCCCAGATCGATTGATCCCAATGTCCTCCGTGCAGGTGTTCGCCGCCGATGTCATTGATCAGGATGTCCAGCCGTCCATGATCATCTTCGATCTGCCGGACGAGTGCGGCGACCTGCTCCGGTGCGGAGTGATCAACTCGCCGCCAGATGCCCACCCCGCCGGCCGCGGTGACGGCCTCTGCGGTGTCCTCGATCACTTCCTGGCGGCCGAAGTCGGACGGCCCGTCGGCTCGCGTGCTGCGGCCGGTGCAATACACCGTCGCGCCGGCCTCGCCGAGGGCTACGGCGATTGCGCGGCCGGCTCCTCTGGTCGCTCCGGCCACCAGGGCGATGCGTCCGGCCAGTGGTTTCGGGGTCCCGTCTGCTACCGATGCGTCAGTCATGATTTCGACTCTTCACCAGGGTCACTGACAGGACCTGTCAGGTTTGGCGCATAGTCTTTCGTTCATGCGCAGTTCGCGGCTGCTGGCCGTGCTGATGGCGGTTCAGCGACACGGCCACACCACCGCACCTCAGTTGGCGGCGGAGCTCGATGTCTCGGTTCGCACCATCTATCGGGATCTGGCAGCGCTGCAGGACGCCGGCGTGCCGCTGTGGACCGCAGCCGGTCCCGGTGGCGGGATTCGTCTGGTCGAGGGCTGGCGCTCGCCGATCGACGGGATGACGGGTGACGAGGCGCAGGCGTTGTTGCTGGGCCAGGCCGGTGCCGATCTCGGCCTGGCGTCGGTGCTGGCCACCGCCCGGTCGAAGGTCCGTTCCGGACTGCCGGCCGGTGTCCGGGCGCAGATCGACCTGATCAGCGAGCGGTTCCTGGCCGATCAGCGGCGCTGGTTCGACGATGCGCCGACGCCGATGATCTTGCCGGAGTTGGCCGACGCGGTTTGGAGGGGCGTCCGGATCGACCTCAGCTACGCAAGCCGTTCGTCTGCGCGGCTGCTGGATCCGTTGGGTCTGGTTGTGAAGGCCGGCGTCTGGTATCTGGTGGCGGCGCACCGGGGGCAACCGCGGACGTACCGGGTCGACAAGATCAACTCCGTCGCGGTCCGCGATGATCCGGTACGACGCCCATCGGACTTCAGTCTCGCCGATTACTGGTCGGCGTCCGCGGCCGAGGTCGACTTCGCCATCCGCACCCTCGACGCCGTGGTGCGGCTGCCGAACGATTCGCTCACCGCACTGCGGCACAGCGTGCCGGGCCCGGCCACGGTCGATGCGATCGAACAGGCGGTTCCGATCGATGCCGACCGGGTCGAGGTCCGGCTGCCGGTCGAGGACATTCCGATCGCGGTCTCGATGTTGCTCGGGGTGCCGCAGGTCGAGGTCGTCACACCGGCCGGACTGCGGCGGGCCTTGTTCGAGCGAGCGTCCTCGGTGGCTCGATGCAACGCCGATCGACCGTCGAAATGATCTTGATCAGTTGTTGACGAAGTCGACGATCGCATCCAGCGCCGGCCGATATTCGTCGGTGGTGTCGACGTCGAGGGTCGGTACGTCGAGATGGATCGCGTCCCAGGCCGGCAGCGCCTGCAGCACATCGCTGTCTGCATGGGCGGATCGGGTCGCGACCTCGGCCAACCGACGATGCCGCCGCTCCAGCAGGATCTCGTCCGGCGTACGACAACGCAGCACGCGCACCTCGGCCAGTCCCTGCAGTGGTGTCAGCCCCTGAACCCACAGCTTGTGTTGGAAGGCCGCCTCGGCGACGACGGTGACGCCGCCGGCCAGCAGCAACCGCACGCAGTCGAAGAAGAGCGGATAGGTCCGTCGGGTCAGCGGATCGGACGTCTCGGCGATGAAGCCGGGGCCGTGCGCGTGCACCATGCCTTCCTTGATCTCATCCCGGCAGACTGCCGGGCAGCCGATCGCGGTGGCGAGCCGATGCGCCAGGGTGGTCTTGCCCGAGCCTGCCTGGCCGCTGACGATGATCAGTTTCGGATGAAGTTGTACGTCGTCGGACGATTGCACCTGGAAGTCTCCTTGTGGTCGGTGCCTTCTTCATACCGCGTCTTCTTCATGCCGTGCCTTGCTAATGCCTGCGTTCTCAATACGGGGTCAGCATAGGGTGCGGCCATGAGCATGCGGTTCGTGATCACCGGGGCGCGACGGGGGATCGGCAGGTTGGTGGCTGATCAGCTGGTGGCCTCAGGGCATCAGGTCTGGGCGGTGGTCCGGCCGGGTGGCCGGATTGATGATCTTGAGCTCGCCGGTCAGCTCGAATGTGATCTTGCCGAACCGGACAGCATCGCCGATGGGATCGATGAACTGACCGGTCCGGCCGAGCCGATCGACGGATTCGTCCACTGCGCGGGCGTGATCGGCAGCGGGTTGCTCGCCGAATCGGATCCCGCCGACTTCGAGCAGGTGTTCGGTGTCAATGTCGGGTCGGCGGCTCAGATCATCCGCTGCCTGCTGCCCCAATTGCGCGCGGCCGGCGGCACCGTGGTGCTGGTCAACTCGACCTCCGGGCTGAGCGCCGGTCCGCCGCTGTCGGTGTACGGCAGCAGCAAGTACGCCCTGCGCGGGTTGGCCGATGCACTGCGTGCCGAGGAACCGCGGCTCCGGGTGACCTCGGTCTACCCGAGCCGGACCGCGACCGACATGCAACGCGAACTGCGCGAACTCGAACAGGCCGAGTACGTCGAGGACGACTACCTGCGACCGGAAACCGTCGCCCAGACCATCGTGTATGCGCTGCTGCTGCCGCCGGACGGGGTGATCACCGACCTGGCCTTGCGGCCGCGTCCGCGCTGACCGATTGATCCTGGTCCGGTGATCACGAGCCGGTCGGACTCCGATCAGCGGCCGGCCGCTGGACAGCGCCGATTGGAACGGTGCTCATACTCTCGGCGCCATGATCGACCACATCCTGGCCGCCATCACCGAATTCGTCCTCGCCATCATGGAGCAGCTCGGCGCGGTCGGCGCCGGCATCGCCGTCGCGCTGGAGAACCTCTTCCCGCCGATCCCGAGCGAGTTGATCCTGCCGCTGGCCGGATTCACCGCGGGACAAGGCAAGCTTGTGCTCTGGCAGGTGCTGGTGTGGACCACGGCCGGATCGGTGGTCGGAGCCCTGATTCTGTACGGGATCGGGGTTGCGCTCGGTGAGCAGCGACTGCGCCGGGTGGTCGACTGGATGCCGCTGATGAAGCTGGAGGACCTGGACAAGGCCGAGGCCTGGTTCGATCGGCACGGCAGCAAGGCGGTGTTGATCGGCAGACTGGTGCCGATCGTCCGTAGCCTGATCTCCGTCCCGGCCGGAGTCCGGCGGATGCCGGTCGTGCGGTTCGTGGCGCTGACCGCGATCGGCAGCGGAGTCTGGAACACCGTTCTGGTGTGCCTGGGATACCTGCTCGGCAGTCAATGGCACCTGGTCGAAGACTGGGTCGGCGTGTTCCAGAAGATCGTCATCGTCGCCGCGGTGGCCGCGTTCGTGGTCCTGCTGGCCCGGGCGATCCGCCGTCGCCGGGCCGCCGCCCGCGATCAACAGGAGGCGTTCAGTCAAGAGTGATCCAGCGGCGTTCCCGGGCTGACCGCTGCATGGCGTCCACCAGTTCGGCCGCGATCACCGCGTCGTCCAGGGTCGGTCCGCTCTGCTCACCGCCGGCGATCGCGCTGATCAACTGTGCCGCCTCGATCACCTTCAGGTCATCGAAGCTCATCGCCACCCCGGATCCCGGTTGGAAGGCGCCGAGCTCGCCGTCACCGGGACGGACGAAATGGCTGACGTAGCCGGCATCGACGTAGTCGTCGGCCCGGCACACCTGGAGCTCACCCATCCGACGAAAGTCCCAGGCCAGGGCGCCCTGATCGCCGTGCACCTCGAACCCGTACGTGCACTGCTCGCCGACCGCGACCCGGCTGGACTCCAGCGTTCCGCGGACACCGCCGACGAATCGGAGCAGGGCGTGCGCGTAGTCCTCGTTCTGCACCTCGCTCAGTGGCCCGGTGCCATGGGCGGTCCGGTCAGCGGTCGCGTCGCCGCGATGGCGCTGCGGGATGAAGATCGCCTGATCACTGATCAACTCGGTGATCTCGCCGACCAGGTGACGAGCAAGATCAACTCCGTGGCTGACGAGATCGCCGAGCACACCCGAGCCGGACCGCTCCCGCTCGAATCTCCAGGACAGCAGGGCTCTGGGGTCGGCGGCGTAGTCGGCGAGCAACCGGATGGTGATGTGTTCGATGCTGCCGAGTCGGCCGGATTCGATCATCGACTTGGCCAGCTGCACAGCGGGCGCGTGCCGATAGTTGAACCCGGCTGCGGACTTCCGTCCGGCCGCCGCGACGGCATCTCTGATCTCACGGGTCTCGTTGACGTTCCGTCCGGCCGGCTTCTCGATCCAGACATGCTTGCCGGCCCGCGCGGCCGCGATCCCGATCTCGTGGTGCAGGTAGTTGGGGGCGGTGATGCTCACCAGGTCGATGTCGTCGCGGGCCACGAGCTCGCGCCAGTCGGTGTGTGTGTCGGCGAATCCATACGCATCGACCGCGCTGTCGAGTCGGTCGTCCGGCGCGCTGTCGGCCACCGCCACCAGCTCCGGCCGTAGCTGAAGGTCGGGGTAGTGCTGCCCGACGCGGAGGTAGGCCCGCGAATGCAGCCGGCCCATCCAGCCGAATCCGATCACGCCGACTCGCAGTCGCTGGTTCCGTTCGTCCTCGAAGGTCACCCGGCTGAGCCTATTCGGCGGTGATCATCGGGCCCTCAGGGGCGGTGATCACGCCGAGCCGGTGCGCGGCGCGAACCGGCGCGCGAGCAACGCGAACGGGTTCACCGGCTCGTCCACCGAACGTCCGAACACATGCAGGTGAACGTGCGGGGTCTCCTGCCGAGCCGCCGTACCGTCGTTGACGAAACAGCTCAGTCCGGTGACACCCGATGCGGCCGCGAACTGTCGTCGGGCCTCGTCCAGCCGGCCGCTGATCGAGACGACCTCGGCCGCGGTGAGGTCGCCGACGCTGATCACATGCCGAAGCGGGAGGACGAGCACCTGCGAGTCGATCATCACGTGCCGGGGCCGGATCACCCGGACTCCGTCGGCGCGCCAACGCTCCTGATCGGTCAGCACCGACGCCGCGCAGCCGTCGCAGTCGTCGTCGGACGGACCCGGGACGTCGACGGGTCGGCCCTCGGCCAGTGCCGCGGCCAACGCTTCGAGTTGATCATCGGTGCCGCCGACGTACTCCCGATCCGAGGCCGCGATCGCCATCGCCCGGACCGGAGAGAGCGGGTCGGACGATGCCCGGCCGAAGACGTGCAGCACCTGATCATCCGTGCTGATCGGATCGGGTTCGCCGATACGGTCGGCAGCCGGTCTCCAGCCGAGGGCGAAGCTGCTGGCGAAGCCACGACTGCCGACGACGAACCAGAGCGCGGATCGTGCTCTGCGGTACGCGTCCAGGAAGTCTGCCGCGGTGGCCTCGTTCGTATCCTGACCGGGGTGTTGACCGACGAGCACCAGATGGCCGGTGGTCAACCGACGCCCGGGGATCCCGACCGACCAACTTCCGTTGTGCCACAGCGATGTCCAGGTCACCGGGGCAGGATAGTCGATGCAGCCGACGGGGCGTGCACCACAAACTGGAAGAATGCCGTCGTGCTGACACCACTCGCGCTGCCGACAACGCTCCGTACACGGGCGGGGGAGGTGCGGCTGCGTCGGGCGACGATTTCCGATCTTGATCAGATCATGATCTTGCTCGCCGACGATCCGATCAGTTCCTCTCGTGGAGACGTCGCCGCCGCCGACGATCGGGCGATCTACCTGAGCGCCCTGCAACAGATCCTGGACGACCCGGCCAACGAACTACTGCTGGTCGACGACGCGGCCGGTGCATTGATCGGGACCATGCAGCTCACCCGGATCCCGGGGATGGCGCGTCGTGGCTCCACCCGGCTGCAGGTCGAAGCCGTCCGGGTCCACCATGATCAGCGGTCGTCCGGCATCGGTACGGCGATGATGCGTTGGGTCACCGACGTCGCCGCCCCGTCGCTCGCTTCCAGCCTGGTACAGCTGACTTCGGATGCCGCCCGTGGTGACGCCCACCGCTTCTACGAACGTCTCGGTTTCATGCCCTCCCACGTCGGCTTCAAGTATCGAGTCGGGCCGACGCCCGGCTAGCACCGGAAGCGGTTCGACCGGCGCGCGATGGTTGGTCGCCGGACAGCCCGAGTAGCCTGAGCAATCCACGCTGAATGGGCCTCAGGCTGATCGGGAGTCAGGAGTGCGATGCCGGAACGGTTGACTGCGCTGGAACAGACCACGCTCGCCCTGGACACCGCGCGCAACCCGGCGACCGTCGGCACCGTGGATGTGTTCAAACCCGGACCGGACGGCTTCGACTACGAGCAGTTGATCAGCCTGATCCGCGATCGGATCCGGTACGTTCCGCGTTACCGACAGCGCATCCTCGGCGTGCCGGGACGGCTGGCCGATCCGGTCTGGGTGGACGACAGCGACTTCGATCTGACCTTCCATGTCCGTCGCTCCGCGCTGCCGAGGCCGGGCAACCGGCAGCAGCTGCGGGAGTTCGCCGGCCGGGTGCTGTCTCGGCGGATGGATCGATCCCGTCCGCTGTGGGAGCTGTACCTGGTCGAGGGACTGGAGCATGATCGTTTTGCGTTGGTGGCCAAGACCCATCAGTGCGTGGTCGACGGCGTCGACACCGTCGACCTGGCCCAGGTGCTGCTGGACAGCGAACCGGAGGCGCAGATCGCGCCGGAGGAGAGCTGGCATCCGCTGCCCGAGCCGAGTGCGATCGAATTGGTCGCCGGTGCGGTGAATGAAGGACTGCGTGACCCGGCTCGTACGGTGACCAACCTGCAACACGCGTTGACCGACGCCTTCGGCGTCGCGGTTGCGGTCAGCGAGGCGGTCGGCTTCGGCGGCCCGATCGGTGATCTTGCTGCGGATGCGTTACGCGGCACCCGGGCGCCGAACCGTACGCCGCTGGCCGGCTCGGTCTCCGAGCAGCGCCGGGTGGCCGTGGTGTCGTTTCCGTTGGACGATCTGCGCGCGGTCCGGGCCGAACATGATCACACCATCAACGACGTGGTGCTGGCCATGATCACCGGCGGACTGCGATCCTGGCTGATGACTCGTGGCGAGAGCGTCGGCCCGGACGCATCGCTGACCGCGCTGGTCCCGATGAGTGTGACCGCGGACGGTGAGGACGACGTGACGTCCCTGGGCAGCCGGGTCGCGCCGCACCTGACCAGGCTGCCGATCGGTGAGGCCAATGCGTTGATCCGACTGCATCAGGTCGCGTACGGAACCCGAGCCCACAAGGAATCCGGGCGTGCGGTGGCGGCACGGGAGATCTCCGAACTGGCCGGCTTCGCACCGGCAACGCTGCACGCACTGGGAGTCCGGGCCACCGGCGACCTGATGCGTCGGCCGTATGACTTGTTGATCACCAACGCCCCCGGGCCGCAGTCGCCGGTCTACCTGGGTGAGGCCGAGATGGTCGGCAGCTATCCGGTGATCCCGCTGTCCAGCGGACATCTGCTGGCGATCGGTGTCACCTCGTACAACGGCAAGATCTTCATCGGACTGAATGCCGACCGGGACGCCTTCCGCGATCTTGATGTGCTGGCCCAGTGCATCACCGACGCGCTGGAGGAACTGCTGGACACCACCGTACGAGCGAAGTCGCAGCGCCAGCCGACCCGGTCGGCGAGCTCGGAGGCGAAGAAGCGGGCCGCGAAGCGTTCTGCCGCTCGCAAGCCCGCCGCGAAACGATCATCCAGCAAGACGACGAAATCGACCGAGCGAAAGAAGGGCTCGTCCACCGGCCAAGGTCGGGTCGAACCAGATCAGCTCGACCAAGATCAATCCGAAAGTGATCAGTGATCATGGCCGACCGGACCCCCAGGATGATGATCTTCGTCGCACTCAGGAATGCCGCCGCGCGGCAGCTCCGCGAGAACGGCAGTACCGATCAGGAGTTGCCGGGTTTCGCGGCCACCGGGCGGATGATCGCCGCCCACGGCTATCGCCCGGACGAACGAGAGGACGCCGACTACGCGGCCCAGTTGTATGCCTCCCTGTCGGGACTGGTCGACAGCGTTGATGATCGGCGGCTGGTGGTCGCCGCGGATGTTCCGATCGCCCGGGTCGCCGACGGTCGAGCCGACGTCGACTACGGCTCGGTGCTGGTCCGGGGCTTGGCCTGGCAGGATGTGACCGCCGTGTTCGTCGACGAACCGGAGGCAGCGGCAGCCGTGATCAGCGCCCGGAAGGCAATCGCCGACAGTGGTGATCAACAGCTGGCCGCAGTGTTGGAACTGCCCGCGGTCAGCGCACTGACCGACGATCATGAACTGCTCTGGCACACCCCGGACGAGCCATGGTGACGACAACGTCCGCCGGCGCAACCGCCTGAAACAGCACTGAACAACCCCGTCGAGCGCAGCGGCAGCGCGTTGTCCGCGGCCTGAGGCAAGATAGGGCCATGCCACGCTCCATCTGGAAGGGCGCCATCTCGTTCGGCTTGGTCACCATCCCGATCAAGCTGTTCTCGGCGACCGAGGAAAAGGATGTCAGCTTCCGCCAGGTCCACCCTGAGGACGGCGGCCGGATCAAGTACAAGCGGGTCTGCGAGAAGTGCGGCAAGGAAGTCCCGTACGCGGAGATCGCCAAGGGCTATGAGATGCCCGACGGCCGGATGGTGATCTTGGACAACGAGGACATGGCCTCGCTGCCGCTGCCCACCACCAAGGCCGTCGAAGTGGTGCAATTCGTGGGCGAGGAGGACATCGATCCCACCTACTTCGCCCGCACCTACTTCCTGGAGGCGGAGACCACGGGCACCAAGCCGTATGTGTTGCTCCGCGATGCGCTGATCAAGACCGAGCGCTGTGCGCTGGTCAAGGTGGCACTTCGATCCCGGGAATCGCTGGCGCTGATCCGGCCCAAGGACGGCATGTTGCTGATGCACACCATGCTCTGGCCGGACGAGCTGCGTGACGGCGCCTTCGCAGCCCCGGCGGCCGACGTCACGGTGTCCGACGCCGAGGTGGCGATGGCGCAGAACTTCATCGAGGCCCTGGCCGGCGACTTCAACCCCGACGAGTACACCGACAGCTACCGCGAGGCGGTCGAGACGCTGGTCGAGTCCAAGCTCGAGGGTGCCGAACTGGCTCCCGAGGAGGAGGCGCCGCAGGAGGCCGAGGTGGTCGATCTGGTGGCCGCACTGCGGGCCTCGGTCGATGCCGCCAAGAAGCGCCGGGAGGACGCCGCCAAGCCGGCCAAGAAGGCGAAGAAGGCGGTCTGAGGGAGCCTTCCCCGAGGGTCGTCGAGGGGAGGGTGCCCGGCCGGATCATTGGCGTTAGTTTGGGGGCGTGGATGCACACACTGTCGTTCCGAACCCGGTCAACGAAAAGGTGCTCGGCTACGCCCCCGGCAGCGCCGAGCGGGCGAGCCTTGAGGCCAAGCTCAAGGAGCTCGCGGGCGATCCGATCGAGCTGACCGCCACCATCGCCGGTGAGCAGCGGATGGCGGGCGGCGCCTCGTTCGATGTCACCATGCCGTCCGACCATCACCACCTGCTCGGACGGTCCGCGGCCGCCAGTACGGTCGACGCCCGGGCTGCGATCGAGGTGGCTCTGGCGGCGGCACCCGCCTGGGCGGCGACCCCGTTCGACGAGCGGGCGGCGATCTTCCTCCGCGCCGCCGACCTGTTGGCCGGCCCGTGGCGCGACACCGTGAACGCGGCCACCATGCTCGGCCAGGGCAAGACCGTGCAGCAGGCCGAGATCGACGCCGCCTGCGAGTTGATCGACTTCCTGCGCTTCAACGTCGGCTACGCCCAGAAGATCTATTCCGAGCAACCGATCTCGCCGGCCGGCGTCTGGAACCGGGTCGAGTATCGGCCGCTGGAGGGGTTCGTGTACGCGATCACTCCGTTCAACTTCACCGCGATCGCCGGCAACCTGCCGACCGCTCCGGCCCTGATGGGCAATGTGGTGGTCTGGAAGCCGAGCCCGACCCAACAGTTCGCCGCGCATTTCACCATGCGGCTGCTCGAGGCCGCCGGGCTGCCGGCCGGGGTGATCAACCTGCTGCCCGGCGACGGGATCGACCTGTCTTCGGTCGCGCTCGCGCATCCGGCGCTGGCCGGCATCCACTTCACCGGTTCGACCCGCACCTTCCAACACCTGTGGGGCACCGTCGGGGCGAACATCGAGCAGTACCACGGATATCCGCGGATCGTGGGGGAGACCGGGGGCAAGGACTTCGTGGTGGCCCACCCGAGCGCCGATCCGGCGCCGATCGTCACCGCGCTGATCCGCGGCGCCTTCGAGTACTCCGGCCAGAAGTGCTCGGCCGCCTCCCGGGCGTACCTGCCGCAGAGCATCTGGGACCGGATCAAGGACGAGTTGCTGGAGACGACCGCATCGTTGGCGGTCGGCGACGTCCGGGACTTCGCCAACTTCACCTCGGCGGTGATCGACCAGCGCGCGTTCACCAAGCACGCGCAACTGTTCTCCCGGGTGAAGGCGTCCGCCGAAGCCAGCATCCTGGTCGGCGGCAGCACCGATGACAGCGTCGGCTGGTTCGTCGAGCCGACCGTGATCAGCTCCGACAACCCCCGGCACGAGATCTTCCGGGAGGAATACTTCGGTCCGATCCTGGGCGTACACGTCTTCCCCGATGATCAGTACGAGCAGACGCTGCAGGTGGTCGACTCATCGGCGCCGTACGCCTTGACCGGCGCGGTCTTCGCCACCGACCGGTCCGCGGTCGAGTTGGCGCATCAGCGGCTGCGTTTCGCGGCCGGCAACTTCTACGTCAACGACCGGCCGACCGGATCGATCGTGGGACAGCAACCGTTCGGCGGCGCCCGGGCGTCCGGGACCAACGACAAGGCCGGCTCGATGTGGAATCTGATCCGTTGGGCCAGCCCGCGGTCGATCAAGGAAACCCTGGTGCCGCCGACGGACTATCGCTACCCGCACATGGGCTGAAGCCGGCTCAGCCGGCCAACCAATCGGCGCCGACCTTCTGCTGGGTCTTGAAGCCGGCCAGCACCGCGGGTGCGGCGGCCTCCTCCAGCTTCTTGCCGAGCAGCGGCACGTTCACCTTGAGCACGCCGGTGAGCGACAGTGTGCTGCCGCCGGCGCCTGCAGCCAGTTGGTACTTGCCGTTGAACGTGACCGGCTGGCCCGGCACCTTCATGGTGACGGCGCCGGTGCGGCTGCCGTCGCCGCCCGAATCGGCCCAGGTGATCTCCTCGATCACGGTCAGCTTGTCACCGGTGAACGGGCGAGCGGCGTCGGGTGCCGGCAGGTCCCGGCTGGTCTTCACGGTGGAACCGTCGACGATCACGTCGTACGACGTTGCATGGGTCTGGTCGCAGACCTTCTCCAGAAATGACTTGTCGGTGAGCAGGCCGAAGACCCGGTCCGGGTCGGCGGCGAATTCGGCGTGGGAATCGATATCCATGGCGCCCATCATGTCCTAGCGGACGAAACACCGATGGACCTGCCACAGGCCATGGGGCAACCGGCTAGTGTCGGCCCTACGAGGGACATGCTCCCTCCAGGGCGCACAGCGTGGTGCGCCCGCCTCACAACACGTCTCAACGGTCGGCCGCGGGCGATCCTCGCGGGGCTGTCGGGGCACAGTGACAGGGATGGTCGGGGTTGCACACAACAGAAGCCGAAGTCGAACGCGAGAAGCTCGCCAAGATCAAGTCGGTGGCCTCCCAGGGAGCCGAGATCGCTCGTCGGTTCGGGCATGATCCCGAACTGGTGAAGGAGTTCCTCGGCCACTACTTCCGACACGTCGATGCCGACGACATCGGCGTTCGCTCCGAGGCCGACCTACTCGGCCTGGTGGTGAGCCATTTCCAACTGGCACAGAACCGGCCACCTGCGCGCGGTGGTGTGAAGGTGTTCACGCCGACCCATGATCATGATCATTGGAGCGTCGGCGGTACCACCGTGGTGCAGATCGTCACCGATGATCAACCGTTCCTGGTCGATTCGGTGACCATGGAGGTGTTGCGCCAGGGCTGGAGCATCCGGGAGGTCTTCCATCCGCAGTTCCTGGTCCGTCGTGATCTTGACGGCCATCTGCAGACCGTGGTGCACAGTTCCGAGGTGGACTCCCGTGGCGTGGTCCCGGAATCCTGGATGCACCTGGAGATCAGCCCGCCGGCGGACCCGCCGCAGGATGCGACCGAGCGCCTGGAAGCGGGACTGCGCGAGGTGCTCCGCAGCGTTGCCGAAGCCGTCGCCGACTGGGACAAGATGCGCGAGATGGCCCGGGCGGCTGCCAGCAGACTGCAGCCGGCGCCGGGCAACCACCTGGAGGAGGTCGACACCACGCGGCAGCTGCTGGAGTGGATCACCCAGGACAACTTCACCTTCCTCGGCTACCGGGAATTCACCGTCCAACAACGTCCGGCCGGCCCAGATGATCATGAAGTCCAGTACGCGATGCATCCGGTGCCGGGCACCGGGCTGGGAATCCTGCGATCGGATCAAGCCGCCGACAACGCGTTCGCCGCGGTACCGCTGCCCGGATCAGGGCAGTCGCCGCTGCTGGTGATCACCAAGGACAATGTCCGTGCTCGTGTGCACCGGCCGAGTTACCTGGACTACATCGGGGTCCGCAGCTTTGATGATCAAGGTCGGGTGATCGGCGAACGTCGCTTCGTCGGCCTGTTCGCCTCCACCGCCTACACCGAGTCCGTGGTCCGGGTCCCGGTGCTCGCTCAGCGCGCCGACGGGGTGTTGCACCGCTCCGGGTACGACCCGAACAGCCACGGCGCCAAGGCGATCCTGGACGTGCTGAACAGCTATCCGCGAGACGAGCTATTCCAGGCCTCGGTACGGGAGCTGGCGCCGACCATCGAACGGATCTCCCGGCTGAAGGAACGACGTCAGGTCCGGGTCTTCCCGCGCCGCGATGCGTACGGGAGATTCCTTTCCTGCTTGGTCTACTTCCCCCGCGACCGCTACACCACCGACGTTCGGATCCGGATGGAGCGGGTGCTGCTGGATGAATTCGGCGGTGCCTCGGTCAGCTACACCACCCGGGTCTCGGAGTCGGTCCTGGCCCGGCTGCACTTTGTGGTCAGGATGCCGGAGGGCAAGGTGCTGGCCGACTTCGACGTGCAGCAGCTGGAGAGCCGACTGACGGTGGCGACGCGGTCCTGGGATGATGATCTTGCCGATCTGGTGGCCGAGCGGTCCGATGCCGATCAACTGCTGCGGGTGGCGCGGAGCCTGCCGGAGGGCTACAAGGAGGATTTCAAGCCCAAGCAGGTGGTCAAGGACCTTCAGGCACTGGCCGGGCTGGCCGACGAGTCCGACATGGCGCAGGCGATGTACCGGCCGGACGACCCGGAGGACCAGGCCGACCTGCGGTTGAAGATCTTCCGGCTGACCACACCGATGCGGCTGTCCCAGGTGTTGCCGCACCTGAGCCTGCTCGGTGTCGATGTGGTGGACGAGCATCCGTACGAGCTGCCACTGGGTCCGGACCGGGTCGGCCACGTGTACGAATTCGGCTTCCGGGTGCCCGGTGGCGAGACCGCGGTCGAGAAACGCTGGGACCAGGCGTCCCGCCGGCTGTTCATGGATGCCTTCCACGCTTCGTACATCGGCGACAGCGAGTCCGACCCGTACAACGCGCTGGTGATGGGCGCCGACCTGGGCTGGCAGGACGTCAGTCTGTTGCGAGCGGTCGGACATTACCTGCGGCAGGGCGGTGTCAGTTACAGCCAGACCTACGTCGCCCAGGCCCTGGCCGCCAATGTGGAGATCAGCCGTCAGCTGGTGGCGATGTTCGCCGCCAAGTTCGATCCGGATCTCGATCTTGATCTTGGCGGACGCAAGCAGCGGACCGAGGAGATCGTGGCCGGGATCAGGACCGCGCTGGACGAGGTGGCCAGTCTTGATCATGATCGGATCATCAGGTCCTACATCGCGGTGATCAACGCCGCGGTGCGGACCAACTTCTACCAGTCCGGTCGGGACGCGATCGCGATCAAGCTGCTGCCGCGGAAGATGCCGGAGCTGCCGGAACCGCGACCGGCCTATGAGATCTACGTCTACTCACCGCGGGTCGAGGGCGTGCATCTGCGCTTCGGCCCGGTGGCTCGTGGCGGGTTGCGTTGGTCGGATCGGTCCGAGGACTTCCGGACCGAGGTGCTGGGCCTGGTGAAGGCGCAGATGGTCAAGAACACCGTGATCATCCCGGTCGGCGCGAAGGGTGGTTTCTTCTGCAAGCAGTTGCCGGATCCGAGCGTGGACAGGGATGCCTGGCTGGCCGAGGGCACCGGCTGCTATCGGCTGTTCGTCGGCAGCATGCTGGATGTCACCGACAACATCGTTCGCGGTGAGGCAGTCGGGCCGGATCGGGTGGTCTGTTACGACGGCACCGACGCCTACCTGGTGGTGGCTGCCGACAAGGGCACGGCGACCTTCTCCGATCTGGCCAATCAGGTCGCGATCGATCGTGGCTTCTGGCTCGGCGACGCGTTCGCGTCCGGCGGTTCGGCCGGCTACGACCACAAGGGCATGGGCATCACGGCCCGCGGCGCCTGGGAGTCGGTGAAGCGGCATTTCCGCGAGCTCGGCCTGGACACCCAGAGTCAGGACTTCACCGTGGTCGGCATCGGCGACATGAGCGGTGACGTCTTCGGCAACGGGATGCTGCTCAGCCGGCACATCAAGCTGGTGGCCGCTTTCGATCATCGGCACGTCTTCATCGATCCGGATCCCGATCCGGAGCTGAGTTGGCAGGAACGCCGACGGCTGTTCGCGTTGCCACGATCGAGCTGGGCGGATTACGACAAGTCGTTGATCTCCGCCGGCGGCGGCATCTTCGCCCGTCAGTTGAAGGCGATCAAGATCACCGAGCAGATGCGCAAGGTCTTCGACATCGCCGCCGATGTGACCAAGCTGTCGCCGGCGGAGATGATCAACACCGTACTGAAGGCGCCGATCGACCTGCTCTGGAACGGCGGCGTCGGCACCTACGTGAAGGCCGCTCGCGAATCCAACGCCGACGTCGGCGACAAGGCGAACGACTACGTCCGGGTGAACGGGGCCGAGGTCCGCGCCCGGGCCGTGGGGGAGGGCGGCAACCTGGGCTGCACCCAGCTGGGCCGGGTCGAGTACGCCATGGCCGGCGGCAAGATCAACACCGACTTCATCGACAACTCGGCCGGGGTCGACACCTCCGACCACGAGGTCAACATCAAGATCCTGTTGGCCGGCGAGGTCTCCGAGGGACGGTTGTCCGAGGCGGAGCGGGACGAGTTGCTGGCCGCGATGACCGACGAGGTCGCCGAGCACGTGCTGGCCAACAATGATCAACAGAACCTGGCGCTGGCCAACAGCGAATTCCAGACCGCATCGATGGCCGGCGTGCACGAGGACTGGATGGAGCGGCTGTCGGAGCAGCGGTTGCTCGACCGGGGTCTGGAATTCCTGCCGACCACCACCGAGATAGCCGAGCGACGGGAGGACGGCCGCGGGCTGACCACGCCGGAACTGGCGGTGCTGATGGCGTACACCAAGATCGTTCTGGAACGCGAACTGGTGCAGTCCGATCTGCCCGACGACAAGAACCTGCAGCATTTGTTGATCGACTACTTCCCGCGGCTGCTGCGGGAGCGCTACGCGGACAAGATGCCATCCCACCAACTGCATCGGGAGATCATCGCCACTGCCGCGGTCAATCAGTTCGTCAACCAGTCCGGGATCACCTGTTACCACCGGCTCTCGGTGGAGACCGGGTCGACCTCGGCAGAACTGATTCGGGCACAGGTGACGGCCCGAAAGCTGTTCGGTGCCGAAGATCTTGAAGCCAGGATCCGCAATCTTGATCATCAGGTCGATGCGGCCGCGCAGACCCGGTTGCGGCTCGAGGTACGGACCCTGGTCGAGCGGACCACGCGATGGCTGATCGTCAACCGGCGTTCGCCGATCGACATCGCCGCCGTGGTTGATCAATACGGCGGCGGCATCCGCACCGTGGTGGAGGCGCTGCCGGCCGTCTTGTCGGGACGAGACCTGGAGGCGTACAACCGGCGCCGGACCCGGTTCGAGATGGCGGCCGTGGATGCCGAACTCGCGGCCGCGATCGCGATCCTGTCGCAGGCGTACGCCGCGCTGACCATCGTGCAGACCGCGGTCCGTGATGATCTTGATCCGGTCCGGGTGGCCGATGTGCACTTCACCGCCGGCCAGCGGCTCGGGCTGGACCGGCTGCTGAACAAGATCGTCGCGCTGCCGCGGACCGATCGCTGGCAGACCATGGCGCGGGCCGCACTGCGCGACGACCTGCACAACGTGCACGCCCAGCTGACCGCCGAGATGCTGCGACTCGGCGACGCGTCGACACCGGCCGCCGAGCTGGTCGATCGTTGGCGAGAGTCGATCGGACCGGGTGGTGACCGGGGGATCGCCACGATTGCGGAGATCTGTGACGCCGAGCCGGATCTGGCTCGGATGTCGGTCGGGCTGCGCACCGTACGCAGCCTGCTGGGCACCAACTGAGTCGGCGGCGTTCGTTCAGCCCCGACTGATCAGCAGCGGCTCGATCAGGGAGTCACGGGCAGGATCGGCCAGGCCACCTCGGTACGGAGCCGGTCGACCGGGGTACCGAGCGGATCCAGATGGTGTTCTCGGATCGGGCCGGCGACGCCGATCTCGCGGCCGGTGACGTAACTGCCCAACTGCGCGTAGGTGCGGTCCATCTCGGCGCCGGACCCGGAATGAACTGTGACCGCCAGGTCGACCGCGGGCAACGCGTACGGCCGTAGATCGGGGTCCAGCCCGGCGTCGGCCAACCGCCGCGGATCGGGTCGTTCGGTGACCGGGACGTAGGCGAGGATCTCGGCCCGATCGATGTCCTCGAGCTCGCGAAACCCTGCCTCGGTGAAGAATTCGGTGAAGAACAACGTTCCGTCCGCGCCGGTCCGCTGCAGTCCGGCCGTCGTCACGGCGTCGTTGAGTCGGCGGCGCGCCTCGATCAACCAGGGTTCCAACTCGGCCATCGAGGACTCGGTACTGCAGGCCAACGCCCAGGTCTGCTCCAGGTGTCGGTGGTCGATGGCGGCGCCTCGCTCACCTGCGGCGTCCCCGGCGTCGACGGCGTCAGCGGAGAGGATATGGCGCAGCGACGCGACGGTGGCCCGGGTCTGCTCCAGTTGGCGTTCCATCCGCTCCAGGTGGGTGATGATCGTTTGGTTGCGCTCGGCCAGGTCCTCGGCGCCGAGCACGTCCTTGATCTCGTCCAGCGGCATCCCGAAACTGCGCAATCTCAAGATCACCTGCGCCTGCGGCAGCTGATCGGTGCTGTAGCGGCGATAACCGGAGGACCGGTCGACCTCGGCCGGCACCAGCAGGTCCAGGTCGTGATAGTGACGCAGGGTCTTGACACTCAGAAAGGTCATCCGGGAGAAGTCGCCGATGCTCAGCAGATTGGCCATGCCGGCCATTCTGCTGTCTCCCCCTACCGGAGAGTCCAGCTGTTATCGGCGCGAGCAGAATCAGCACCAGCTGGTCTTGACTCTCCTGCGGGGGGAGGGTCGAGAACTGATCCATGACAACGACAACCTCCGTCTCGCGGGCCGGTCGTGCTGCCTCGGCCGAACGCACCGGCAACCAGTGGACTCCGATGGTGGCGCTGATGATCAGCGTCACCCTGGGCATCCTCGACTTCTTCATCGTCAACGTCGCGCTGCCGGACATCCAGCGCGGATTCGGCGCCAGTGCCTCCGCCGTCGAGTGGCTGGTAGCCGGGTACGGGCTGACCTTCGCGGTCTTCCTGATCGCCGGCGGCCGGATCGCGGATCGGATCGGTCGCCGACGGGTGCTGGCGATCGGTATCGCGATCTTCGGCGCGGCGTCCTTGCTCTGCGGCATCGCCGGCGGACCGGAGATGTTGATCACCGCCCGCTTCCTGCAGGGGCTCGGTGCTGCCCTGGTGTCGCCGACGGTCCTGAGCATCATCGGCGCGCTCTACCAGGGCACTGACCGCCGGCGGGCGCTCGGCATCTACGGGCTGGTGATGGGGCTGGCCGCTGTGGGTGGTCAGCTGGTCGGCGGGTTGTTGATCAGGGCTGACCTGTTCGGACTGGGCTGGCGGACCATCTTCTTGATCAACTTGCCGTTGGCGGGGATCGTGTTGATCTTGCTGCCGCGAACCGTGCCGGAGTCCCGGTCGCCGGTTCGGCATCGGGTTGATCTGGTCGGGTTGGTCGGCATCGCGCTCGGACTCGGCGCGCTGTTGCTGCCGCTGGTCGAGGGCCGCCAGCGGGGTTGGCCGCTGTGGTCCTGGCTGTCGATCGCAGCCGCGGTGTTGATCTTCGTCGCGGTCGCCGGTCAGCAACGC
>DATCVL010000259.1:0-13881 GCA_036566865.1 Microlunatus sp.
GGACATGGCCTACGGCTGTCTGTCCAATGCGGCCGCTGCTGCGGCGTGTGCGGGTGAGTACGACCGGGCGCTGGAGCTGGTCGACCGCTGCGCCTCGGTGGTGCTGCCGAACGGACTCATCCAACCGGCGATCACCATCCACACCGGTCGATCGGCGCTGCTCCGCCGTCTGGACCGGCTGTCGGATGCGCGCGCCGCCTGCGACATCGCTGCCGGGCTGGCGGACCGGGTCGGGCTGACCGACCTCGAGGGCTTGGTCCATCACGAGCGCGGCCTGATCGCCCTCGCGGCCGGCGAGCCGTCGGCCGCTGCCACCGAACTGGGGCTCGCGCTCGAACAGGACGCACCGGTCAGTCGCCCGTTGACCCGGCTGCTTCGGGCCGAGGCTCTCGCCCGCGCGGAACTGGCCGACGATGCCGAGCGCGAGTTGCGGCGGGTCGCACTCGAGCCGGTCACACCGACCGACTTCCCGGCCACGCTGGTGGCCAGAATGCTGTTCGTCGAGGGACTGATCGCGCGCCACCGCGGTGACGCTGTGGGGGCGCAGCGGCGCTTCCGGCAGGCTGCTGACGGCTGGCAGCGTCGGGCCGAGATCGGCAGCGTCGGCGAGAACTACGTCACCTCGTTCGTTGATCTTGGTCGGCCTCCGATCAGCACCCTGGTCGAACCCGAGCGCGAACTGGCGCGGGTACGGGTCGAGTTGGAGTGGAGCGTCCGGGATGTCGTCATTCGACCTGCAGGAGCGTAGCCAGACGGCCGACCGCTTCCCGTTCCCGGCCCGACCGGAGATTGCCGAATCCCAACACCAGTGAGGATTCCGGCGGATCGGGGTTCAGTCGGTAGCGGTCGATGCCGACCAGACCGATGCCGTCGCGCGCGGCCCGGCCGACCACCCCGCTGATGTCGGTGCCGCCCGGCAGGTCAACCACCACGTGCAGCCCGGCCGGCATTCCTCGTACGGTGGCGTCCGGGATCAGCTGCTCGATCGCCTCCAGCAGCGCGGCCCGCCGGCGACGGTACTGGATCCGCATCGCCCGCAGATGCCGTTCGTACCAACCGCCGCTGATCATGGTCGCCATCGCGTCGATGGTGAACGTCGACGGACCGGTTCGGCGTTCCAGGTCATCGGACAGAATCCTCATGATCAACTGTTGCGGCAGCACAACCCAGCCCAGGCCGATCGCCGGCGAAAGTGTTTTCGACACCGAACCGACCAGCGCCACCCGTTCCGGCGCCATCCCCTGCAGGCTGGACACCGGCCTGCGGTCGTAACGGAATTCGGCGTCGTAGTCATCCTCGATGATCAAGCCCTCCGTGCGGCCGGCCCAGGCGATCAACTCCAGCCGACGATCCGCCGACATCGCCACCCCAGTAGGGAATTGATGCGCCGGCGTGCAGATCACCGCCCGCACGTCATGATCATCGAGTTGATCGACGCGGAGCCCGTCGGCATCCACCGGGATCGGCACCAGCTCAAGCCCGGCGCGACGAGCGGCGTCCCGCAGTCCCGGCCAGCTCGGATCCTCGACCGCGATCCGGCGATGCCCGCCGGCGTACAGCAGTCGAGCCAACCAGCCGACCGCGTCGGTCGAACCGTTGCTCAGGCTGAGCTGCCCGGGATCCTCGCGGATCTGTCGAGTCCGGACCAGATAGTCGGTGATCACCGACCGGGCGTCGATCGTGCTCAGTAGGGTACGACCGGCCAACAGCCCCGTTTCGCGTTCCACCACCGCCCGCCGATAGCAGTCGGCCCACCGGGCCCGCGGAAACGCAGCCAGATCGGGCACGCCCGGAGCAAGATCAAATCGGGGCCGTCGATCCGGCTGCGGCAGGCTGGCCGGACCATGATCATCGGCGACCCCGAGCTCCCGCACCGTGGTCGCCGAACCCTGGGCTGCGGTGAGATATCCCTCGGCCACCAGTTGCCCGTAGGTCTCGGTCACCACCCAGCGGGAGCAGCCGAGCTCGGTCGCCAGGGTCCGGCTCGGTGGCAGCGCAGTGCCGGCCGGCAACCGACCGTCACGGATGCCGTCCCGGAGCGCGGTCATCAGCCGCCGGGTCATCGGTTGCTGCGGCGAGCCCAGGTCGAGGGTGAGGCCCGCGACGTTGACGATGGATTCAGACATCAGAATTGGTCCGGGTTCTGTCGGGTTGATTGGTCCGCAATTCCAGACCAATGTCCTCTTACCTTAGACCACATGGAAACCAGAGTTCTGCGCAGCGGCGACACCCGACTCGAGGTGAGCCCGCTCTGTCTCGGCATCATGAATCTCGGCGTCAGCACGGACGAGCCGACCGCGTTCGCGATCTTCGATCGGTACTACGAGGCCGGCGGCCGGTTCTTCGACACCGCCAACAACTACGGAGCTTGGACCGAGGAGTCACTCGGCAGCCGGGCCGGTGACAGCGAACGGGTCCTCGGTCGCTGGCTGGCCAGCAGGAAGCTCGCCGACGAGGTGGTGATCGCGACCAAGTGCGGCGCCGGCAAGATCACCGCCGACCGCCCACTGTCCGGGATCCCGCCGACCAACTACGAGGGCCTGTCCCCCGAGGTCGTACGACGTGAGCTCACCGGCAGCCTGCAGCGGCTCGGCGTGGACAGGGTCGGCGTCTACTACGGGCATGTCGATGATCGCGAACGCGATGTCACCGAGATCGCCGACACCTTCTCCGGTCTGACCGAGGAGGGATTGATCGCCGTCCCAGGTTTGTCCAACACGATGACCTGGCGGCTGGCGATCGCTCGTGCCCACAGCAAGCAGCACGGCCGGCCGGAATTCGGTGCCTGGGAACAGGAACACTCGATCTACTGGACCCGGCCCGGCTACCCGGACGGCAGTGCGGTCACCGGGGAGATGATCGACTACGCCGCCTCGGATCCGGACCTGACGATCACCACCTACTCACCGCAGCAGGGCGGCCAGATCGTCCGGCCGTGGATGGAATTGCGTTCCTACTACGACCATCCGGGCAGCCCTGATCGACTCCGGTTGGTGCATCGGATCGCTCATGATCTTGGTGCCACCGCGAATCAGGTGATCATGGCCTGGCACCTGGCCGGACCGAAGAGCAACTTCACCTATCGCGACGGCTCGAGCACCCATGCGCTGGATGATCTTGCTCCGCGCCGGGCCGCGATGCTGCCGATCTTCGGTGCCAGCTCGGTGGCTCAGCTGGACGAGGCGCTGGGAACTCTGGACGTCAAGCTGACCGATGATCAGCTGGCGCTGCTGGACGCCGCCTGAGGATCGGACACCTCGTCGGCGACCTGGGCCAGGATGTTGATCATGGCCTCGGCCGCCGGGCCGGCACCGGCCGATTGCAGGACGGTGATCCGACGGCGTACGTCCGGATCGATCGGTCGTAGCGCGACGCCGGCCGGCATCTGCTCCGCCGCCAGCCCCGGCACCAGCGCGACCCCGACACCGGCCGCGACCAGGCGGCCGATCGCCAGGTAGTCCGCACTCTCGAAGGCAACGTTCGGCCGGAACCCGGACTGATTGCAGAGCCGATCCAACAGCTCGCGACAGGCCGGGTCGGGGCTGCAGTCGCGGATCCACGCATCACCCTCGAGCGCACCGATGGCCACCCCGTCCGCTGCGGCGGTGCCGACGGACGGGTGACCGTCCGGGAGCGCGACCAGCATCCGGTCCGGTGTCAGGCGCCGGGCCGGCAGCCCGTCGGTCGCCACCTGCGGCCCGTCCTGGTAATCGAAGATCATCCCCAGATCCACCGCACCGGATCGGACCGCATCCACGGTCAGCTGCGGGTCGCGGACATCCAGGCTCAGCCAGACCTCCGGGTACTCGCGATGGAAGCGGTCGATCGCCACCGGCACCAACCGGGCAGCGGCACTGGAGAACGCCGCCAGCCGGAGCCGCCCTCCGTGCAGCCGGACCATGTCGCTGATGTCCTGTTCCAACCGGCCCAGACGTTCGTCGATCTCGGACCCTCCCGTGACCAGCGCCAGCCCGACCTCGGTCAGCCGCACCCCGCGGGCGTGCCGGACCAGCAGCGGCGCTCCGACCTGCCGTTCGAGGACGGCCATCTGCTGGGACACCGCCGACGGCGTGAAGGACAGTCGGGTCGCGGCACCGGTCATCGAACCGGACTCCGCCACGGCGCTGAGGACACGCAGTTGACGTAGATCAAGCATGCAGTTCAGCTTAATGCACCATCACAAAACGTTTGCTGGTGCTTACAGCTTTGCGGCGGCACGCTGGTCGGCATGTCCATCGAATGCATGCATCCCGCGGTCGAGGCCCCGACCGGCGCGCCGACTGCCCGGGCGAGGCTCGGACGTACGGATCCGGCCCGGCTGACGGGTTCGGTGACGGCCGCGACGTCGCTCTTCCTGATCGGATCGGCCGCACCCGTGGCAGCCACCCTGGAGGTGCCGTTGCTGGCCGGCCAGGGATTCCGGTACATCGTCGCCACCGCCGCATTGATGATCATTCTCGCGTTCGCCGGACGGCTCTCCCGGGCCGTGCCGAGGCCACGCGATCTCGGTCGGATCGGACTGCTCGGTGCCTTCGGGGTGGCCGGCTTCACCTCCGCCTTCGTGCTGGCCACCCGCTATGCCGACCCCGCGCTGGTCGGCTCGGTGCTCGCGGCGACACCGGTGGTCCTCGCGGTGGTCGGCCCGCTCCTGCGCCGGCAACGGCCCGCGATCGGCGTGATCATCGGGGCCCTGACGGTCACCGCAGGCACGGCGATCGCAACCGGCGCCGGCTCGTCGACACCGCCGGGCATCGGGCTCTGCCTGATCGCCCTCGGTTCGGAGGTCGCGTTCACCGTGTTCGCGATGCCGTTGATCGATCGGTACGGGACCCTCTCCACCACCCTGTACGCGGCAGTGTCCGGAGCGGTGCTGCTGTCGGTGGCGGGGATGATCATCGACGGGCCGACGTCGATGATCACCGCGGGCACTCGGACCAGCGATCTTCCCGCGCTGCTCTACCTGGGGCTGGCCGTCTCCGTCGGTGCCAACCTCGCCTGGTACGCCGCGCTGCCGCGGCTCGGACCGGATCGGGCCGGCTTGTTCTACGCCTTCTCCCCGATCGGCGCCCTGTCGGCAGGCCTGGTGCTGGGGACGAGTTCGCCGACTGCCGGCGAGGTCGTCGGCCTCGCGGTCGTCCTGATCGGTCTGCTGGTCGGCCTGCGTGCCCGAACGCGTGACCAGCGACCCACGACGGTCGGCCGTGGAGCATCCGGTCAGGGACCGACGTAATGGCCGACCGGCCGCAAACGCAAGGGCGGTTGGGCATACTCGTCGATCGCGTGGGCGATCCAGCCACCGGTCCGGGCCAGCGCGAAGATCACCTCACCCGCCTCTTCGGGCATCCTTGCCGCCAGCGTCAGTGCGGCGAGGGCAAGATCAACATTGCGGAACGAGCCGCCATGATCACCGACGACAGCGGTCAGCGCATCGGCAGCGGCCAGCGACGATTCCGAGTCCGGCAGCCGGCCCAACAGCTCCATGATCAACTCCGCCCGCGGATCCACGTCGGTGTAGATCCGATGCCCGAAGCCGGGCACTCCCCCGCGACCGGACGCGATCGTGGTCGCGATCACCTGACGCGGCGACTCCCCGGCCGCGACTGCGGCCAGCATCCGGTACGCCGCCCGGCTCGCGTTGCCGTGCAACGCCGAATCCAGCGCCCCCAGTCCGCTGATCACCACCGCGTACGGGTTGGCCCGGGCCGACGCTGCCGCCCGAGCAGCCAACGTGGACACGGCGAGATCATGATCGACCAGCATCACCAGCGCGGCGTTGACGACGCCGACCAGGGCTTCATGATCATCCGCGTGGGGTGCCAGTGCCCGCGCCAGCAGGTCGGCCACGCTGCTCGGCTGGACCGGGGCCTGCGCCACCCGAGGGTCCCGGGCTTGCCCAGGAATGGCCTCCTCGCGCCCGTGTTCATGATCATCGCGGACGCCGATCACCTCTGCGGCCGTACTGATCAGAGCGCCCGCGCGGTGGGCGACGCTGACTCGTTCCAGCACATCGCGGAGCGGATCGGCACCAGCCAGGATCGGGACCACGATGCGGATCCGATCGGTCAGCGGGGTGGCCGGCGGCAAAGCCAGCAGCACCGGCCGGACGGCGGCCACCGCGCCCGGCAACGGTCGGAACCGCAGCGACGGGTCCCATTGCCCGGTCCACAACCAGCCACAGACGGACTCGAAGGTTGAAGTGGTTGCCAGTTCGGCAGCCGACCGGCCCCGGTAGTAGAGCTCGCCATCCTCGATCAGGGCGATGTCGGTGTCGATCGTCATCAGCGGACCGCCGGTCGGCCGGCCGTCCTTGATCACCACGGCCGGGTTGTCGGCACTGCCCCGTCGCCGGGTGGCCGCAAACCGCTCGACCTCGATCGGGTCGAAGGTCGAGCCGTGTGCCCCGCGTTCGCGGCTGAGCAACCCGCGGGACACGTACGCATAGAGCGTCGCGGACTTGACGCCGAGTCGCGCCGCGGTCTCGGTCGCGGTCAGTCGGGTCGGTTGCTCGTTCATGATTCCTGTCCGGTCGATGGTCGGTACCCAGCGTGCAACGCGTCGGCAGGAACCCGATGGGTTGATCCGATCAACATTGATTGCAGCGTCGGTCAAGTATGACTCTGGTGGAAACGCGACACCGGGAGGTCGATCACCATGACATCAGCGAGCATCCAGCGTCCGGCTCGCCCAACACGGAGCCGGATGGACGACAGCCTGATCGACGTGCCGCCGGGCCTGGCCGGCGTGGTTGCGGCCGAGACCGCACTCGGCGACGTGCGCGGGCTCGAGGGCTTCTACCACTACCGGCAGTATTCGGCGGTCGAACTGGCGACCAGGAAGTCCTTCGAGGACGTCTGGCACCTGATGATCAACGGCGAGTTGCCGACGCCCGATCAGGCACGCGAGTTCTCCGGCGCCGTCCGGGCCGCACGCCAGGTGCCGGCGACTGTGCTGGCAGAACTGCCGGCGATCGCCGCAGCAACCGGTGACGCCGACCCCTTGGCCGGCCTACGGGCGGCACTGGCCCTGGCCTCGGCAACCTACGGTCTGGCGCCGCTCTACGACCAAGATCAACAGGGCCGTCGGCGGGCGGCGATCACCGTCGGTGCGATCACCCCGGTGCTGCTCGCCGGGTTGCATCGATTGCGCGGCAACGAGCCGATCATCGAGTCCCGGGACGATCTTGATCACGCCGCCAACTACTACTGGATGCTGACCGGTCGCGAGCCCAGTGAGCAACAATGGCAGGCGATCAACGCGTACCTGATCTCCACCATTGATCATGGTTTCAACGCATCCACCTTCACCGCCCGCGTCATCGCGTCCACCGGAGCTGATCTTGGTTCTTGTGTGCTCGGTGGCCTCGGGTCGCTGTCCGGACCGTTGCACGGTGGCGCTCCGAGTCGGGCGCTGGACACGCTGGATGCGATCGGCACCGAGGATCGGATCGACGGCTGGGTACGGGAGGCGGTCAGCTCCGGACAGCGAATCATGGGCTTCGGGCATGCGATCTATCGCACCGAGGATCCGCGCTCGGCGATGCTGAAGCAGCTCGCGCGTGGCTTCGGCGGTCCGCGGGTGGACTTCTCGATCAAGGTCGAGGAGGCCATACTGTCGATCCTGGACGAGCTCAAACCCGGACGGGCCCTGCGGACCAATGTCGAGTTCTATGCCGGCGTGGTGATGGAGCTGTGCGACATCCCCCGGGAGATGTTCACCCCGACCTTCGCCACCGGACGGGTGATCGGCTGGACCGCGCACATCCTGGAGCAGGCGGCCGACAGCAAGATCATCCGGCCGTCCTCGCGCTACGTCGGTACGCCGGCTCCGCAACCCTTCGACTGACTGCGACGGTCAGCTCACCGGTGCCTCGACGTCGAAACGGATCGCGTCGAGGTATCGGCCGAGCCAGTCCGCGAAACCGAGGTCGGGCGACCACCATCCCCTGCCCGATTGCTTGGCCCACGCCCAGATGCTGATCCGTTCCGAGATCATCATCAGCTCCATCCGGAGTGGGTCGAGATCATCGCGGCCGGCCAGCGCGGCCCGCAGGAAGATCGTCGCCAGGGCAGGGTCCTGGTCCAGGAAGACCGCATACTGACGCGGCAGTTGCGCGTCCTGGTGGCCGAAGGTCGCCCAGGACAGGTCGTACACCCCGGCCGCGCGGAGCACGCCGTCGACCCGATCAGCGGTGGCATTGAAGTAGCTGAAGTCGCCGTGCAGCAGGCAACCTTCTGCCGGCTCCGGCAGGCAACGAGCCGCGCGATCGAGCTTGCCCGCCAGCCAACTGCGTTCGGAGGCAGAGATCCCCAGACTTCGGTCGGCCTCCTCCCTGATGGCGTCGACAACCCAGGTGCTCCAGTTCGGTTGGAACGGTTGCACCGATTCCGAGTCCGCGTCCCATCGGCCACAGCCCGGGCGACGGACCGCGCTGATCCTGGCCGCGGTCTCACCGAGGGAGGCGGCCAGTTGCCGTCGCTCGGTGTCGGTCAACCGTCCGTAGATCTCCTCATCGGCGACCTGCAGTCCCGAAACCATGCCCAAGATCGCGTACGGCCAGCCGAAGATGCCGCAGTCGGGCTCGTACAGATAGGGCCACGGCGCCGGCACCTCGCACTGATCATGGAACACCTCGGCGAAGTAGCGCTCCTTGGCGAACTGGCCGGGAACCAACGGATGACCTCGCAGCACGTAATCGCCCGAGGTGGTGGTCAGGAAGACGTTCTGGCCGAAGTTGCCGGTGCTCGCCGGCTCAGCGGTGATCAAGGACCCCAGCCCGAATCGTTCCAACGCGGCGTCGAGTTGCGACGCGGTCAACGGTCCCAGTCGGGACGTCTGGACGAGCGGATCCGGCATCGATCTGTCCTCCCCGGGGCTGACAGCTCATGCTGGCCGTTCGGCGCCCGGAGGACAACCGGAATTCCCGGGTCGGAGTGCTGGTCGGCCGGCGCTCAGGCGCTGTCCGTGGTCGCCTGCAGAACCGGTCGTCAGGTTCAGCTACGATGTCGCGACATCATGGACGAACCTCCTCCTCCTGCGAACCCTCAAAGTCCCGGGCCCCGTCATGCGGGGCTCCCCCTGGCCACGCCCCTGTTGAGGCGGTGAACCGTGGCCTTCGAATGGATCATGGTCGGGGTGGGCGTCCTGCTCACGCTCGGCACCGGCGTCTTCGTGGCGTCGGAGTTCGCCTTGGTCAATCTTGATCGGGCGGACCTGGAGGACCGGCAGAACCGCGGTGAGCGTGGCCTCGGCCCGACCATCAAGGCGCTGAAGATCACCTCCACCCATCTCTCCGGCGCGCAACTGGGCATCACCCTGACCACCCTGCTGACCGGCTTCACGTTCGAGCCGGCGCTGGCGGCGCTGATCTCCCCTGCGTTGTCGGCCACCCCGCTGCCGAATGCGTCGGTATCGGTGATCGCGAGCGTGATCGGCATCCTGCTGGCCACGGCCGGGTCGATGCTGTTCGGCGAACTGGTACCGAAGAACTTCGCCATCGCGGTGCCGATCCGGACCGCGAAGCTGGTGGTCCCGCTGCAGGCCGCGTTCACCGCTGTGTTCAAGCCGCTGGTGCTGTTGCTGAACAGCACCGCCAATGCGGTCGTTCGCGGCCTCGGCGTCGAGCCGCAGGAGGAACTGTCCGGAGCCCGGACCGCAGAGGAGCTCAGCTCGCTGGTTCGCCGGTCCGCGATCGAAGGAACGCTGGAGCTCGAACAGGCGGTCCTGCTCGGTCGGTCGCTACGGTTCGCCGAGCACGTCGCCGAGGACGTGATGACTCCCCGCGTACGGATGGAGACGGTACGGCGTACCGATTCGGCCCAGGCGGTGATCGACCTGGCTCGGGGCACCGGGATGTCCCGCTTTCCGATCCTCGGTACGGATGTGGACGACATCATCGGGCTGATCCACGTCAAGAACGCGTACGCGATCGAACCGGCCCGGCGTGCTCAGGTCCGGGTGACCAGCCTGATGAGTACGCCGTTGCAGGTGCCGGACACGATCGGGGTGAACCTGCTGCTCTCCCAGCTCCGCCGGGCGCCGCTGCAGTCGGCCATCGTCGCTGACGAGTACGGCGGCACCGCCGGCATGGTCACGCTGGAGGACCTGATCGAGGAGTTGATCGGTGACGTCGCCGACGAACATGATCAGGAAGCGCCCCGGGTCAGCACCGATGGTGAGGAGTTGATCATCGACGCCTCGCTGCGACCGGACGAGTTGCGGGCGCTGAGCCGGCTGGTCGTACCGGAAGGCCCGGACTACGAAACCGTGGCCGGCTTCGTGACCGGCGAGCTCGGGCGGATCGCCGAACCCGACGACGAGGTCCGACTCGATCACGGAACGCTGCGGGTGATCTCGGTCGACGAGCGTCGGATCGACCGGCTGCGCTACATCCCCGATCCGCCGCAGCGGGCCGAGACCCAGGCGGAGGTGGAATCGTGAGCAGCGATGTAGTCGGGCTGATTGCCTTGGCGGTGTTGTTGTTGATCAACGCCTACTTCGTCGGCGCCGAGTTCGCGGTCATCTCGGCCCGCCGGTCGCAGATCGAGCCGCGGGCAGAACAGGGCAGTTCCGCGGCCCGCACCACCTTGTGGGCGATGGAGCATGCCACCCTGATGCTGGCCACCACCCAGCTCGGCATCACCGTCTGTTCGCTGTTGATCTTGAACGTGTCGGAGCCGGCCATCCATCACCTGCTGGAGATCCCACTCACCGCGATCGGACTGCCCGAGTCGGTGATCGGGGTGGCCGGCTTCGTGATCACCTTGGCCCTGGTCACCTTCCTGCACGTGGTTTTCGGCGAGATGGTGCCGAAGAACTTGTCCTTCTCGGTGCCCGACCGCGCGGCTCTGCTGCTGGCACCTCCGTTGGTGTTCATCGGCCGCTTGGTGAAGCCGATCATCTTCGCGCTGAACTGGTCGGCCAATACGTTCGTCAAGCTCTTCGGGGTCGAGCCGAAGGACGAAGCGACGAGCACCTACACCCTCGACGAGGTCGCCACCATCGTCCGGCAGTCCGCCGAAGCCGGCACTCTGAACGACGAGGGCGGCCGGGTCTCGGCGGCGTTGGAGTTCACCAACAAGACCGTCGCCGACCTGGTGGTTCCGCGGGACCGGGTGGTCGCGCTGCCGACCGGTGCCGCGCCCGCCGATGTCCAGCAACTGGTGGCCGAACGCGGCTTCTCCCGCTACTTGATCACTGATGCCGACGGAGACCTGACCGGCTACGTACACCTGAAGGATGTGCTCGACCTGGAGGGACCGGAGCACTGGCACGCTCCCGTCCCAGCCGATCGGATCCGGCCGTTGATCAGGGTTCCGCAGGGCAGTGAGGCCGAGGACGCCCTGCGGGAGATGCGTTCGCACAGCTCGCACGTCGCGCTGGCCACCTCCTCCGAGATCGCCAGCAGCAGTCCGGTCGGCGTCGGCACCACGACCGATGAGACGGTGACCGGAGTGATCTTCCTGGAGGACGTGATCGAGGAACTGGTGGGTCAGATCGAGGACACCACCAACGCCGGCTGAGGCTCGCGGCCGAGGAGCAGCCTGCATTCATCGTCCCCACCGCAATGCAATGAACACCGCGATGAACGAAGCCCCCGCCCATCGGGGTCGACGGCCCGTTTCGGGCCGCCGCCGCAGATGAGCGGGGGCTTGGTTCGATCAGTGACCGAGACCGATCAGGCCTCGGACTTCTTCTCTGAATCGTCGGCGTCAGCGGAGGCCTCGACCTCGTCGGCCGATGCCGGGCTGTCCGGCGACTCAGCGCTCTCGGGCGATTCCGGGCTGTCCGCGGACTCGGCCGAATCTGCGCTCTCCGCGGCTGCCGGAGCAGCGGCGGCGGGAGCAGCGGCAGCCGGAGCAGCCGATGCATTGGCCGAGCTGCCGTTGGCCTTCTTGGAGTCCTCGACCGACTCGGTGACGAGCTCGATGACGGCCATCGGAGCCCGGTCGCCCTTACGCAGGCCGACCTTGGTGATCCGCAGATAGCCGCCCTCGCGCTCGGCGAAGGTCGGAGCGATCTCGGTGAACAGCGAGTGCACCACACTCTTGTCCCGGATGGTCTGCATCACCTGACGGCGCGCATGCAGGTCGCCCCGCTTGGCCTTGGTGATCAACTTCTCCGCGACCGGACGCAGCCGCTTGGCCTTCGCCTCGGTGGTGGTGATCCGCCCGTGCTCGAACAGCTGGGTGGCCAGGTTGGCCAGGATCAGCCGCTCGTGCGCGGCGCTGCCGCCCAGGCGAGCGCCCTTCGTGGGTGTAGGCATTTGGTGTCGTTCTCCGTGTTTCGTTGGTAGCGGATCAGTACTGGCCGTACTCAGTACTGCCCAGGGTCAGTACTGTTCGGTCTCGGCGTAGTCGGCGTCGCCGTCTTCACCGGCAGACTCATCGTCATACCGGCCGATGGCCGACAGCGGATCGAAGCCAGGAGCGCTGTCCTTCAGCGACAGGCCCATCTCGTGCAGCTTGAGCTTGACCTCGTCGATGGACTTGGAACCGAAGTTCCGGATGTCCAGCAGATCCTGCTCGGAACGCGACACCAGCTCACCCACGGTGTGGATGCCCTCGCGCTTCAGGCAGTTGTAGGACCGAACGGTCAGGTTCAGGTCCTCCACCGGCAGCGCCAGATCGGCGGCCAACTGCTCGTCGATCGGCGACGGGCCGATCTCGATGCCCTCGGCCTCGACATTCAGCTCGCGGGCCAGACCGAAGAGCTCGACCAGGGTACGACCGGCGGACGCGACCGCATCGCGCGGCTTGATCGCGTTCTTGGTCTCCACGTCCAAGATCAACTTGTCGAAGTCGGTGCGCTGCTCGACACGAGTCGCCTCGACCTTGTAGGTGACCTTGAGCACCGGCGAGTAGATCGAGTCGACCGGCATCCGGCCGATCTCCGCGTCGGCGGACTTGTTCTGGACGGCGGACACGTAGCCGCGGCCCCGCTCGACGACCAGCTCCATCTCGAGCCGGCCCTTCTCGTTCAGGGTGGCGATCTTCAGGTCCGGGTTGTGCACCTCGACACCGGCCGGCGGCGCGATGTCGGCGGCGGTGACGTCACCGGGGCCCTGCTTGCGCAGGTACATGGTGACCGGCTCGTCGTGCTCGGAGGAGACGACCAGGTCCTTGAGGTTCAGGATCAGCTGGGTGGCGTCTTCCTTGACCCCGGCAACGGTGGAGAACTCGTGCAGGACACCGTCGATCTTGATGCTGGTGACGGCCGCCCCCGGGATGGAGGACAGCAGGGTCCGGCGGATCGAGTTGCCGAGGGTGTAGCCGAAGCCCGGCTCCAGCGGCTCGATCACGAACCGCGAGCGGTACTCGTCGACGACCTCTTCGGTCAGGGTGGGGCGCTGTGCGATAAGCAACTTCTTGTTCCTTCTGTGTCGCGACGACCACTATTTGAGGTCGCGAGGTGAAGAACGCACCGATCCGGCCGGCGGCCCGCAGGCCGCCGGCCGGAACCGGGTCAGTTCTTCGAGTAGAGCTCGACGATCAGGTGCTCGGCGACCTGGGTGTCGATCTGCTGCCGGGTCGGCAGCTGGTGGACGAGGATCCGCAGACGCTCCGGCATCACCTCGAGCCAGGCCGGGACGACGCGCTCGGAGTGCGTCTCCCGGGCGATGATGAACGGCGTCGTCTCCACCGACTTCGGCTTGACATCGATGATGTCGTGCGCCGAGACGCGGTACGACGGGATGTTCACCTTGATGCCGTTCACGGTGAAGTGACCGTGCACGACGAGCTGACGGGCCTGGCGGCGGGTACGGGCAAGACCGGAGCGGTACACCACGTTGTCCAGCCGGGACTCCAGGATCTGCAGCAGGTTGTCACCGGTCTTGCCGGAGCGCCGCGAGGCCTCCTCGTAGTACCGGCGGAACTGCTTCTC
>DATCVL010000260.1:0-2947 GCA_036566865.1 Microlunatus sp.
AGGAGTCGATCTCCATCCGTAGCCGGGACGCGGCCTCGTCGATCAGGTCGATCGCCTTGTCAGGAAGCTGACGTGAGGTGATGTAGCGGTTGGACAGGCTGGCCGCAGCAACCAATGCCCCGTCGGTGATCGCCACCTTGTGGTGCGCCTCGTAGCGTTCCCGCAGGCCGCGCAGGATGGCGATGGTGTCCTCGACACTCGGCTCGCCGACGAAGACCTGCTGGAAACGTCGTTCCAGGGCAGGGTCCTTCTCGATCCGCTCCCGATACTCGTCCAGCGTGGTGGCGCCGATCATCCGCAGCTCACCACGGGCCAGCATCGGCTTCAGCATGTTGCCGGCGTCCATCGCGCCCTCGCCGGTCGCGCCCGCGCCGACCACGGTGTGCAGCTCGTCGATGAAGGTGATCACCTGGCCCTCGGCATCACGGATCTCGGTCAGCACGGCCTTCAGCCGTTCCTCGAACTCACCGCGGTACTTCGCACCGGCGACCATCGAAGCAAGATCAAGAGAGATCAGCCGGCGGCCCTTCAATGAGTCCGGTACGTCACCGGCCACCAACCGATGTGCCAGCCCTTCGACCACGGCGGTCTTGCCGACGCCCGGCTCACCGATCAGCACCGGATTGTTCTTGGTCCGGCGAGCCAGCACCTGGACGACCCGGCGGATCTCGGTGTCCCGCCCGATCACCGGGTCGAGCTTGCCCTCGCGGGCCTGCTCGGTGAGATCGACGCCGTACTGATCAAGCGCGGACGAGGTGCCTTCGGCCTCGGCACTGGTGACCCGCTTGGAACCACGGGACTGATTGAAACCGGTGGTCAGCTTGTCCGGATCGACGCCGGCAGCGGACAGGATCCGCTTGGCGTCGGAGTCGACTGCGGCCAGCGCGATCAGCAGATGCTCGGTGGCGACAAAGGAGTCACCGAGTTGTTCGGCCCGGGACTCCGCATCGGCCAGCACCCGTGCCATCGAACCGGACAGGCCCGGCTGGCTGACCGAGTTGCCCTTGGCCGACGGCAGCTTGGCGATCGCCTGCTGCGCCTCGGAGTTGATCTTGGCGGGATCGGCACCGATCGCGGTCAACAACGCGCCGACCGTGTTCTGCGGCACCGACAACAGTGCACTCAACAGATGCTCCGGCTCGGCATTCGGATTGCCGGCGAGCAGGGCACTACGCAGCGCGGCCGAGACAGCGTCCCGGCTCTTCGTCGTCAGTTTTTCGGCTTCCATCTCGGGTGTTTGCTCCTCCAGGTGCTAGCGGTCTGTCCAGGACTCGCCGCTGGTTGACAGCGGCTTGAGTCTATTGGACTCAACCTTGAAATCCAGAGGCGTATTCCAAGTTGAGTGTGATCGACTCAACTTTGCTGCGCCCGGTCGCCGCGCCGTTGGCCCGCGCGCCCGACGACCTCGGCCGCGATTCAGCGATGTCTACAAGTTCCAGGGCCCGTCCTTGTAGGTGTCAGACAGGCGCAACCGGGGCGGGACGTGAAAAGGTCGGGGGCGTGTCGAGCATGTCCCGAATCGCCATCGTGAATCGTGGTGAGGCCGCGATGCGGCTGATCCACTCCGTACGCGATCTGAATGCTCGCAGCAGCGGCCGGGCGCGCGCCGAGATCCGCACCATCGCTCTCTACACCGATGTCGACGCCGGAGCCGCGTTCGTACGGGAGGCCGACGACAGCTACCTGCTCGGCGCCGCGGCCGATCGGCCGTATCTCGATCTCGGCCGGCTCGAGCAGGCGCTGCTGGAGACCGAAGCCGATGCGGTCTGGGTCGGCTGGGGTTTCGTGGCCGAGGATCCCAGGTTCGCCGACCTGTGTCAGCGGCTGGGGATCACCTTCATCGGTCCGAGCGGCGAGGCGATGCGGCGGCTGGGCGACAAGATCGGCTCGAAGCTGATCGCCGAGGAGGCGGGCGTTCCCGTCGCGCCGTGGAGCCGTGGACCGGTCGACACCCTCGAACATGCCCTGGAGGTCGCGGACCGAATCGGCTACCCACTGATGCTGAAGGCGACCGCCGGTGGCGGCGGTCGCGGCATCCGGATGGTGCATCGCGCCGCCGACCTGACCGAGGCCTACCAGCGCACCCGGGACGAGGCCGAACGCGCCTTCGGCAGCGGCGTGGTGTTCGTCGAGAAGCTGATGACCGGTGCCCGGCACGTCGAGGTGCAGGTGATCGCGGACGGTCAGGGCACTGCCTGGGCGATCGGTGTCCGGGACTGTTCGGTGCAGCGGCGCAACCAGAAGGTGATCGAGGAGTCGTCGTCGCCACTGCTCGAGCCGGCACAGATCGAGGAGCTGAAGGCGGCCGCCGAGCGGCTGGCGCTCGCCGTCGATTACGCCGGTGCGGGCACCGTCGAATTCCTGTACCAGCCCGAGACGCGGTCGTTCGCCTTTCTCGAGGTGAACACGCGGCTGCAGGTCGAGCATCCGATCACCGAACTGGCCACCGGCGTGGACCTGGTCGGCCTGCAGATCCAGGTCGCCGGCGGCACCCCGCTGACCGGTGACCGGCCGACCGAACGCGGCCACGCCATCGAGGCCCGACTCAACGCCGAGGATCCCGATCGCGGCTTCGCGCCGGCGCCGGGCCGGATCAGTCGGCTGGAATTCCCGTCCGGGCCGGGCATCCGGGTGGATACCGGTGTCACCGAGGGCGACACCATCCCCGCCGACTTCGACTCGATGATCGCCAAGATCATCTCCTACGGCCGGGACCGGGAGGAGGCACTCGCCCGGCTGCGTCGCGCGATGGTGGAGACCACCGTGGTGATCGACGGCGGCGCGACCAACAAGAGCTTCATCCTGGAACTGCTCGACGCACCGCAGGTCACCCGCGGCGAACCGACCTGGGCCGACACCGGCTGGATCGATCGGACGATGGCCGACGGTGGCCTGATCGCCGATCGGTACGCGGGCGTCGCGCTGGTCGCGGCCGCGATCGAGACCT
>DATCVL010000261.1:0-3943 GCA_036566865.1 Microlunatus sp.
GGCCGTCCCCGCCGGCATACCCGACGGAGATCTCCCCCGCACTGTCGGTCAGCGGCGGGAAGACCGGTCGTCGGTCAATGACCGACCATCCCTGCCCGCCCAACGTCAGGTCCGCGATGTCGGCATAGAAGTGCCGGATCCCAGCCGGTGACAGGAACATCGGGTCCCCGCCGTTCTGGGGCCAGTCCACGTTGCCGGCCAAGCCTGACACGGCTGGGTTGCCCTCAAGGTTCGCTGTCCTGGCAGGTACCAGCCAATAGTCGCCAGTCCTGAAGTCACTGCCGCCGAACTGGATCTCGACGCCGCTCTCCAGTTTCGTCCATTCGTCGTTCTTTGCCGGCAACGTCACAGGTGCTGACTCCCAACGTCGGACGATAGGACTGTCCTGGAGGTCGTTGGCTCCGGGTGCGGCCCCGACCCATCCAGCGACCGTCACCGTCGAGTCCTGGACATGCCCGATGCTGCCGAAGAATCCGGGTTGTCCGCGCCTGACCCGCCCCGCGTCCGTGACCTCGACCCACCCCTTTGCGAAGGACGACCGATCGTCCCGGCCGATGGAGTCCAGCGTCAGCACTGTCCCGTGCCGGTCGATCAGCCGAGCCGTCACCGAGCCGTTCTCGCGCGACCAAACATATGTCGCGGTGTTGGCATCCCCCGGATCGACGATCTCCACCCGGTAGAGCTGGTTGTCAAGCCGCCGGTAGCCAGTGCCGGTCGGGACGTCGCAGACGTCCGGGTCGTCGTCGCCTCCTCTGGCCTGAGCCCGCATCCGGCCATGCGAGGAGGTGGGTGCTGCTGCGGCCGCAGACCGCACTCGGACCTGCCAGATCGTTCGCGAGCGGGTCGTCGTGTCCGGTCCGCCCAACGCAACCTCAAGCAGTGCAGGCTCCTCGCGTGCGGTCAGGTGCTCGTGCCAGACATCGAGATACGCGATGTAGCTGCCGATGTTCGTTGGCAGTGGCACGCCCGGCAGGTCGGGCTGGTGCTCGAGCTTGACGAGACTCTCGTTCTCGCAGAGGACTCCGGTGACGTAGTAGCGGCCGGGCGAGATGTACAGATCACCGGCAGCGACGGCGCCGTTCAGGGGCCGGCCCTGCGGGTCGACGATCTGCATGCCGGCGGCGTCGCGCGGTGCGCCGTGCAGGCCGACCGTGTCCCTGGCGGTCACCCGGTCGAGATGGGCCTGAAGCATGACTTGCTCGTTCCAGTCCGCGTCCAGCTGCACGCGGCCCTGCTGCTGCAGCACGCCCCGGTAGTGGTGCCGGCCGCGGAACGTCAGCCGACTGAAGTCGCCCTTCATGGCATCACCTCACGTTGCGAAGAAGACCCCGGCGTCCAGCCCGAAGCGCAGGTAGGCCTCGAACTGTGAGGTCAGGTTGGACAGTCGAACGGACTGTTGGAGGAAGTGGTAGGCACCCATCTCGCCCTCGTCGTCGGCGCCTCGGGTGATCTCGACGGGGCAGTCGCGGGCAAGCTGCCCGAACCCCGGATGTTCGGGCAGCAGCGAGGTGAACCGGGGCTGGACGGCGGCGGTCGTGCCAGGTGAGGCGGGCTGACAGCGGTACCGGCGCGGGGTATGCGACCCAGGAGCCAGGTAGGAGAACCGCACGCAACCGGACTGCACGCTTCGCGCGGTCACCGGCTTGCAGAACAGCGTGTTGCCGGCAGTCAGTATGCGGGCCGTCGACGCCCCGAACACCGTGCAGGCCTGGACATCGGCCCTCGCATCGGCCGCGTCTATGGCGGTCTTGGGGTCGAACAGCACGCAGTCGCTCAACCGGACAGTCGGCACACCGGGCAGGGTCAGTCTCCCCGCCACGCTGCGGCGCAGGGCGACGCTCAGATGTGGGTTATCCGACGCAGTCAGCGGCCCGGTTGCCAGCGTGCAGTCGGCCAACACCAGGCCGTCGAGATCCCCACGCATCACGGTCACGTCGCCCTCGACGGAGATCCCGTCCATCACGAGCACGCTGCCGGATCCGGCGCCGGTGACTTCGATGTTGCCGACGAGATGAGGTCGCCCACCACGTGCGGACTGGGCGACCAGGTCCAGCTCTGGTGCCGAAGCGGTTGGATCGCCCGCCGGCCACGACGCCGCCACCAGAACCAACCGGTCACCGGCAGGCACGGCCACCTGCACGTCACCGCGGTACGTGGCACTGTCGGTGACCGCGATGACGCCGACCTGGCCGGGGGAGAGGTCTGTTCGCGTGTCCCACAGTCGGAGCGCGTCACCGATGGTGGTCACCGAGCGGCCCGGGACGGGCGGTTCGTCGCGGGCCACCCGGACAAGCCAGTTGACCGTGGTCGACCCGTCCAGCCCCAAGGCCGATACGAGCGTCGCTCGTCGGTCGTGGGGTCCGGCACCGATGTCCCCGGGGTAGCCGTACGCATATTCCACCGTGATCCGGTTCGGTGTCAGCGCAGGCGAGGGCATGATTCGGCCGAGCACCGGATCCACCGCTACACGGTGCAGGTTCTGGCCGGCGTCGTCCGGGGGATCCCAGTTGCTCAGCTCACGGCATACCAGCTGGATGGGCTTGATAGCCACCCCGTCCAGCCTGACCTGAAACGCCGGGTGGGGGTCGGCTAGGAATACCAGCGGTCGGCCGGGCATCAGCTCCTGGATCAGGGCGCGGCGGCGCAGGGGTGCGGGGACCTCGATTTCCGTCGTCAGATGCGGTACATCGTCGGTCTCGGTCCGTGCCTGGTGGTACAGCGGCACGTCGCGGCCGGCCGGGTCGAACGTCCATCCCGGACCGACGCGCCGAGCGTCAGTCCCTTCCACGGGGTATGCCGTGAGCCGCCACAGGTGGAGGCCGATGTTGGGCAGGTTGTATAGTCCGCGACCGTCGGATATGAGCCGGACGTCGCCAGTGCGCGCGGTCGCGTCGAACGGTGTGCCGACGAGTGCCATGTCCTGCGCGTTTCGTAGGTCGGCGGTTCCGGCCCGGCCGCGACGCACATGGTCGAGATGCTGGGTCGCGCTCAGCAGCTGGTAGTACTCCACCGCCCGGGCCGGCCAACCGGTGACATCCCGGCCCACCTGTTCAAGCACGCCCAGCGTGCCCTTGCGACGGCGGTACCGAATGGTGTTCGCGACCAGGGCGCGGAGCCCAGCCGCTCCCGGCACCTGGCGCAGGCCTTGCACCCCCAGCAGGTCACCCAGATAGGGGAGCACCCATTCCGAGCAGGTCTCCACGAACCAGTCGGAGTAAAGCCGGTCGATGTCGGAGCGCAACACGGCTAGCTCGGACTCGACGATCTCGAGCAACGCGCGGAGCGGAAACTCCTGTTCCTCGTCCCGGATCCGGTGGATGGATGGCAGCAGTTCGTACACCGCACGTACGCGGTCGATGTCCATCGGGCCGCTCGAAGCTGTCATGGCGTCCATGGCTCAACCTCTAGCGTCTTCGGATCGAGCATCAACAGAGCCGCCGGCTGGACTCGTTGCGGGTCATCTGCAACGGGGTCTCGGTGTGCACTGGGTGCGGTGAGCACCTGCCGCACGGGCGGGTCGCCCGGCTTTGGCGGTCCCGCAGGCCTCAGCGCCGTCAACCGGGCGGCGCTGACCCCGTCCACCGTCTGGAGCGCGGCCAGGATCTGCGATCCAGTCACCGGATCGCCGAACGACCGATGCGCCGGTGACAGGTGACTGAGAAGCGCCGCGCGAACGGCAGCCCGGACGTCCTCGCCTCGACGATCCGGAGCGGCCAGGACCTCGACGCCGAGGACGAACCAGACCGGCACGAAGCTGTCGGCCCGCACGGTCGATGCGCGGTCGCGAACCGTGTCCAGCGCGCCGAGGAGGTCGTTCAGCGTTGGTTGTCGCGGTACCTCGGTGCCGTTCGGACCGGCCACCGTGATGAACACGGTCGGCCCGGCGCCGCCGGGGAGCGATACGGCTTGAGCCTGTGCGATCCCGCCGAAACTTCTGGCGTAG
>DATCVL010000262.1:0-7939 GCA_036566865.1 Microlunatus sp.
GAAACCACAGGCCTCGGCATGTTGGGCGTAGCCGAGCAGGTTCCCCGGATCCACGCCGAAGTACGGCGTGCTGTAGCTGACACTGAACTTCATCGAGCCTCCCCCGATGTGCGACAACATCGAGGGAACCCTGGTCGGTGATCAGCTATTCCGGGTGTGGCCGAGGACGACCATGATCAACTTCGGTCAGCCGTTGATCATCGGCAGGTCGTAATAGCGTGCAATGGCAGCGAATTCGTCCACGATCAGGCTGGCGCCGCCGACCAGGCAGCCGTCGATGTCGGCCTCGGCCATGATCTGCGCGACGTTGGCGGCCTTGACCGATCCCCCGTACAGGACCCGGACTGCGTCGGCCACCGGCTGCTCGTACAACTCGGCGACCTTGACCCGGATGGCGGCGCAGACCTCTTGGGCGTCGTCGCAGGTGGCGACCTTGCCGGTGCCGATCGCCCAGATCGGCTCGTACGCGATCACCAGACCGGACACCTGCTCGGCCGACAATCCCTGCAGCGCACCCTCGACCTGGGCCAGCACATGCGCGACATGCTCGCCCTGCTCACGGACCTGCTCGTCCTCGCCGACGCAGATGATCGGGGTGATGGCCGAGCGCAAGGCCTTCTTGGCCTTGGTGTTCACCAGCGCGTCGGTCTCGTCGTGGTACTGCCGACGCTCGGAATGGCCGATCACCACATAGGAGCAGCCGAGCTTGTGCAACATCGCCGCGGACACCTCGCCGGTGTAGGCACCGGCGTTGTGTGCGGAGACATCCTGGGCACCGAAGCCCAACTTCAGCCGATCACCGTCGACCAGGGTCTGCACGGTACGCAGGTCGGTGAACGGCGGCAGCACGACCACCTCGGACTTCTCCGGGTCGTGCTTCTTGTCCTCCAGCGTCCAGGCAAGTTTCTGCACCAGCCCCACCGCCTCGACATGGTTGAGGTTCATCTTCCAGTTGCCGGCCATCAGCGGCTTGCGCATCTCGTACTCTCCACTCTGCAACGACGGGTGTGGACACTCTATTGGCGACAGCACAGCCGCACCCTTTCGGCGCGGCCGCACGGGTGAGACCCGGTGCGGCTGCACCGAAAGGGTGCAGTTGCGGACGGTTCAGCCGAGGACGGCCAGGCCCGGGAGTTCCTTGCCCTCCAGGTATTCCAGGCTGGCCCCGCCGCCGGTGGAGATGTGGCCGAACTGATCATCGGCGAAGCCGAGATCACGAACGGCCGCGGCCGAATCGCCGCCGCCGACCACCGACAGACCGTCCACCTCGGTGAGCGCCTGGGCGACCGCACGGGTGCCGCCGGCGAAGGCCTCCCACTCGGCCACGCCCATCGGTCCGTTCCAGAAGACCGTCCTGGCGTCCTTGATCACCTCGGCGAACGCGGCCGCCGATTCCGGCCCGATGTCCAGACCGAGTTGATCTTGAGGGATCTGATCGACGGTCACCACGGTCGGCGTCGCATCGGCCTTGAAGTCCGGCGCAACGATCACATCGGTCGGCAGCACGATTCGCTTACCCGCCTTTTCGGCCTGCTCCAGGTAGCCCTTGACGGTATCGATCTGATCCTTCTCCAGCAGGCTCTTGCCGACCTCATATCCCTGTGCTGCAAGGAATGTGAACAACATGCCGCCACCAATCACCAGGGTGTCGGCGGTCTTCAGCAGGTTGTCGATCACGGCCAGCTTGTCGCTGACCTTGGCCCCACCGAGCACCACCACGTACGGCTTGGCGGGGCTTGCGGTCAGCCGTTCGAGCACCTCGACCTCGGCCTTGACCAGGCCACCGGCGGCGTTCGGCAGCTTGCCCGCGAGGTCGTAGACCGAGGCCTGCTTGCGATGCACCACACCGAAGCCGTCGGAGACGAAGACGTCGCCGAGGGCGGCGTACTTGTCAGCCAGGGCGCCACGTTCGGCCTCGTCCTTGGACTCCTCGCCCGGCTCGAAGCGTACGTTCTCCAGCATCGCGACCTCGCCGTCGGTCAGCGAGGCAACGGTTTCAGTGGCGGACTCCCCCACCACATCGTCGGCCAGCTTGACCTCGGTGCCGAGCAGCTCGCCCAGCCGCTCGGCGGCAGGCCGGAGCGAGAACTCCGGCTTCACCTGACCCTTCGGCCGGCCCAGGTGGGCCAGCACGATGATCTTGGCGCCGGCGGATCGGAGCTGGTTCAGGGTCGGCACCGATGCCCGGATCCGACCGTCGTCGGTGATCTTCTGGCCATCGAGTGGGACGTTCAGGTCGCAGCGGATCAACACCCGCTTGCCACCCAACTCACCAAGATCAGAAACTGACTTCATCGCGTACCTTTCAAGATCAACTACGCCGGGCAGATCTGGCCCCGGCAGAACAATGGCCTGCCGCTCGCGCCCCAGCGTGGTGGGCGCGAACGGCAGGCCGGGAGGCTTCAGGCAACCGAAGAACGGCTCAGAGGGACTCGCCGACCAGCAGGGCCAGATCGACCAACCGGTTGGAGTAGCCCCACTCGTTGTCGTACCAGCCGACGACCTTGGCCTGGTTTCCGATCACCTTGGTCAGCGGCGCGTCGTAGGTGCAGGAGGACGGGTCGGTCTCGATGTCCTTGCTGACGATCGGATCGGTGTTGTAGGTCAACAGGCCCTTCAGCGGTCCCTCGGCGGCGGTCTTGTACGCCGCGTTGATCTCCTCGACCGTGGTCTCCCTGCCCAGCTCGACGGTCAGGTCGGTGACCGAACCGGTCGGGGTCGGAACCCGCAGCGCGTAGCCGTCCAGCTTGCCCTTCAACTGCGGCAGCACCAGGCCGATGGCCTTGGCTGCGCCGGTGGAGGTCGGCACGATGTTCAGCGCAGCGGCCCGGGCCCGGCGGAGGTCGGAGTGCGGACCGTCCTGCAGGTTCTGGTCCTGGGTGTAGGCGTGGATGGTGGTCATCAGGCCCTTGACGATGCCGAACTCGTCATCCAGCACCTTGGCCAGCGGGGCCAGACAGTTGGTGGTGCAGGAGGCGTTACTGATCACGGTGTGCAAGGCCGGGTCGTAGTCGCCGTCGTTGACGCCCATCACCACGGTGACGTCCTCGTTCTTCGCCGGCGCGGAGATGATCACCTTCTTGGCGCCGCCGTCGACGTGCGCCTTGGCCTTGGTGGCGTCGGTGAAGAAGCCGGTCGACTCCAGCACCACGTCAGCGCCGAGGTCACCCCACGGCAGCTTGGCCGGATCCTTCTCGGCGAAGGACTTGATCACCTTGCCGTCGACGGCGATGCCACCGTCGACCACCTCGACGCTGCCGGGGTAACGGCCCAGGATCGAGTCGTACTTGAGCAGGTGGGCCTGGGTGTCGTCGTCACCGAGATCATTGAAGGCAACGACCTCGATATCGGCGTTCGAGGCCAATGCGGCCCGGAAGAAGTTGCGTCCAATGCGGCCGAAACCATTGATGCCTACACGTACGGTCATGGCTGGTAGTTCTCCTGGAGGTTGGTGCTCGTTCGGTGAAGCGCTCAGGCACGACGGCCCACGCGTGCCCAGGCTAACGCCCCAGACCGATCCTGGTTATAACCGGTTTGCGCACTGGTCTGGACATACTTTGGTCTGCCGGCGTGCAAATCACCCCGAAAACCGGAAATCAGTCCCGATCTTCGAGCATCTCGGGGCTCAGACTCGCCTCCGTGTTCGGGATGCCGAGCTCGGCGGCACGCTTGTCGGCGGTGGCCAGCAGGCGACGGATCCGGCCGGCCACGGCGTCCTTGGTCAGCGGCGGATTGTGCAGCTGCCCCAGCTCCTCCAGGCTCGCCTGCTTGTTCTCCACCCGCAGCATGCCGGCCGCCTTGAGGTGCTCGGGGACGTCCTCGCCGAGGATCTCCAGGGCCCGCTCGACCCGGGCACCGGCAGCGACTGCGGCCCGAGCGGACCGCCGCAGGTTGGCGTCGTCGAAGTTGGCCAGTCGGTTCGCCGAGGCGCGAACCTCGCGTCGCATCCGTCGTTCCTCCCAGGCCAGCAGCGACTCGTGTGCACCGAGCCTGGTGAGCAACTGGCCGATCGCGTCGCCGTCGCGAATCACCACCCGGTCGACATTGCGAACCTCACGGGACTTGGCCGAGATGCTCAGTCGACGCGCCGCACCAACCAGCGCCAAGGCAGCCTCGGGTCCCGGGCAGGTGACTTCGAGCGCCATCGAACGGCCCGGTTCGGTCAGCGATCCGTGGGCAAGAAAGGCTCCGCGCCAAGCGGCGACGCATTCCTCGATGCCGGCACCGACCACCTGCGGCGGCAGTCCCCGGGCCGGCCGGCCGTGGCTGTCGATCAAGCCGGTCTGTCGAGCCAGCGCCTCGCCGTCCTTGATCACGCGGACGATGTAGCGGGTACCGCGCCGGATGCCGGAACTGTTCACGATCACCAGATCGCTGGAGTGGCCGAACACCTCGGCGATGTCGGTACGCAGCCGGCGAGCCACCGCGCCGGTGTCGAGCTCGGCCTCGATCACGATCCGGCCGCTGACGATGTGCAAGCCGCTGGCGAACCGAAGGGTGGCCGCCACCTCGGCCTTTCGAACGCTGGGTTTGGTGACCTTGATCGTCGCGAGCTCCGCCTTCACCTGCGCCGTCATAGCCATTGCGGAACTATCTCATAATGCGCGGCTATCCACCGCTCGGGACCGAGGCTTCCGGAGGCCGACATCGGCGGAACATCCGACCCGGCCGCCGGCGGCAGACGGTGACCGCGTTCGTTCTCGATCATCCCCGCTGTCCGGCGGGATCCCGGCCGTCCACGGCCGCCTCGATCAGACTGACACCGTGCTCGATGGCGTACGGCGCGCTCAGCACGGTGGAGAAATCCATCGCCCAGAGCAGGCGATCGGATTTGTCTCCGGTGGTCCAGAGGCTGTGGCCCTCCCGGGTCGACGGCAACCGCTTGATCAACCGCCGGGATCGCATCTGCTCCAACTGGCCCGCATCGGTGCACCACACCACCAGGTCGAGATCACCGATCAGATCAAGTTTCTCCGCGCTCAACGCCTGCGAGTAATCCTTGCCGGTGAGCGCGTTCAGGGTCGGATCGAGGCCGAAGCCGAGACTGGTCAGGAAGATCGTCCGCGGCGCCGAGCTGCCCAGGATGTCGTAGTCACTGCCGTACACCTCGGCACAGATCGCCGTCAGCTGCTGCCACTGCGGATGCGCCTCGCGCACTGCAGCGAACTTGGCGTCGACGTCGGCCACCAACTTCCTGGCCTGCTGTTCGCGCCCGAGCGCCTTTCCGATCAGCTCGGTCTGCTGACCGTACGGGACGGCGTAGTCCTGATATCCGACCGGTGGCCCGATGACGGGACAGAACTTGGACAGGGTCTTGGCCTTGGACGCGTCCAAGCCGCCGCTGACGCAGGTGATCAAGTCGGGCTTCAGAGCAGCGACCTGCTCCGGCTGGATGTCGATGAAGTTGATCTCCTGCGGCCCGTCAGCGCTGAACCCGGATGCATTCCAGGGCTGCTTGGGCGAATACCAGTCCTCCTCGAAGGAGCCGACCGCGATCGGGGTGAATCCCAGCGCGATGACCGGATCGAGGTCGGTCTGACCGAGGGCGACGATCCGTTTCGGTGAGCTGTCGATCGTGGTGCTGCCGAACCGGTGCTTCACCGTCACCGGATAACCCGCGCCGCTCGACTCGTACGCGGTGTCGGACGGTCGCTGTCCGGAAGCCGAACTGTTGCAGCCGGACACTGCGGTCGCGCCGAGCGCGAGGCCAAGACCACCCAGCAGTCGCCGCCGGGTGACGACGGTCGCTCCCGATCGGGGAACGTTGAGGTCGGACAATCTGCACCAGCCTTCGTCGGTCGAATAATTAGGTAACCCTAACCTGACTTGACCGGCCGGAGGCAGAACATCTACTCCCCGCTAGACCCCCATGATGTCGGCGTACGCCGATGCCAACCGGAGCGGATCATGCCGCGGGCTGCCATCGCGGTGGGCGACATCGGCCAGCACCAGCTCCGCACCCAATGATCGGGCGTACGCCTCCAGGTGCGGATCGTCGCGAACGAAACTCCGGTCCGCGATCACCACGTCCAGCCGAAGCTTCGGCGCGTGTTCGGCCAGCAGCTCCAGGTGCCGGGCCGCCGACGCCCCCTTCGTCTCGGCATCGGACTGCACGTTCATGGTCAGGATCCGGCGCGCTTCGGTGTCCACGATCGCTCGCGCCAGTTCCGGCACCAGCAGGTGCGGGATCACCGAGGTGAACCACGACCCCGGGCCGAGGATCAGCCAATCGGCGTCCCGGACCGCCCGAACCGCCTGGTCCGAGGCCGGAGGATCCGACGGGTTCAGCCGGACCGCTCGGACCTCGGCGATCGTCTTGGCCACCTGGGCCTGGCCTCGTACCGTCCGCAGTTCGTCCGGCGCGCTGGCATCGAGCCCGACCACGTCCGCCTCGATCTGCAACGGCACCGCCGACATCGGCAGCACTCGACCGCGGGCGCCGAGCAGTTTGCCCACCATGTCCAGTCCGGCCACCGGGTCTCCGCCGAGCCGTTGCCACAGTCCGGCGATCAGCAGATTCCCGATCGCGTGCCCGCCGAGACTTCCCTCACCGGGAAAGCGGTACTGCAACACCTCGGCCCAGGTCCGCCCGGACTCGTCATCGCCACAGAGCGCCGCCAGCGCCATCCGCAGATCACCCGGTGGCAAGCAGTCCAGCTCCTCCCGGAGGCGACCGGACGAGCCGCCGTCATCGGCCACCGTGACGATCGCCGTCAGCCGGTCGGTGATCCGGCGTAGTGCTGCCAGGCTCGCGGACAGCCCGTGGCCGCCACCGAACGCCACCACCTCGGGCAGCCGACCGAACGCGTCGGAGAGCTCCGAGGACGGCTGATCAACCGAACAGCCGAGCCGATCATGATCATCTGCGGGGCGGTCCAACGGCTGGCTTCGCTCCGCCATCGACTCACTCCCGACCAAGATCACGATGGAGCACGTTGGTGGCCACGCCGGACTCCCGCAGCCGGCGGGCGAACTCCTCGGCAATGGCGGTGCTGCGATGCTTGCCGCCGGTGCAGCCGATCGCCAGGGTGGCGAACCTCTTGCCCTCACGGACGTAGCCGGCTCCGATCACCTTCATCATCGCCTCGAGCTGCTGGATGAATTCCTCCGCGCCCGGCTGCTCGAGGACGTACTCGCTGACCTCGCGGCTGAGCCCGGTCAACGGCCGGAGCGCGGGGATCCAGTGTGGATTCGGCAGGAACCTGACATCGAAGACGAGATCGGCATCGATCGGGATGCCGTTCTTGAAGCCGAACGACACCACGGTCATCCGAAGTTGATCTTGCTCGAGACTGCCGAAGGCGTGATTGATCCGGGTGCCGAGCTGATGCACATTCAACGACGAGGTGTCGATCACCAGGTCGGCTGCGGCCCGCAACGTGGCCAGGCTGGCGCGTTCGGCGTTGATACCGTCCATCAGCCGTCCGTCTCCCTGCAGCGGGTGCGGACGTCGGGCCGATTCCTGCCGGCGGACGATTACGTCGTCGCCGGCCTCGAGGTAGACGATCTCGGGCTGGATGCCGGCATTGCCGAGGTCGGCGAACATGGTCGGCAGTTGCTCGAAGAAGGACCGGGTGCGGACATCGAGGACGACCGCGAGCCGCGTCTGCCGGGCCTGCCGGGCCAGGGTGCAGAACTCCAGCAGCAGGCTCGGCGGCAGGTTGTCCACCACGTACCAGCCGATGTCCTCCAGCGCATTGGCGGCCGTGCTTCTGCCGGCGCCCGACATCCCGGTCACGATCACCACCCGGAAATGATCTTGATCCGAAAACGTCTGGGCCGACGGCTGATCAGCCTCCACGTCGGCCGCATCGACGGATTCGTCGGCGCCGGCAGGATCAAGGACGGCAGTCTTCGTCTCGTCGGACCCGGACGTCTCGGTCGTGGCCTGGTCGGTCTCGGTCTGGTCGATGGTTGCCGGGTCGGCGGGCGCTGCCGG
>DATCVL010000263.1:0-8790 GCA_036566865.1 Microlunatus sp.
GACGATGACTCGCGGACCGAGGTCGCTGTCAGGATTGACGATCCGATCGCTTGGGCTCTCGATCAGCCGGCGACGGCGGCGTTCTACACCCTGACCTCCTCAGCAGCGGACGGCGACCCATCGGCCTGGAGGCTCGAGGGCTCCGTCGACGGTGAGCAGTGGACACTGCTGGACGAGCGGTCCGATCAAGCCTTCCGCTGGCGGCGACAGACCCGACCGTTCAAGATCACCAACCCGGGGTCGTACCGCGCCTACCGGCTGGTGATCTCGGCTGCTGACCAGGCTGCCAGCCTGAGCGAGGTCGAGCTGTTGCCCTGATCCTCCGTCGCTGACCGATCATCGGCGAGCACCTCGCCGGTCTGCCGCTGCTGGTGATCCAGGCGGTGTCGATGCAGGGCCCGACAGCGCTGGCGATGTTCCTGCTCGGCATGGTCGTGGGCCGACGAAGAATGCTGGCCTCGGTCACCGGGCGGGAGTCGTTGCTGCGGCGACTGCAAGTGATCGGCTTCGCCGTCGGACTGCCCGGAGCGGTCGGTTACGCGTTACTGGGTGGGGACGCTGACAGCACGGCTGTGTTGATCAGCGTGATCACCGCGCCATTCCTCACGGCCGCCTACGTCGCAAGCCTGCTGCGGGTCCTGCATCATCCCCGGGGCGTGCTGATCGGTCGATGGCTGGCGCCAGCAGGACGGATCACCCTGACCAATTACCTGGCCCAATCGGTGATCGCATTGTTGATCTTCACCGGCATCGGTCTCGGACTCGCCGGCACGCTGTCCCCGGTCGCACTGCTGGCGCTCGCGATCATGGTGTTCGCGGGCCAGCTCGTGGCCAGTGCCTGGTGGACCCACCGATTCCGTTATGGACCGGCGGAATGGCTGCTGCGCTGGCTGACCAACGCTCGCCGGCCCTGATCCCGTCAGCTCGTCACCGGCAACGCCCCGCGGCCCCGACCGCCGAGCACGTCGGTCTGGCCGAGCCCGGTGACGTCCAGGTTGCTGCTGTCGTGCACCGGATCGGCGTAGCGATCGAACCAGCCCTCGAGCTGTCCGCGCAGCTCGGCGACCCGCTCGCGCTGTGCCGGGTCGTCGACCAAGTTCGTGCGCTCGCCGGGATCGGCGTCGAGGTCGTACAACTCGTCGGGTTCGTCTCCGCGGCGCAGCACGTACTTCCATTGCCTGGTACGGATCATCCGGGTTGCGCCGTACTCGTCGAAGATCACCACCCGCTGCCGGGACTGGCCGTTGCCGGTGATCACATCGGCGAAGCTGCTGCCCGGTCCGTCGCCGAGGGCGTCCGACCGCACACCGGCCAACTCCAGCAATGTCGGGGCGAGGTCGTAGCCGGAGATCAACTCGTCGCAGACCTGGGCCGGGATGGTGCCGGGCATGCTGATGATGGCCGGCACCTTGACGGCCTCCTCGTACATGTTCAGCGGGTAGGTGCCGTTGCCCTTGCCCCAGATCCCGTGCTGGCCGCAGCTGTGGCCGTTGTCGCTGAGGAACATGATCACGGTGCTTTCCAGCAGGCCGCGGTCACGAAGATCATCGACCACCCGGCCGATCTGCTCGTCCATCGCCGAGATCGCAGCGAAGTAGCCGATCAAGGACTGGCGTACATCCTGCTCACGGCCGATCGGCCATCCGCCGTCGTTGTAGCGGGTCCACGGGTGATCGGGCTCCTGTGGGCAGCTGCTGAATTCCGCGTCCTGGTAGAGCTTGACGAACTCTTGCGGGTGGTTGTCCTTCCACGGCGCATGCGGCGCGGTGAAGTTCATGCTGAGCCAGAACGGTTCGGCGAACGCGTCCGCCGACGCCAGGAATGACAGAGCGTCATCGCCGATCGCTTCGGTGAGATAGCGGGGCTCGTTGATCAACTCGCCGACCCGGACCACCGGGGCATCGTAGTACGGACCGCCGCCTAGCTGATGCGCAAACCAGTGCTCGAATCCCTTACGGGGTTGGTCATTCGCGCCGAGGTGCCACTTGCCCGACAACCCGCAGCGGTAGCCGTGGTCAGACAGGACATCGGTCACCAGCGGTTGGCCCTCGAGGTAGTTGACGCCCTCGTTGCCGACATGACGCGCGCTGATCCAGTCGTGGACGCCGTGCTTGGACGGCGGCTGCCCGGTGAAGAGGGTCGCCCGGGCGGGTGAGCACACCGGCGAGGTGCAGAAGAAGTTGCTGAACCGCGTCCCGCCGGCGGCGAGCGCATCCAGGTTGGGCGTGTGGATCTCCGGGTTCCCCGCGGCGCCCAGGGCCCACGCTCCTTGATCATCGGAGATGATCAACACGATGTTCGGGCGGGTGACGGTTCGGCTTGCCACGGCTAGCGATTCCTCTCGATCATGAGCTTTGCAGCCCGCACTCGCGGGTGATCAGTACTGACTGTCTTTGTAGTCCTCGGTGGGATTCCAGTCCGGGAAGTGCCAATCCTCCCGCGCGACCTTGGCGCCGCGCCTTCGGGCGGTCTTGATTGCGGCATCCAGGGCCCGTTCCGACTGCGAGTCCAGCTCGATCAGTGCCCGCTTGGCGTCATCGATCTGGCCCGTTAGCACGCCGGACACGATGTCGGCGGCGGATGGCGTCACGGGCTTCAGCGCGAGTTGGACCTGGTCGACATCAGGGTTGCGAAGTTGAGGACTCGGGCCCAGTCGCAGCAAGTCGTCATAGATCGCGAAGGAGGCCTTGTCCTGCGGGCGCAGGTCCGGCGATTCCTGAGCGGTCTTCAGTGCCTTCGGCGACCAGGCTGGGTCCGCCGCACCATCGCTGAGGGCCCAGGTCGTCTGGCCTGCTTCAGTACCCAGGTAGTGCAACAGGTCCCCAGCGATGATCTTGTGGTCCTGCGGAGCCTTCGCGTAGACAACGTACGGGTTGCCGCCGCCCGGCGAGTAGCTGATCAATCCGGTCGACGTTGTCTCGGGCGCCGGCGGACGCGCAACGCCGTACCGGAAGTCCGGCGCCTGGTCGGCACCGTCGGATCCGCAGGCGACGCCACAGCTCGGATACGCCTCGGCGGCCGGCTGCCTGTTCGGAATCGCGACCATGGTGATCGCCCTGCTGCAGGTCTGGGCGGCTCGGTCCATCGGCGGGCGCCGTCAGCAGACTGCCGGAGCGCCCGGCAACACGAAGCGAGGTTGAGAGCGATGGCAGCCACAGCAACGCAGGTCAAGACCCAGAGCGACAAGGAGACGGACCTTGCACCCGCACGCCGTCCGCGGCGTCGTCTTCGGGCGGACAGGATCCGTCTGATCGTGCTGGGTGCGGTGCTCCTACCGATCGCCCTCGCGTGGATCTACCCGTTCATCTGGATGCTTTCGGCGTCGGTGAAGGACAACTCGGAGATCTTCAGGGGGCTCAACCCGTTCACATCTGTCGTACGCCTTGACAACTACGTCCGGGCATGGAGTCAGGCCCATGTTGGCCAGTACTTCTTGAACACGGTCCTGGTCACCGCGGGATCGATTGTGATCACCTTGATCGCGGTGTCGACGATCGGATACGTCCTGGGCCGCTATCAATTCCCAGGCAAGCGCATCATCATCGGACTGTTCGCGGCGGCGGTGTTCCTGCCCGAGGGGTACACGATCATTCCGATCTTCGATCTGTTGAAGGGTCTGCATCTGTCGTCCTCGTTGTGGGGACTTACCCTTGCTGAGTCGGGCGGCGCACATGTCATCGCCATCCTTCTGTTCACCGCATACTTCAGGCAGCTACCCGATGAGCTGGAAGAGTCGGCACGTGTCGACGGCGCCGGCTTTCTGCGTACGTTCCTGTTGATCTATCTGCCATTGGCTCGTCCGGTGATCGCGACCGTGGTGATCTTGCAGTTCATGCATGCCTGGAACGACTTTCTGCTTCCGTTGGTGATGACTCTCTCGCGCCCCGAACTGCGGACGCTGTCGGTCGGGATCTACGCCTTTCAGGGTGACAACTTCACCGATTGGTCTGGCTTGGCGGCGGCGGCCACCATCAGTTTGATCCCGATCGTCGTGCTGTTCCTCTTCCTCCAGCGATACTTCGTCGAAGGAATCGCCGGAGCCGTGAAACAGTGACACGCCTGGCGTGGCTGCGGGAAGACCTGGAAACCTGATCATCATGCGGCGCGACAAGATCATGATCATGGAGTACGACCCCGACTGGCCGGATCTGTTCGAGCAGCAGCGACAGGTGCTGGAGCAGGCGTTCGACGGTTGCTTCCTTCGGCCGGTCGAACACATCGGGAGCACCTCGGTGCCCGGGCTGCCGGCCAAGCCCATCATCGACATGCTGGCCGTGATCGAGGACTACGACAAGTTCGCCGACGAGATCGGCCGATTCGCGGCGATCGGCTGGGTGCTGGCACCCGAACCGGGAGAGGCCGAGGCGCGGAAGTATTCGGTCTGCTTCCCGTCGATCGAGCATCGCAGTCACCACCTGCACATCGTGGAGCCCGACTGGGGCTGGCAAGATCTGCTGCTCTACCGGGACTATTTGAGGGCCCATCCGGCCGACGCGGCAGACTACGCAGAGCTGAAGCGGCGGGTGGCCGCCGCCGACGACCAGGATCGACCGCGCTACCGCGCCGCCAAGGCTCCGTTCATCCAGCACACTCTTCAGGCGGCACGTCGCTGGCGGCAGTAGCGACAGCGGGCCGGTGTGCGAGGATGGCCGGCACCATGATCGACGCGATCCCCGACGGACTGATGGCCAAGCGTGGCGACCCGAAGTGGGACGACTGGCTGGATCGGTTGCCGAAGTTGATCACGGAGATGATCGGCGAGTGGGCGCTGGCGCCGGATGGCGATGCGATGCATGGCGCGGCGGCCTATGTACTGCCGGTTCGCGATCAGCAGGGCGTAGCGGCCGCACTCAAGATCACCATGCCCCATCCCGAGGCCGAGTATGAGCACCTGGCCCTGCGAGCCTGGGACGGCCAGGGGGCGATCCGACTGCTGCGCGCCGACCCGCACCGCTGGGCGATGCTGCTGGAGCGTGCCGACCCGACGCGGGACCCGAATCGACTGCCGGTCAGCGAAGCCTGCGAGGTCGTGGCCGCGCTGTATCCGAAGCTGCACGTGCCGGCCATCCCACAGTTGATCAAGCTGTCCGACCAGGCTGCCGACTGGGCGCAGAGGTTGCAGGCCCTGCATGATCATCGGTCCGTACCGCGAAGACTGGTCGACCATGCTGCCGCGCTCGCGCGAGACTTCGCCTCCGATCCGGCCACCGACGGTCGACTGATCCACACCGACCTGCATTTCGACAATGTGCTCGGATCGCTCCGCGACGACGGTGACTGGTTGGCAATCGACCCGAAGCCGATGTCGGGCGATCCGGCCTACGAGGTGGCGCCGCTGCTGTGGAACCGCTGGGACGAGGCGGTCGCCACCGGCGACCTGCGGAACGCCATCCTGGAACGGATCTACACCGTGGTCGACCTGACCGGGATGGACGAGGACCGGGTCCGCGACTGGGTGATCGTTCGTGAACTGGTCAACGTGCTCTGGGCTGTCGTGGATGGCGACAAGTCCCCGGACGACGCTTGGGTGACCGAGTCGATCGTGATCGCCAAGGCCGCCCAACGCTGATCAGGCGCGAATGATCATCCGGGACGGTGCCACGGTCAACGGCTCGGGGAGTTGCAGCGGACCTGCGCCCGGAGTGAGCGACCCCAGCAACGAGGTGGCGCCGGTAGCCGATTCGATGGTGCCGGGAAGTCCATGCCAGCTGAGGAATCCGAGCAGCGCCATCAGATAGCACTCCTTCGCCTGGGCCGGGATCCCGAAGTCGTCCGAGGTGCGGAGCACGGTCGGCTGGGCGAGCTCGGTGATCCGCCGCATCAGGGTCGGGTTGCGGATGCCGCCACCGGAGGTGACCAACTCCCGAAGGCCCCACCGCGAGCAGGCATCCGCGACCAGACGCGCGGTGAGCTCGGTCAAGGTCGCAACAAGATCATCGAGGTCATGATCATTTTCTCCAAGATCATGATCGCGGACCACCCGACGCAGGTAGTCGGCGTCGAAGAGCTCCTTGCCGGTCGACTTCGGCGGCTCCAGACGGTAGTAGGGCTCGTCCAGCAGCCGCTGCAGCAGGCTGTCGTCGACCATTCCGCGGGCGGCCCGACGCCCATCGGTGTCCATCCGCTCACGACCCCCGGTGGCTGTGCTGACCGCAAGGTCCATCAGCGCGCTGGCCGGCCCCAGGTCATAGCCGAGCACTCGATGATCATGGTCACGTACGGTGATGTTGGCGATCCCACCCAGGTTGAGCGCTCCACGGCGTACGTCATCGGCCAACAACAGCAGCGCATCCAGCGTCGGCGCCAACGGTGCACCCTGACCGCCGCGGGCGATGTCCCGGGTGCGGAGATCGGACAGCACCGGAGCCCCGGTCGCCTCGGCGATCCAGGCTGCCGCACCCAACTGCAGCGTGCCCAACGCCGACCCGTCCGCCACCCAATGAAACACCGTCTGCCCATGTGAAGCGACAAGATCAACTGGGCCGTAGCTGTCGATCGCCTCGGCCGCGACCCGGCCGAACAGCTGCCCGAGTTCGGTGTCCAGGCGGCAGATCTCGGCCATTGTGGTCGAGTTCGGCGGCAACACGTCGGCGATCCGGGTTCGCATCGCATCGGTCAGTACGTGGCTGAGCAGGCCGAGCGGTCGACAGACCAGGTCGTTGCCCTCGAGATCGAATTCTGCGACCGCAGCATCGACGCCGTCGAAGGAAGTGCCACTCATCAGACCGGCCACGGTCAGCTTCATCCGGCTCCGTTCATGATCATGATGCAGCCACTGTCCGTCTTGATCAGGACACGACCCAGGCTGATCAGGAGACACCCCAAAAGCCGATCAGGTCGGGCGGCCGGCGGCCCATCGTCGGGGCCAGTTCGACCCAATGACCGAATCCGTCCAGCCAGTTGGCCAGAGCGTAGACCATCTCGCGAGGACCTTCGTCCTCGATCTCCTCGATCGCCTGCCGATAGGAGTCGGCCATCCAGGCCGCTTCCGCGCCGGTGTGGAAGCCGACCAGCAGCCCGCGCGGCACGATCAGCGGCAACTCGGTGTGATTGTTCAACAGATGCCGCAGCCCGGCTGCCGCATGGACGCCGCCGCGGGCCAAGGCAAAGTCGAGATGGTCCAACTGCTCACCATGCACCGACAGGCCGGTGCCGCCCCACGCGTTCTCCTTGATCAACAACTCCACCAGCCGCCAACTCGCCACACTCCGCTCAGCCGGCACAAAGGCCCCGGCAAGGATTCGATCAAGGTCGGCCGGCACCGGATCATCCGGATCCAGTACGCGGGTGCCCGGCGGCCGGCGGAAGATCGGCCCGAGCTTGGACAACAGCCCGCCGTGTTCGGCCGTCTGCGGCGGCGCCAGGGCGACGACGGCCTGCTGCCGGAGCCGTTCCGCCAACTCTGGCGGGGCGCCGAACATGCTGCGGACCTCGTCGATCCCGATGGCGTACAGCCGTAGCTCGCCCATGGGGCACAACCTAATTCACCCACGCGGACCGGGCTATAGGCTCGCGGTATGAACACCAAGTCCCGGCGAATGATCGTCACGGGACTGCTGGTCCTGCTGGTCGCGGTCGTCATCGTGGCCGCGATCGTCCGTGCCCTGTCGTGATCGGTCGCCGGCGATAAGAACGTGACCGCAGTTGCACCGAAACCGCGTCCTGGTGGCTGAGAGTGCCGACTGTGGTCACATTCTTATCGCCGGCTTGATCGCGTACGCTCACCCGTGGCATGGCCGGCGTCGGGTCCGGCCGCCGAGTCGACTGTCAGGCGGACGAGGGGATCACGAGTGCTGCCGATCACAGCACCAGGCACACGCCGGGGAACAACGCGTCCAGCGCGCCTGCTCGCTGCCCTGATCGGGCTGCTGCTGGTCGGCTGGGTCGCTGCACCGGCGTACGCGGACGACCAGCCGCTGTTCAAGATCAGCGACGAGCGGATCACCGAATCGAGCGGGCTCGCCACCGACACCGACCAGCAGCTCTACTGGACCGTGAACGACTCCGGCGACGAGCCTCGGGCGTTCGCCCTGAACGACTCCGGCGAGGTGCAGGGCACGCTCGGGTTCCGGGCCGACGTGACCGACGTCGAAGCGATCGCCTACCACGACGGCTCCCTCTACATCGGTGACATCGGCGACAACGATGCCGAGCGCGACTTCGTCACGATCTACGTCCTCGCCGATCCGGAACCCAATGACAGCACCGTTCTCTACCAGGCCTACGACTTCGCCTATCCGGACGGTGCCCACGACGCCGAGACCTTGTTGATCAAGAAGAGCGGCCGGATCTTCATCGTCACCAAGGGCGATGACGGCGGCATCTACCGGGCGCCGAAGGACCCGTCCCGCGAGCAGGTCAACAACCTGACCAGGGTCGGTGACGCACCGCCGTACGTGACCGACGGGACCGTGCTCGACGACGGCCGCCTTGCGCTGCGGAGCTATGTCGATGTCAAGATCGTCGATCCCGAGCAGGACTACAAGGTGGTCGACCAGGCGGCGACCCCGTTCCAGCCGCAGGGCGAATCGATCACCACCTCGCTGGACGGCGAGAGCCTGTTGGTCGGCAGCGAGGGCAAGGACTCCGCGGTCTACTCGATGCCGATCCCGCAGAGCCTGGGGCAGGCACCGTCGGCCGGCGCGTCACCGCCTGCCGAGAGCGCCACCCCGACACCGAGCGCGAGCGCCTCGACCGACAAGAGCAGCGCGGCCGAGGACACCGACGTCGAGGATTCGTCCGGTCCGGGCCGGGGCGGCACTTTCGGCGCGATCGGTCTGGCCGCGGTGG
>DATCVL010000264.1:0-1869 GCA_036566865.1 Microlunatus sp.
GAACGAATCAACCCCGCCCCTGCCCGGGCCGAGGAGGACGCATGAGCGCGATCAACGCCGTACGGGGGTGGATCGCTGTCGGCGCCGCCATCGTCCTCGCCACTCTGATCGGGCTGGTCGGCTTCGTGATCCCGACGGCCGAGGCGCCGGCCGCGGGCAACACCCAGCCGATGCTCGGCCGGACCAGCTCGGTCTGCACCACCGGCACCCTGAACAGCGGCTCGTCCTCCGACAGCGAGGAGTCGCAGGTGTACGCGGTCGCGGCGAAGGCGTCCGCCAACGACACCGGCACGCTGACCGGCCGGATCCTCGGCAGTTCCGAGGACGGGGCGCCGCCGCTGTCGGTGGACACCCCGGGCCAGGGCAAAATCCTGTCGTCTCCGGAAGGCTCGGTGCAGCTGACCACCGAGGGGATCATGGCGGGCACCTCGGCCGGGATGGTGTACGGCTCGACCGACAGCGGCGAGGACCGCGGTCTGTCACTGGCTCCCTGCACCGGCCCCGTTGTCGATCAGTGGTTCACCGGCCTGGGCGCCACCGATGGATTGCGCAGCCAGTTGGTGCTCAACAACCCCGACGACAAGCAGGCCGAGGTCGACCTGACCTTCCTCGGACCGGACGGCGAGCTGTCGGTGCCGGGTGCCTCCGGGCTGATCATCCCGGCCGGTCGCAGCCGGACCTTGTCCCTGCAGGACCTGCTCGACAACGTCGACGGTGATGTCACCGTCCGCGTGCACGCCTCGGTCGGCCGGGTGTCGGCGATGGCACGGGACCTGCGCAGCGCGTCCGATCACGCACCGACCGGCGCCGATTGGCACCCCGCTTCGGTGGCCCCGACCACTCAACAGGTCATCCCCGCCGTGCCCGGTGGGCCGGGCGCCCGGAAGTTGATCATCAGCAATCCCGGTGAGCGACGCGCCAATGTCAAGATCGAGGTCCTCGGTCCTGACGGCCCGTTCACCCCGGCCGGTGTCGGCGAGACGTCGGTCGAGGCACAGTCGGTGGTCGAGGTCGAGATCTCCAAGGGACTTGCCGGTCAGATCGGTACCGTGCGGGTGTCCAGTGATCAGAAGGTGGTCTCCGCGGTCCGCTCCGAACGCACCGGCAAGAGCAAGCCGAACGACATCGCGATCAACACCGCCCAGCCCGCGATCACCACGCTCGGACTGGCGCCGGCCGCCGTGGTGGACGGTTCGGAGACCGAGTTGGCGATCAGCAACGGCGGCACCAAGGTCGCCGACGCAGACGTTTCCTTGATCAACATGGACGGCGTTTCCCTTTACCACGAACGGATCCCGGTGGCTCCGGGTGCCTCGGTCGAACGCCGGGTCACCCAGGCCGGACCGGCCTACCTGGTGGTGAAGACACCGGCCGGCTCGCAGCTGTACGGGGGTGTCACGCTGCGCCAGCAGAGCGGTGACGTGTACGGACTGGCCGCCGCCGGGTTGATCACTCCCAGCCTGGCCGGCAGCGCCCGGACCTCACAGTTCGACCCACAGGTCGGGCAGTAGCCAAGCCCTCCGGCCGTCGAAGGACGTTCGTGATCTTGGTCCTCAGGAACTGACGACGACCGGACCTAGTCCTCGTCGTCCAGCCCGTCCGGGTCCAGTTCGTCGATGCTGCGGCCGGTGAGTGCGGCCAGTTGCTCGACCAGGGTCCGGTGGACCAGGATCTGCAGGCCCGGCCGGCTGGCGGCGCGATGCTCGATCGGCCGTCGATACAGCACGACCCGGCCGAATGCGCTCTGGGTCGGCGCCACCGCCGCGGCCAGCGGCACCTGCTCACCCGACCAGGCGGTCTCCAGGAACGGGACCTCCTCGATCCCGACGGTGATCCCCTTCAGCGCATCCGGGCTGTTCTCGTTGATCT
>DATCVL010000265.1:0-12744 GCA_036566865.1 Microlunatus sp.
GTCTCCCCGCCGTACGACGATCTGGCGGAACGTTTCCAGGATCTCCGCAACGGGGGGCTCAACACCGTCCTCGAGGGCGGCCTGTCCATAAATAATGCCTCGCAGCATCCAACGCGGTCCCTCAGCGACCCACATCCGGGACGGCTGGTAGCCCTCCTGGCCGTCGGGTGTCCGTACCGGCAGCAATCGCCGCAGCTCCACCCCGAACGGGCCGGGCAGCAGATTGGCCGAACCGCCGGCATCCTGGGCCGCCTCGATCAGCTCCTCGCGGATCTCGGCCCACAGTCCGCCACTGCGCGGAGCGGCGAAAGCGCCGACCTCCAGAGCCGAGTCGCCGCGGATCATCATCGCCGAGACGATCTGCTGGCTGTTCTCGTCGACCTGAAGCCGCAGCTCCATCCCGTCGGCGGCGGCCAGCACCATGCTGCCCAGATCGATCCGCGGCTGGTCCGGATCCGGCTCCTCCAGCGCGTCCGCATCGACCTCGCCGATGTCGTACGGGCCGAGGTCGCGCCAGTCCTGGTCGTCCAGCTCGGTCAGATCCACCTCGACCTCTTCGCCGGCGTCGGCCGCGGTCCCGGCGGCATGATCGACATCATCGTGATCAACGTCCGACTGGTCGACGTCGGCGTCCGGCAGCTCGGTATCGCCATCCAGGGTCGCGGTCTCGGCGGGCGAGGATTCATCCCGCTGCCGGCGCGAGCGAAAGATCATGAAGTCTTCTCCTGCGGTTCGGCGCTGCCAGCGCCCGTGTGTGCATCGACCATCAGCGGCCGATTCTTCGTGTCTGTGGAGGGCGCCGATGGCTCGACGCTCTCGGTGGCCGGCATCCCGCCGGTCGAGCCGTGACCATCCGACCCGCGGATGGACCCGGGCAATTGTGGCACTGGAACGAAGCGGGCACGACCCACCCTCTGGATCAACAGTTGGGCGATCCGATCGCCACGGCTCAAGGTGATCGGTGAGCCGATGTCGGTGTTGAGCAGGCAGACCTTGATCTCGCCGCGGTAACCGGCGTCCACGGTGCCCGGGGCGTTGACGATGGTGAGTCCGTGCCGGGCTGCCAGCCCGGACCGCGGATGCACCAGTCCGACGAACCCGTCGGGGATGGCGATCGCGACCCCGGTGCCGACGAGTCGGCGTTCACCCGGCTCCAACACGATGTCCTCGCTGATCCGCAGATCGGCTCCGGCATCGCCGGGATGGGCGTACCTGGGGAGGTCGAGTTCGGTATCGAGTTGCATGATCAGAATGTCGACCTGATCTTGCATGTGATCGCCTGGTTCGCGGCTGTCGGACACGGTCGGCTCTGGCGGCTGATCGTGATGAGCCATGATCCGGCTCACGCCTCCACACTATCTCGCGAGGTGCCGGAATTCGGGCTGATCCGGGCTCGCACGGCGGCCGCAAATCGGTCCGCCGAACGCGTACTCACCAACCAGTACGGTGTCGGGTCCTCCGGGTCGCTGATGGCCACCTCGACCGTCCGATTCAGATAAGGCCGAAGGGTCAGGAAGGCGCGTACGTCGGCCTCCGGCCCGCGCCGCCGCCGGGTCTGCTGTTCGTCCAGTGCGCTGACGTCGGTGATGTAGCGCCACTCGATGTTGGCCCGGCCGACCCACAGCCGGTCTGCGTCGGTCCGGAGCAGCAACCGGCCGTACGGGATGTAAACCGCGGCGACGATCGCCATCACCACCACGAAGGTGCCGACGGCCATCCACGGACCCAGGTAGAACAACACCGCGACGAACATCGACAGTGCGAACAGGCCGGCCAGGATCCACCAACCCACCGGCACCCACAACCGCTCCTGGTGGGTCGGCAACGGGCCGGACTGCTGGCTGGCGTGATTCGACACGACTTGACTCGACCATCCCGATGAGGAATTCAGCACGGGCTCGGACACGCCCCAACCGTACGGGAACCGGTGCCGAAGCGGCACATTCGACAAGTCGTCTGCGGGCGTGATTCTGATCGCTTCGCTGTCCATCGCGCCGGGCCCCGCGGTCGACGGGCCGCGACGGCTCATCCCGAGGCAAGGACCGATAGGCTCGAACCGACTCCGGGTCACATCGACGCGCGTCGGCACCCCGGGTCACCCAGGCAGTCCAACGGCAAAGGAGTGGCAGATGGGCACGTCATCGAAGCTGGTCTGGAAGGTCTACATGGGCGTGCTCGGCGCCGCCACCACGATCGCCGCGCAGAAGGCGATCACCGTGGCCTGGAAGCAGGTGACCGGCAAGACCCCGCCGTCGCCCACCGATCCCGACACCCCGCTGGCCGAAGCCGCCAGCTGGGCGCTCGCCAGCGGTATCGGCGTCGGCGTCACCCAGTTCGTCGTCACCCGCTTCGCCGCCGGTCGGTGGGCCAAGGACATGGGCACCAAGGCCCCGAAGATCCCGCAAATCAAGCTCAAGCTCTGATCCTCGACGTCCCGGTTCCGGGCGTACGCGATAAGAACGCGACCGCAGTTGCACCGCAACCGCCGTATGCATGCGGTAGCAGCGAACTGGGGTTGCGTTCTTATCGGCTGGCACCGTGTTGGAGATGCAACAGGGCCGCACCCCTCAATGGGGTGCGGCCCTGTTCCTTTGTACGAAGGTCAGCCGGCGCAGTCGACGCAGTACATCTGGCCCTTGCGCTCCTCGGCCAGCTGGCTGCGGTGCCGGACGAGGAAGCAGCTGGCGCAGGTGAACTCGTCAGCCTGACGCGGCAGCACACGCACGGTCAGTTCCTCATGCGACAGGTCGGCGCCGGGGAGTTCGAACGACTCGGCAGCTTCCGTCTCGTCCTCGTCGACCTTGCCCGAGTTCTTGTCGTTGCGCCGGTTCTTCAGTTCCTCGATGCTGTCTTCGCTGACATCCTCATCGGTCTTCCGTGGGGCGTCGTAGTCAGTCGCCATTCTTTTTCCCTCCCGGGCCCAGGGCCCGAGTCGTATCCACCATCCATCCCGGATATCCGTCGACATCGCCGTCATCGGGGTGGTCCGGGTTACCGCAAACTCGTATTCTCTTCCGGCTCGGTTGTCGCCGGGCCGTCTTTGCCGGACAAGGCCTGCGGTACGCCCCGGTCGAGCTCGTCGCAAGAAAAGTCCGAGCGCAATGCATACCACATCCGGTCAAGCCCTACCCGGCCGTGCTGCTACAACACGCGAGAACGGACAAAATTCCCGTCTCCACGTACCGATTCCAGGAAGGACCGCACAGTCTCATACCAGACGATCGCGTGCTGCGGGCTGAGCACCCAATGGTTCTCGTCAGGGAAGTAGAGGAACTTGTGCGGCAACTCCTCCGGATCCCCTTCGTACCGGGAAACCAGCTCTGCCCACAGCCCGATCCCCTCCGCGATCGGAACCCGATAGTCCTTGTCCCCGTGGATCACCAGCATCGGCGTGCTGATCTTGTCCGCGGAGCGATGCGGAGAATAGTCCGCCACCATCGTGTCGCTGAGCTCGGGTAGCCAGTAGACGCCGAAGTCGGTGGTGTAGCGGAACGCGTCCAGGTTCCACAGACCGGCGTGGGACACGATCCCGGCGAACCGGTCGGTGTGCCCGGCCACCCAGTTGGCCATGTAGCCGCCGAACGAGCCGCCCATCGCCACCGGTCGATCGGTGTCGATGTCGTCCCGCTCCAGTACGGCGTCGGTGGCGGCCATCAGATCGGTGAACGGCTCGGCGCCCCAGCGACCCCAGCCACGGCGGACAAAGTCCTGACCGTAACCGGTGGAGAGCGCCGGATCCGGTAGCAGGACGGCGTAGCCCTGGGACACCAGGAGCCACGGATTCCACCGCCAGGACCACGCGTTCCAGGAGCCCAGTGGTCCGCCATGGATCCACAGCGCCAGCGGCGCCGGGTTCTCGGCCGACGCACCGTCCGGAAGCGCCAGATAGCTCCGGATCCGTACCCCGTCGCTGGTCCCGTCCGGTGCCTCGACGCGGGTCTCCACGTCCAGCAACCGCCCGGGCAGCTCCGGATAGCTGACCGGCGCGCGCAGTTCGGTGAGCTCGCCGCCGGCGGTGTCGATCGCGACCACCGTGCCCGGATCGGCGTACGAGGTCCGCAGCGCGTACAGCGTGCCGCCGTCGGGAGACAGCAGCGTCGAGGAGAAGGCGCCGTCGGTGGTCAGCCGCCGCGGCTCGGCATCGTCGTCGTTCAGGTCGATGGCGAAGATCGGGCTGTCGCCGTCCTCGTCGGCGACCGCGTACAACGTCCGCGCATCGGGTGAGAAGGCGACCGGCTGCGGCCAGCGATCCCACTGCTCGGCCACGATCCGGCCTTCGCCGGTGGCGCGGTCAATCAACCACAGCCGTACGGTCGGTGGCTGGTCGGTGCGCGGTTCGGTCTCCCGTACCGCAGCGATCAAGGAACCGTCCGGGCTGATCACGGCGGCACCGAACTCCGCACCGTCCTCTTCGGCCCGGGTCGTGGTGTCGCCGGTAGCAAGATCAATCTCGACCAGCGACACCCGGGACTTCCCCCGCGACAGTGGAGTCTTCCAGCCCACCAGCACGAATCGGCCGTCCTCGGCCATCGCTTGTACGTCGTCCAACCGGCGGCCCGCGTCCGGCACCAGTCTGGTGATCTTGTCCAGCTCGACGGCGAGATCACCATGATCATCATCGGCCGCTGCGAGCTCGGTCGCGTACAGCCGGGTCTCTTCGCCACCAAGATCATGGTCCCAGTACCGGACCGGATAGCTGTCGTGCAGCAGCGCGTTGATCTTCTTGGTCTTACGCAGCTGCCGCAGCTTTTGATCTTGCTTCTCGTCTTCGGCGCCGGGGAAGCCCGCAGCGCTGAAGGCCACCCGATCACTGCGCCGGGCGGTCAGCACACCCTGCCAGCCGCCGGCCCGACGGGCGATCGGGTAGGCCTCTCCCCCGCCCGCAGGAAGACACCAGAGCACGCCGTCGTCGTCGCCCGGCTCGGTCTCCGGCTTCGGCCCGTACGTCTTGATCGCCGGTGGCACCGGCCGAGCGGAGCTGAAGATCAGATCGCCGTCGGGAAGGAACGCGGCCAGGCTCTCACCCTCGGTGGAACGGGTCAGCCGACGGGCCGGCGCGGTCCCGGTGGGGTCGACCTTCCACCAGCTGCTGCGATAACCGGTCTGTTCGTGATCGAGCTCGCTCATCGACACCAGCAGCGTCGATCCGTCCGCAGACAGCACCAACGACTGCAGCCGAGGAGTCGCGACGTAGGCCCGCAGGTCATCCCAGGGCGAGCCCAACGGGAGCTCGTCGGGGTCCTGCTCAGCGGATTGATTGGTTGCAACAGGGTCCGGAGTCGTCATCTAGCCACCTCGTGTCAGCGGTCCTTCCCGGCCGCGCAAGACTATGCCATGCCTTCGCATCCTGTGGACCCGGTTTCGACACATTCCTCCGACCGGATTGATCAAGATCAACAGCCGGGGCCGGGCGGCCTGTCGGACACCGCCGGAACGACGGTGCTGATCGCCCCGGATTCCTTCAAGGGCAGCATTTCCGCGGAGGACGCAGCGGCCGCGATCGGCAGTGGTTGGCAGCGCGTTCGACCACAAGATCAAATTCTCAATCGTCCGCTGGCCGACGGCGGTGAAGGTACCGTCGCGGCGGTTGCCGCGGCCCGCCCGGACGGAGTGCTGCACGAGGTCGCGCACCTGCTCGGACCGGACGGAAGCCCGGTCACCGGACAGTGGCTGCAACTCGGCGATGACACCGCGGTGATCGAGATGGCCTCGGTGTCCGGCTTGCCGCTGATGCCGCGACTGGATCCGCTCGGTGCCGGCACCTTCGGACTCGGTCAACTGATCGCCGCTGCCCTCGATGCCGGGATGCGTACGATCATCGTCGGTGCCGGCGGCTCGGCCAGCACCGACGGCGGCGCCGGTGCGTTGACCGCACTCGGTCTGGAGCTGCTGGACGAGCAGGGTGCTCCTGTGCCCGTCGGCGGTGGCGGACTGGCCCAACTCGCCGAGATCCGCGGACAGGCTCGCCGGCCGGAGCAGTTGATCATGCTCAGCGATGTGGAGGCGCCGCTGCTCGGAGTCCAGGGCGCGGCGGCCGTTTTCGGCCCGCAGAAGGGTGCCGACGATGGGCAGGTTGCCATCCTCGATGCCGCGCTGGCCCGTTTCGCCGAGCTGCTCGGCGGCCCGACCGATCAGCCCGGGATGGGTGCCGCCGGCGGTCTCGGATACGGCCTGGTGGCCGGTTTGGGTGCCGAGATCCGGCCCGGTGCGCCGTACCTTGCCGAGCTCGCCGGCCTGGATGCCGGACTGCGGCAGGCCGACCTGGTGATCACCGGCGAGGGACGGTTCGACCGCACCTCGCTGACCGGCAAGGTGGTCGGCCACGTCCTGCAGCGCGCCCAGGCACACCCGGTGAAGGCGCTGGTGGTGGCCGGCCAGATCGACCTGAGCCTCGACGATCTGCCCACCATCGGACTGACCGATCTCGCCGGCTCGACCGAGGCGGCAATCGCCGACCCCGCGCGGTGGTTGTCCGAAGCGGGAGCCCGAGCAGCGCGCAACCACTGATCGGTGCAAGAATCAGGACGGAAATCCTATATTTTTCAGCCGACAGGAGAGCCCACGATGGCCATCACCCAGACAGACACCCCTCTCAAGATCGCGATCGTCGGGTCCGGCTACATGGGCGGCGGCATCGCCCAGGTGCTGGCCCTGGCCGGCCACCGCGTGGTGCTCGCCGACGTGTCGGCCGAGGTGGCCGAGACCAATCGGCAGCGGCTGCTGGCCGAGTCCGACGCGTTCGTCGCCGACGAACTCTTCCAGCCCGGTTCGACCAAGATCATCGATGAGCATCTGACCGCGGCACCGTCGATCGAGGATGCCGTCTCCGACGCCGACTTCATCGAGGAGGCGGTGCCGGAGAAGCTGGAGCTGAAGCGGGAGATCCTGGCCCGGATCAGCGCTGCCGCGCCGAAGGACGCGATCATCGCCAGCAACACCTCGACCATCTCGATCAACTCGATGGCCGACGCCGTCGACAACAACGCCCGATTCCTCGGTGTGCACTTCTCCAACCCGTCGCCGTTCATCCCGGGCGTGGAGATCATTCCGCACGACGACACCGCCGAGGCGACGATCGCCGAGGCAGAGAAGGTCGTGCAGTCGACAGGCAAGGAGACCGCGCGGGTCAAGGACATGACCGGTTTCGTGCTGAACCGGTTGCAGTACGCGCTGTTCTCCGAGGCCACCCGGCTGGTCGACGACGGTGTGGCCACGGTCGAGGACATCGACACCATCGTGCGCACCACGTTCGGATTCCGGCTGCCGTTCTTCGGGCCGTTCGCGATCGCCGACATGGCTGGACTGGACGTCTACAAGTTCTGCTACGAGTCGCTGCAGACCGGCTTCCCGGAGCGATTCGCCACCCCGGGGGTGCTGGAGAAGCTGGTCGATGCCGGCAAGCTCGGCACCAAGTCCGGCGCTGGATTCCTCAATGTCCCGGCCGATGCCACCCCGGAGCTGGTCGCGTACCGGAACAAGGCGTACGTGAAGATGCAGCAGCTGATCGACGAGCTCGGCCCGGCACCGCTCTCCTACTGAGCTTCGCCGTTCTTCCCCGCGGACATGCTGCGGCGCTGGGCTGCGGTCCTCTTGTTCAGCTCGGCCCGCCGCCGCATCGTGAACCGATCCTGGGAATGCCGTAGCACCGGCTGATGACCGGCGTGGCCGGCCCCTACGCCGGAGTCATCGGCAGGTTCGTCGCCGACCGAGACCGCGGCGGCCGGCAACTCTGCCGGGTCGAAGGCGTGGGCGACGTGGCTGAGGGCGCTGGTCACCTCGCTGGGAATGACCCAGAAGGTGTTGCCCTCGCCACGGGCCAATTCCGGCAGCACCTGCAAATACTGATAGGCCAGCAGCTTCGGGTCCGGGTCATTGCGATGGACGGCCTGGAAGACGGTCTCGATCGCCTTCGCCTGACCTTCGGCATTCAGGATCTGGGCCTGTCGGGTGCCCTCGGCGGTCAGGATCGCAGCCTGCCGTTCGCCTTGTGCGGTGAGGATCCGGGACTGCCGTACGCCCTCGGCGTTGAGAACGGCGGCCCGCTTCTCCCGCTCGGCTCGCATCTGCTTCTCCATCGCCTCCCGGATGGTGGCCGGCGGCTCGATGCCCTTCAGCTCGACCCGATTGACCCGGATCCCCCACTTGCCGGACGCCTCGTCCAGCACCCCGCGCAAGGTCGAGTTGATGTGCTCCCTGGAGGTCAGCACCTTTTCCAGATCAAGACTGCCGATCACGTTGCGCAGCGTGGTCACGGTCAGCTGCTCGATCGCCTGGATGTAGTTGGCGATCTCGTACGCAGCGTCGCGGGGGTTGGTGACCTGGAAGTACAGCACGGTGTCGATGTGCACACTCAGGTTGTCCTCGGTGATCACCGCTCGTGGCTCGAACGACACCACCTGCTCGCGGATGTCGATCAACGGCCGGACCCGATCAACGAAGGGGATCACGATGTTCATCCCTGGTTGCAGGGTTCGGATGTAGCGGCCCAGACGCTCGACGTTGCCGGCCCGCGCCTGCGGCACGATCCGGACCGTGCGAAAGACGATCAGGACGGCCACCAACGCCGCGACAATGCCGACGATCAGCTCGACCATGGTGCCTCCTGTGGGTAGACGAGAGCGGTAGCACCCTCGATCGCGAATACGTCGACGGTGGTGCCTTGAGGTATCACCAGATCGGCGTCGTAAGCACGAGCCGACCACTCCTCGCCGCCGATCTTGACCCGGCCGGAGTCGCGCCCTACTTCGGTCAGGGTGAGCGCGGAGCGACCGACCAGGGCGGCGGTCCCGGACCGGATCGCGGGAGCCCGGGTGAGGTGCCGACGGGCGACGGGTCGGACCAGCAGTGCCATCAAGACTGCGACCAGGAAGAAGGTCAGGAACTGGACCCCGACCGGGAGTCCGATGGCGGCAACACCGGCGGCTGCCAGCGCCGCAACGGCCAGCAGGGCGAAGTCGAGCGTCATCGCCGCCAGCTCAACGAATCCGAGCCCGGCGGCGACTGCGAGCCAGATCAGCCAGGCCTGCATTGCGCACCAACTTAGGCAACAGCACTCCCCGATGAGTGCTCCGGTGTTGACGTTACTCCCCGCCACCGGCCGATCCAACGAAGTCGATGACAACGCAATCAACACGATCCGTCGGCCCTGCACGCGCTGCCACGCACCGGGCAGTGCCGGAAATCGGCATCACGATCCGACCGACCACGGCTCGGACCCGAGGGTTTGCTCCGCGTCAGCGGAGGTCGCGCTCGTTGCGCCATACCCGGGCAGCGGTCACGGCGTTGCCGACGGCGTTGTCAGCATCGGATACGGGGCGGATCAGAACGGTCCCGGGCCGGTGTCACAACTGGCACAGGGCCGGGCGTTGCTGATCACGCAGGTTGAGGCAGCAGTCGGCCGGGCAGACGACCGCACCGACCTCTCCGCCTTCGATCACGGCCGGCACGGGCTGCTCGCCGCGAGCTATCGCGGCGCGTTCCAGAGCAAGATCAACAAGTCCGCCGACGAACGCCGGATGAACGCCGGCGGTGGCCGCCCGGGCGAAGCGGAGCCCGAGCTCGTTGGCGGTCTGGGCTGCCTCGGTGTCCAGGTCGTAGATCACTTCCATGTGGTCGGAGATGAAGCCGATCGGCACCAGCACAACGGATTTGACGCCTTGCTGGTGCAGTGCGGTCAGATGATCATTGACGTCGGGCTCCAGCCACGGCTGTCCGGGTGCTCCGGAGCGCGAACAGTAGACAAGATCATCTTCGAAGGCGATGCCGCGTTGCTGCGACACGTGCCGAGTCACCTCGGCCTGCACGCTGCGATGCCAGGAAACGTACCCACGAGTCGAGCGCTGCGACGCCTCCGCCATCGCACCCGGGATCGAATGCGTGACGTAGACCAGTCGTGTGGTCGCGAGCTGCGCGCCGTCGGCGACAAGTTGATCAAGGGCGGCGTCGACCGCGTCCACCGACGCCGTGACGAAGCCGGGGTGGGCGGCGTACTGACGGATCCGGTCGATCTGCAATGAGGTGCCCTGGGCGGCGTCGTACAGGTTCTCCCGATACTGCCGGCAGGATGAGTACGAGGGGTAGGCACTGGTGGTGATCACCAGGATCCGGCGGTGTCCGTCGGCCTCGAGCTGGGCGAACGCGTCGGCCAGGTACGGCTCCCAGTTGCGGTTGCCCCAGTAGATCGGGGTGTCGATCCCCCGCTCGTCCAATTCGGCCCGCAGGGCCTTGATCAACTGCCGGCACTGGTCGTTGATCGGGCTCCTGCCACCGAACAGGTAGTAGTGCTCGCCGACCTGCTGCAGCCGCTCGTCCGGGATCCCCCGGCCCTTCGTCACATTGCGGAGGAAGGGGACCACATCCTCCGGCTTCTCCGGCCCGCCGAACGACACCAGAATCACCGCGTCGTACGGTGCGAGCTGTGTTGCTGTGGTCACCGTCCGATCTTCACACACCCCATCCGGGCGGTGGCGACGAGGTCCTACACGACGTCGTAGTCGGTCCCTGCCGATCCGTCCCCGGATGTGTGAAGCTGCCACTGACGGGGTACCGCGCGACTACGGAGACCGAGTAATCCCGAGACTGTGAGGTGGGTCCATGAGCAACAGCGATCGATACCGAGAACTGGGCCAGCAACTGCGGGTGGACTCGATCCGCAGTTCGGACGCGGCCGGTTCCGGCCATCCGACATCGTCGATGTCCGCGGCCGACCTGCTGGCGGTGCTGATCGACGGTGGCTATCTCCGGTGGGATGTCGACGACCTGAAGAGTCCGGGCAATGATCATTTGATCTTCTCCAAGGGCCACGCCTCGCCGCTCTACTACTCGGTCCTGAAGGCCACCGGCGTGATCGACGACGCCGAGCTGCTCACCTTCCGCAAGTTCGGCAGCCGGCTCGAAGGTCACCCGACGCCACGGATCCCACCGACCGACGTGGCCACCGGCTCACTGGGTCAGGGGTTGCCGATCTCCGTCGGGATCGCCTTGACGGGTCAACGACTGGACCGGCTGCCCTATCGGGTGTGGTGCCTGTGCGGTGATTCGGAGATGGCGGAGGGTTCGATCTGGGAGGCCTTCGAGCACGCGGCCTTCAACGGGCTGGACAACCTGACCGCGATCATCGACGTCAATCGGCTCGGACAGACCCGGGAAACCATGCTGGGTTGGGATCTGGAGCGCTATCGGGCACGGGCCGAGGCCTTCGGCTGGCACCCGATCGTGATCGACGGTCACGACGTCGATGCGATCGCAGCGGCGTACGACGAAGCGGTGAGCACTACCGGTCGGCCGACCGTGATCATCGCCAAGACCAAGAAGGGCAAGGGAGTCGCCGCGGTCGAGGACCTGCCCGGCAAGCACGGCAAGCCACTGGATGACGCGCAGGCCGCCATCGCCGAGCTCGGCGGCGAACGTGATCTTCGGGTCCGGACGACCGAGCCCGAGGACGGCAAGCCCAACGTGTTCCCCACCCCCGGCGGGCGACTGCCGTCCTGGCCGGTCGGCGAGCAGGTCGCCACCCGGCAGGCGTACGGCGAGGCGCTGGCGGCGCTCGGCAGCATCCGGGGCGACGTCGTCGCCTTGGACGGCGAGGTCTCCAACTCCACCCATGCCGAGCTCTTCGGCAAGGCCCACCAGGACCGCTACTTCGAGATGTTCATCGCCGAGCAGCAGTTGGTGGCCGCGGCGGTCGGCATGCAGACCCGCGGTTGGGTGCCGTTCGGGTCGACGTTTGCCGCGTTCCTGTCCCGCGCCTACGACTTCATCCGGATGGCCGCGATCTCCCGGGCCAACCTGCGACTGTGCGGCTCCCATGCCGGGGTTTCGATCGGCGAGGACGGTCCGTCGCAGATGGCGTTGGAGGACATCGCCGCCCTACGGGCAATCCATGGTTCGACCGTCCTGCACCCCTCCGATGCAAATCAGACCGCACAATTGGTGGCGACGATGGCCGACCAGGACGGAATCTCCTACCTGCGAACGTTGCGGGGCAAGTCGACCGTGCATACCCCGCCTGATGAAGTGGTCCGCATCGGCGGCTCCCGGCAGCTGCGAGACGGCGACGCGGTGGCGATCATCGCCTGCGGCGTCACCGTCGACGAGGCAGTCGCGGCGGCGGACGAGCTCGCTGATCAGTCGATCGCGGCGCGGGTGATCGACGCGTATTCGATCAAGCCGATCGACGCCGAGGCGATCCGGGCGGCGGCCCGGGACTGCCGGTCGATCATCACCGTCGAAGATCACTGGCCGGAGGGTGGGCTCGGCGACGCTGTGCTGGAGGCGTTGGCCGAGGTCGAGCACCCGCCCGTTCACAAGCTTGCCGTACGCAGCATGCCCGGGTCGGGCACGCCGTCGCAGCTGTTGCATCAGGCCGGCATCGACGCCGCCGCGATCGTCGCCGCCGTACGGGATCGTGGCTGATCTGTCGATCGTGACGCGATGCCGTTGAGCGAGTCCGTGCGGGTCGCCGGGGTCGAGATCCGAGGGCCGAGCACGGCGAGAGAATGCGTCGGTGACAACACAGACCCAGATCGCCGAGGTGCTCCACCTCGAACGGGAGTTGCAGACGTCGGGCTGCCGGACCGATCCCGGCCGCGTCGAGGAACTGATCGCCGACGACTACACCGAGATCGGCGCCTCCGGACGGCTCTGGGATCGGGCCTCCATCATCACCATGCTGCAGGACGAGACGGCCGACGACGACGAGATCCAGGTCAGCGAGCTGACCGGCCGGTGGATCACCGAGGATCT
>DATCVL010000266.1:0-4319 GCA_036566865.1 Microlunatus sp.
GTCGCTGCTTCCTTGCCCCAGACGAAGAGGTACTTGCCCTTCTTCTTCGCCGCAGCGCCGAGGTTGAGCAGATCGTCGTAGGTCTTCGGCGGCGTCCAGCCGTTCTGCTCGAACAGGCTGCCCGAATACCACAGACCGTAGATGGTCATCACGTAGTTGATCGCCTTGAAGGCGCCGTCGTAGGTGCCCGGATCCTGCACGTTCGGGTAGAGCGTGTCGGCGATCTTGGTGCCTTCGTAGTTGTTGGCCTCGAAGACGTCGTCCAGCGTTTCCAGTTGATCAAGGATGGTGTTGAAGCCGATCTGACCGGCACCGGAGTTGTCGATCAGGTCCGGCGGGTTTCCGCCGACGAAGCGGGGCTGCAGCTGCTGCGAGATCTGGGTGGAAGGGCTGACCTTCGGCGTGACTCCGGAGAACTTCTTCTTCACCTGATCGGCAGCGAAGGTGACGTAGTCGTACCCGTAACCGCCGTTGAAGATCACCGCGTCGATGGTCCCGTCCTTGGCCAGACCGAACGGGTTGTCCGCGCTCTTCGCGCCGGCGCTCGTCCCGGACCCGCCGTCGTTACTGCTCCCGCCGCCGGTCGCGCAGCCTGCCAGCGCGCCGCCGAACGGCACCACCGCGGCCGCCGCCAGCGATCCCCGGAGCAGGTTGCGTCGCCCCAGCTTCTTCGTCTCAGTCATTCGGTCCTGCCTCTTTTCGTAGTTCCCGACACCTGTGTCTGGGAGCCGGTCGTCTGGTCCAGTGCGGACCCTCCCGCAATGACCACATGTGATCGAATCCGCCCCAAACGGACAGTTCCGCACAGCATAAGCGTGCCTCGGGAAGGTTGGCACACAATTCGCCCAGTCGTTACATTTGAGCCCGCTCGGAACGTACGGCCATCATTCTGCCTGCCCTGGGCGGACAGCGGCACAACTTCGTCTGCGAACACGCTGATCAGCAGCCGCGCCGAGCGGCCGGTCCGCAACCTGCAGTGCTCGGGCGAACGTTTCAACCATCGGCTGGGTCCGACGCTGCCATTACCAGGCCATACATCCCGCAAAAGGCGATCTCTACATAGCTGGTCGATGGATCAACGGACGGCCCGGCAGGGCTGTTCTGTCCGAGACATATACTTGCGGGCGAGAATTAAAAGCCGTAACGTCGCCGCCCGACGGCGTCGTCCGATGTCGCCGCACACTCTTTCGAGTCAGGGGTAGCCAGCTGTGGGCGATTCAACGTTGGGCACGCAGACCTCCGAACAGCGCCGACCCAATGTCGTGTTGATCTTGGTCGACGACATGGGATTCTCCGATGTCGGTTGCTACGGCGGCGAGATCGGGACACCCAACATCGATGCACTCGCGGGCGCCGGCGTCCGGTGCACGCAGTTCTACAACACGGCTCGCTGCAGTCCCTCCCGGGCTTCACTGCTGACCGGCCTGCACCCGCATCAGACCGGAGTCGCCGAGCTGGTGAACAATGACGGGCCCGGCGGCTACCCGGGAAGCCTCAACGACCGCTGCGCGACCTTGGCCGAGACCTTCCAGGCGGCGGGGTATCGGACCCAGATGACCGGCAAGTGGCATCTGTCCAACGAGCGCGAACGACCGGACGGCAGTTGGCCGCTGCGTCGTGGGTTCGAGCACTTCTGGGGCACCATCGGTGGTGCGGGCAGCTACTTCCAGCCGACCACGTTGCACGACGGCGAGACGCCGATCAAGATCGATTCACTGCCGGAGGACTTCTACTACACCGACGCGATCGGCCGGCACGCGGCCGACGGCATTCGCGACGCTGCCGCCGGTGACGCGCCGTTCTTCGCCTACGTGGCATTCACCGCCCCGCATTGGCCGCTGCATGCGAAGGCCGAGGACCTGGCCCATACCAAGGGGCAGTTCGACCAGGGCTGGGACGAGCTGCGGGCGCGCCGCCGGCAGCGGCAGCTCGATGCCGGCGTCTGCAGCGACGACGCCACGCTGGACGTCAGGGATCCGGAGGTGCCGGCCTGGCAGGACGAACCGAACAAGTCCTGGCAGCTGGAGCGGATGGAAGCCTACGCGGCCCAGATCCAGGCGATGGACCGGGCAGTCGGGGAGGTCCGTCGAGCACTGCAGGACTCCGGGGTCGAGGACGACACCATCGTGTTGTTCCTGGCGGACAACGGCGGCTGTGCCGAGGAGCTCTCGGCTGAACCGAGCCGCGCCGCGCAGTTCCGGAAGAATTTCTTGATCATTCCGCCGAGTGCTCCCGACGGCACGCCGATGCTGGTCGGCAACAGCCCCGAGATTCACCCGGGCACTGCAGACACGTACACCAGCTACGGGCAAGCCTGGGCGAACCTGTCGAATACACCGTTCCGGCTTTACAAGCGGTGGGTGCACGAGGGCGGCATCTCCACACCCTTGATCATCTCCTGGCCGGCCGGTGATCTTGATCGCGGCGCGATCGTGGATGCCCCGCACCAGCTCACCGACATCGCGCCGACGCTGCTCGAGGCGACCGGCGTCTCGGCGTTGCCCGAGCGCAACGGCGCGGCACTGCCGGAGCTCAAGGGCACCAGCCTGTTGACCGCTCTGCGGGGCGGTCCTGCGACCCCGCACGATCTCTTCTGGGAGCACATCGGCAATCAGGCGACGCGGAGCGGCGACTGGAAGCTGGTACGCGAGGACGGGCAGGCGTGGGAGCTGTACGACCTGGCCCGGGATCGCAGCGAGCAGACGGATCTGGCAGAGAAGGAACCGGATCGGGTCACCGAGCTGGCCGACAAATGGCAGCGCTGGGCCGACGAGGTCGGGGTGATCCCCCGTGATCAGGTCCTGGCCGCTCGGGAATCGGCGGCAGGCCAGCCGCTCTAGGCATCGCGGCCGAGGCTGCGTGATCACCGAGCCGGGTGATCACCGAGCCGGGTGATCAACTCCGACAGCCTCGGCGGCGCATCTGACAGCTCATCGACGAGAGGCAGATCATGATCAAGACCTCACGGCTCGGCCGGCGGTCGTTCCTGCGCTGGGCCGGCGGCGCGGCCGCCGCAGGCGTGGTCGGAGTCGGCGGTGTCGGCTGCCGCGGTCTCGTACCCCACACCGGATCCGGGAACGCGAAGGACCTGTCGATCAGTTGGTGGGCCGAGGGCACGTTGAGCAACCTCCACCTGGACGTGCTGAAGCAGTACCAGGCGTCGCACGACGGCGTCACCGTGCAGCCCCAGTACCAGCCACTGAACGGCTACGACGACAAGCTCTCCACCGAACTGGCCGGCGGCAACGCACCGGACATCTTCCAGTTGCGACGGCAGACATTCGCCGAGTACATCTCCCGCGGTGCCGTCCGGCAGCTGGATGATCTTGTCCCGGGGACACTGCCCTTCGATCGGCTGCCGGAGGTGCTTCAAGCCGCAGCCCAGTACAAAGGACACTGGTACGCGATCCCGCTCGGACTGGCGACCGCGCCGGCCGTGATCGGCGACAAGGTGGTGCTGCGCAGCTTCGGCATCGAGGCTCCGAAGGCCGACTGGACCCTGGCCGACTTCGAGAGCCTGCTGCGTACGGTGCACAAACGGTCCGGAGGCCGCTACTTCGGATCGACCGACATGTCCGGCAGCGAGGTGGCGATCACCGCGTTCCTGGCCGGGGCCGACAAGTTGATCTTCACCGACGACGGGCGGCCGGGTTTCAGCAGGGACGACCTGTCCCAGTGGTGGCAGATGTGGGATCGGTTCCGCCAGGACGGACTGGTGCCGCCGATGAAGGTGACCGCCGCGGGCAAGGGCTTCACCACCGACCCGTTGGTGAAGGGCACGTCGGCGATCACGCTGACCGCATCGTCCAAGGGCATCAACGGTCTGCAGCCGTTGGTCAAGCACGAGCTCGAGCTGTTCTCCTTCCCGCGTAGATCCGAGGGCGGGCCGACGGCCACCTCGGTCGGCCCGATCGAGTGGTTTGCGCTGTCCTCCAAGCTCGACGGCGTCAAGGCACAGCAGGCCGCCGACCTGGCCATGTTCTTCGTCGACAACGCGAAGGCGATCATGACGCTGAACCTGGCCCACGGCGTACCCCTGTTCACGGCGCGGCGGCGGCAGACGTATGACCAGCAGAGCAAGATCAACAAGCTGTTGTACGACAACGTCCAGCAGATCAACGACCTCGGCCCGGCCCCGGTGGCGGCCTATCCGCCCGGCGCATCGGAACTGATCGCCGAGCTGTCCAACCAGAACCAGCTTTTCGCTTTCGGCAAGGTCACCCTCGATCAGGCGGTCGACGCAGTCTTCGCTGCTGCCGACCGGCTGCTGTGACCGCGGAAGGAAAGATCATGGCGATTGCCACCGAAACTCCCGAGCT
>DATCVL010000267.1:0-41048 GCA_036566865.1 Microlunatus sp.
CGGTCGCTGGCACGGATCGCCGCAGGCAGGCTCCGGCAACAACGGCACTGCGCCGTACGGCGCGCAGCGTGCCAGCCGGCGGAATCACTCGTCTAGGGTGAGCACGTGTTCGTGGACCACCTGCAGCTCACCGATTTCCGGTCCTACGCCGGAGTCGATGTGCCGCTCGGTCCGGGCATGACGACATTCGTCGGTGCCAACGGTCAGGGCAAGACCAATCTGGTCGAAGCGGTCGAGTATCTGTCCACGATGTCCTCCCATCGTGTCGCCTCCGAGACGCCGCTGGTCCGGGCCGGGGCAGAGTTGGCGCTGCTGCGGGCCCGGGTCCGCGCCGGGTTGGATGACAATCGGTCCTTGCAGCTGGAAATCGCGATCACTCCCGGCAAGGCGAACAAGGCGAAGTTGAATCGGTCGCCGCTGCCGCGGGCCCGAGAGCTCGTCGGGTTGTTGCGGACGGTGGTGTTCTCGCCGGAGGACCTGGCGGTGGTGAAGGGAGATCCGAGCGAGCGCCGCCGGTTCATCGACACCTTGGTGATCTCGCGCTGGCCGCGGATGTCGGCGGTTAAGTCGGACTACGACCGCGTCCTCAAGCAGCGCAACACCCTGCTCAAGTCGCTCAGCGGCCGATCCCAGGGAGGGCGACGTAGCGAGGTGATGGCCGAAGCGGGCAGCACTCTGGACGTCTGGGACGCCCATCTGGCCCAAGCCGGGGCTTCGCTGCTGCAAGCCCGGCTGCGTACGCTGACCGACCTGCAACCCCTTGCCAGCAAGGCGTACGCCGAGATCGCGCCGACCAACAACGTGATCGGTGTCGAGTACAAGACCGCGCTGGAGATCGCCGAGACCGAGGGAACCCCGGAGGTCGAGCTGCTGGTCGAGGCGCTGCTGCAACGGATGCAGGAACGGCGTACCGACGAGATCCAGCGCGGCATTTCCCTGGTCGGTCCACATCGCGACGACATCGTGCTCAGCGTCGGTGAACTACCGGCGCGCGGGTACGCCAGCCACGGGGAGTCCTGGTCCCTGGCGCTGGCCCTTCGGTTGGGCAGTTTCGCGTTGTTGCGCGACGACGGGGTGGAGCCGGTGCTGGTGCTCGACGATGTCTTTGCCGAGCTGGACGCGACCCGCCGGGACCGGCTGGCCGGACAGGTCCTCGATGCGGAGCAGGTGTTGATCACCGCGGCGGTTGCCGAAGACGTGCCGGATCGGCTGGCTGGTCGTCGCTTCCGCGTTGCCGCTGGTGAGGTGATCGCTGAGGATCTGGGGTCCGAGCCGATCGATCAGACTTCCTTCTCCGCTGAGCAGACTGAGCCGCCGGACGATCAGACCGCCGAGCCCGACGAAGGACCGTCGACGTGAGCGGCCCGGACCCGGAGGACCAGCCACAGCAAGATCAACAAGCGCCGTCGGACACCGGCGAACAGCAGCCACCGGAGCACGACCGGCCCGAGCAAGATCGGCCCGAGCACGACCCGACCGGGCTCGGCCTGGCGCGGGCGGTCGCCGGGTCGGTCGCCGGTGGGAAGTATCGCCGGCGCAAGCCGCGTCCGTCCGGGCCCATCGCACCGCAGTCGACCGGTGCTCACCCCGACGACCGCGACCCGCAACTCCTGGGCGCGGCGATGGACCGGCTGGTCGATTCGCAGGGCTGGTCGAAGGAGATCAACGTACGACTCCTGCTGGGCAAGTGGCCGGCCCTGGTCGGGCCGGTGAACGCACAACACAGCACCCCGATCGGCTACCAGGACACCGTCGTGACGGTACGGACCGACGCCACCGCCTGGGCGACCCAACTCCGTACGATGGCGCCCCAGCTGGTGGCCAAACTCAACCAGGCGCTGGGGGACGGGACGGTGACCAGGATCGAGATCCTCGGTCCGGAGGTGCCGTCCTGGAAGAAGGGTCGCCGCTCCGTCCGCGGCCGCGGCCCCCGGGACACCTACGGCTGATTCGCCGAGACGATTGCGGTCTCCAGAACCAACCAAGATCGGCAACCAGTCGGGTACCGGTGCCGGCTTTACGACCGCCGAGACTCCTGGGGTGCCGACCGCTCTCAGGTCTGGCTGCCGGCAGAGGTCGCCCGCCGATCCCTGCGGGCCAGCCAGCGCAGCTGGATGATCCGGGCGACACCGAGCACGATCACCAGCAGCGCCCCACCCGCGGCACCGAACAGCAACAGCACACCGAGCGGGAACTGCCCGGTTGCGGAGAAGAACGTGACCGTGACCTGATCCTGGTTCTGCAGGATGAAGACCAACAGCAGCACCAGCACGACCACAGCGACCGCGACGGCGACCCAGGCGGCACCGATCCGGGTCCGAGTGTTCACGGCCGGTGGCGCGGACTTCGACGTCGTGGTCGGGCTGGTGTCGGGCCGCCGGGCCACAGTGCCTGGCTCGGTCGACCCCGGATCCTGCCCGGTCTCCGGACCGGTCGACTCCGTCGCCGGGGCCTCGTCCTCGGCTGTCTGATCCTCCGGTTGCTTGTCCGTCATGGCTCTCCGTCCGATCGCGCCAGGCCCCAAGTCACCCTTGGAACGCACGGTACTGGCCAACGGCATTCGGAGCAGCCGACGGCTTCGGTGTGGCTCGAGACGATTCCGCACACTCACCTGCGCAGCTGCCTCGACATCGATGATGTCGCCGGGTGACCGACCGACCCCTTAGGATCTCCTGCGATGACCGCCCTGGCCATGCTGTGGACCGACATCCGGATCTTGTTGGTCGACACCACCAAGATCTGGTGGAAGCTGCTGCCCAAGATCCTGGCGATCTACCTGCTCGGCTGGCTCGGGTACGAGATCGCGACCGAGTTGGCGATCTGGGCCGGCCGGGCGTCGTCCTGGCTGGCGCTGCTGATCTTCGCCTTCTCCTTCGTCAGCAGGCTGGTCGCGGTGGTGCTGATCCTGCGGCTGGTCGGCAACGCGCTCGGGCTGCCGAAGCTGATTCCCGAGGACGAGGCCGAGGACGACGATCGGGAGGCGGGCATCACCCGCCTGCTGGCCCTGACCCTGCTGCCGTTCCTCGGCATCTACACCGCATTCGGTCTGGTCACCAAGGCCAGCGATCAGATGATGATCGAGGACTTCTTCCGGTCCGGCGGAGCCTTCGCCGACCACACCATCATGGGTGGGCTGCGGCTGAACGGCGACGACGTACCGCTGTCCCGATGGATGTTCGTGCTGGCTCTGATCGTCGGCACGTACATCGTCCGGCGCAGCATCGACATCGTTCACGACCGGACCGGATTCCGGCCGCTCGGACTCGTCGTCACCTTCATCGAGGCGTTCTTCGTGTTGATCACGATCACCGCCGGGGTGGACATCTTCAACCAGATCAAGTTCTGGGTGACCGATCGGCAGTTCATGGCCTGGATCCGTACCGGCGCCGACACGGTCTCCAGTGCGTTCGTGGCGCTTGGCATCGACATGCCGGCGATCTTCACCACCGTCACCGACTTCATCGGCCAAGTGGTCTGGCCGGTGATCGTCGCCGGTCTCAGTGAGCCGATCTTCTGGCTCGCCATCGCCGCCCTGGTGTACGGGTCCAGCGTCATCTCGGTCGCCGAGCTCTGGCGTAAGGGCAAGCCGTTGGCCAGTCGGGTCCGGGTCGCCCGCCGGGTCTTGGAGCGGGCGGCCCGCGAACAGCAGAGCGTCGAGGACGCCGCGGCGAAGAAGCGGCGGGCGGTCGCGGTCGAGGTCAAAGAGGCCTTCTTCGGCGACATCGACGACAAGTACATGCCGACCCTGAATTCGTTGCGGCTGATCCTCCGCGCAGGTGTGATCTTCCTCGGCGCCTACGTCGTGGTGTACGCCGTCCAGCATGTTGCCACCACCGGTTTCGAATGGATGCTGGGCCAAACCGTCGGTGGCCACGACATGAGCTTCTGGATCGTCTGGCTGCCCGGCTACAACCTGCTTCCGGAATTGATCTTCGAACCCTGGCGGTTGTGCCTGCTCGCGGTGGCGCTGCGTCGCTGCCTGCAGATCTTCCGGCTGCGGGCCGAGGCGGACGGCAACCTCCGCCCCGAGGAAGGCCAACCGGTCACGGCCGAGCAGGCCGCGGCTGCCGACCTTGCCGCCAAGGGCGAGCCGGTGCCGCAACGGGTGGGTGCCTGATGCCGGATCGAGGTGCGGGGCCGGTCAGCCGGCAGACCCGGGTGATCGCGGTCCTCCTCGCCCTGGCCTGTGTGGTGGTGGCCGGGATCGGGGTCAAGATCACCGACAACCTGGACACCGGCGAGGTGGTCCGCAACGCCCAGATCGGTGAGGCGACGCCGTTCAACGGTGGCACCCTGACCGTCACCAAGGTCACTCCGGGGATGATCATCACCGACTCCTGGTCCGACAACCCGCTGACAACCAACGGCATGTTCCTGATGCTGCGGGTGAAGATCGAGGCACCGGACACGCCGGTCAAGGTCGGCGGCCCCGGTGGCCTGGAGTTGCGGGCCGGTGAGCGTGTGTTCCGCGCCTTCGGCTCCAACACGGCGATGTCGGTGAAGGCCGGGAATGTCGGCACCGGCGACATGATGTTCGAGGTCGATCCACGTCATCTCGCCGACGCCTACGTTGATTTCAAGGAGATCGAGATCTTCTCCGTCACCCCTGCGGTGGTCCGCGTTCACCTCGGCATCACCGAGGACAACGCGGCTCAGTGGTACGCATCCGCGAAGGGCCGGTCACTGGAGCCCGCAGACGTGGAGGAGAAGCCGATTCCATGATCAACTCGAGCCGGCTCTCCGATCGGACCAGGTCCTGGATCGTCGCCATGATCGCCTTCTGCGGCGTGCTGATCTTCCTCAGTATCTGGACCACCTACGCGTCCACGCATGTCAACGATCGTTACGAACAACTGCCGCCGGGTGCGACCGCAACCGTGGACGAGTCGACCTTCCGGGTGCTGAATCTCAAGCAGACCGAGGTGATCACCGACGGCGAGGACAGCAAACCCGCAGCCGCCGACAGCGTCTGGGTGGTCGCCACCATGGAGCTGACCCTGTCGCACAAGGTGGACACACCGGGCTGCGGGCTCGAGTTGGTGGGCGCCGGGAAACACACCTGGGAGCCGAGGTCGGACTTCTACGACCGTGCGTTGCCGGGCTACTGCGGCGACACGGATCGTCCGATCACACCCGGCAAGCCATGGCGCTTCGAGCAGATCTTCGAGGTGCCCACCAAGTACGTCGATCAGATCTACGGCGTCGTGGCCGTGTATCACGGTGACGCCGCCCCGATGAAGGTCTTGCGGCCCGCGACCTGAACCGTTGCCTCGGGCGAACGGGCCGGTCGGCAGCAGAAATCAGTAGTCGTTCTTGTCCGCCGGCAGCACCTTGAGCGGGACATGGATCCGATTCAACTCACCGTTGTCGGCATCCCAGGTCTCTTCGTTGCTGGTGGAGAACACGCTGTTGTTCCCGTAGCTCAACTTGCCGACGCCGAAGGTGATCTGCTTCGGCGCTTTCGTCGACTTGTCCAGCTCGAACTGCACCTGATAGTCGACGGCCGCCAGCCCGGGGGCGACCATGCTCGGCGCGTCGGGCACGTCACCCTTGCGGAAGATGTTCGCCGACGTCGCGCCCTTGGGGTCGCCTCCGGAGGGGTCGGCGATCAGGAACCAGTCACTGTCGGCGTCCAACGCTTCGTCCCAGGTGTTGCGAACGGTGCCATAGACCGAAACCTCGTTGATCATGGTGTCGTCGAACTGTTCCTTCAACTGGATCGTCGCGGTGGTGAACGTGAACTCGAACGGTCCGTCCTCGAATTTCGTCCCAGCCGCGACGTCGGTGATCTTGTCGTCGCGATAGTCGAATCCGCCGAGAGCCCAGACCGTCGCGATCACCAACACCACCGCCAGCACCGGAATCCCGATGCCCAGGATCCGCCGCCGGCTCCGCGGTCGATATTCGGCCGGCTCCTGCGGAGGTGCCCACGAAGGGTCGAGATCGGCGTCATCGGTCCACATCGGTGCAACCGAGGCTGCACCGTCGTACTGGGGATCCCGCTCCGTCACGCGCGAGAGTCTAGAGCAGCGCCGGGCCTCGGCCCGAACGGTTGCGGGCCGATCGAGTTGCGGGCCGATCGAGTTGCGGGCGGAGCGAATTGCGGGGATCGGGTCGGCGGCCGGCCGGCGCGGCCGGCTCAGACGAAGTAGTAGACCGCGGCCAGGCAGACATAGGTCGCGCAGAGTACGACCCCGGAGGCCACGGTCATGGTCCGGCGCAGCAACAGCAACGCCGGCACGACGATCGCGACCGCAATAGTGATCAACTCGACCGGACGGAAATCCAGCGGCAGCGGATTGACCGCGACCGCCACCAGCACCACCACCGGCAGCACCAGGGTGGCGACCTGGGCGCTGGAGCTGAAGGCGATCTGCCCGGCCAGGTCCAGCCGGCCGCGACGGGCGATCAGCAGCGCGCCGCCGTGCTCGGTCGCATTACCGACGATGGCGACGATCACCGCGGCGACGAAGAACTGAGGCAGCCCGGCGCTGCTGGCGAACTGCTTGATGGTGCCGGTGAGCGCCTCCGACACCCCCACCGTGGCCAACGTGGCCAGTCCGAGCACGATCAGCGCAGTCGGCAGCGACCAGTGACTGCCGTCGTCGGCGGACGGCTCGCGGTCCGCGAGCTGTTCGGTGTGCGCGACATGGGCTCGGCGAACCGAAACAGCGGTGACCACGACGTAGGCCGCGAGCAAGGCGATACAGACACCGATCACGAGGCCGCCGCCGATGCCGCCGCCGTCCTCGGAGTGCGGCAGCAGCGTGATGATCGAGAACAACACCACGGCGAAGCCGGCCAGCGTCAAGGACACCATTGAGGACCGGCGATTCACCCGACCACGGCCCGCGACGATGGTCGACAGACCGAGCACCAGCAGCAGGTTGCTGACGATGCTGCCGGTCAGCGACCCCAGTACGACGTCGGGCAGACCGTGCATCACGGCGAGGACCGCGACGATCACCTCCGGCGCGTTGCCGAAGCTGGCGTTCAGCAGACCGGCGATCAGTGCCCCGGTGTGTTCGCCGGCATGCTCGGTCGCCTCGCCGATGATGTACGCGATCGGCACCAGGGCGGCCACACTGAGCCAGAACACCAGCACCGGCCCGGCTCCGAGTGTGGCGGCGATCAGATCGGCCGGTATCAGCAGCAGCGACACCCAGACCAGGTGCCGAGGCCGGAAGCTGAACCGTCGCCCGGCCGCTGCGTCCTCGGCCGAGTCACTCACCTGAGGCTGCTGTTCGCTCCCGGCGACATGCCCGTTCCCGGCCCGATCCACCCGAGGAGCCTACGGCCGCTGCCGCTCCAGGTCATCGCCGCCCCGCGAATTCGCACCGGCCAGGTACGGCTGGTCGGCGTAGACGTCCTGCAGTCGCCGAAGCTCGGTCTCCAACTCCGCGCGGACCTGCGCGTAGCCGGGATCATCGGCGACGTTGTCGAGCTCCTGCGGGTCGGCGACCAGGTCGTACATCTCCCATTCGGGTGGGAAGACCCGATCCGAGGCGCCGGTCACCCCGAGGCCGTCGTTGTAGAAGTAGACCAGCTTGTGCGTCGTGGTCCGTACGCCGTAATGCGCCCAGGCGTGATGCGCCGGGTCGTCATGCTCCCAGTAGCGGTAGTACATCGACTGCGGCCAGTCGCTCGGCCGCTCGCCGCGTAGCACCGGCAGCGCGCTGCGCCCCTGCGACGTCGGCAACACCTCGGCCGCGTCCAGCCCGCAGGCCTGGAGGAAGGTGGCCGCGAAGTCGACGTTGGTGACGATCTCGTCGATGCGAGCGCCGGCATCGATCTGCCCGGGCCACTTGATCAAGAACGGCATCTGCAGCGACTCGTCGTAGATGAACCGCTTGTCGTACCAACCATGATCACCGAGGAAGAAGCCTTGGTCGGAGGTGTAGACCACGATCGTGTTGTCACTCAGACCATGATCATCAAGGTAGTCCAGCACCCGGCCGACGTTGTCGTCGACGGACTGGATCGTCTGCAGGTAGTCGCGCATGTAGCGCTGGTAGTACCACCGGGTCCGCTCGGTCCGGTGAACATCGCCGCGGAGCTGATCGGGCAGTTCTTCCTTGACGTCGGTGACGGTCAGGTCCTCACCGACCCGCATCTTGGCCTCGTGGACGGCCCGGCTCTTGCCGGCATAGTCGTCGAAGAGGGTGTCCGGCTCGGGGATCGATCCGACCTGATAGAGGTCACGATGCTTGGGATGCGGGACCCACGGCCGGTGCGGTGCCTTGTGGTGGATCATCAGGCAGAACGGCTGCTGTTGATCTTGCTCATCCAACCAGCCAAGGCTGAGGTCGGTGACGATGTCGGTGGCGTAACCGGGCACCGTCTGCTCACCGTCGGCGGTGATCATCACCGGGTCGTTGTAGTCACCCTGTCCCGGGAACACCTGCCAGGCGTCGAAATCCTCGGACCGGGGCAGGCTCTCCTTGTGGTGACCCAGATGCCACTTGCCGAACAGGGCCGTCCGATAGCCGGCGTCGCGGAGACAGGCGGTGAAGTTCGGCACCCGGTAGTCGATCTCGGAGTAGATCGTCGACACCCCGTTGACGTGGCTGTAGGTGCCCGACAGGATGCTCGCCCGGGACGGCGAACAGATCGAATTCGTGCAGTAGCACGCGTCCAGTCGGGCACCGTCGGCGGCGAGGCGGTCGATGTTGGGGGTGCTGTTCACCTTGCTTCCGTACGCCCTGATCGCGTGCGCAGCATGATCATCGGTGAGGATGAAAACGATGTTCGGACGGTTCTGCTCTGCCATGGACGGCGGGCTCCTTGGGTACGTCGTTGGTGGTTGAGTCGGTTGGGCATCCGCGCCGGAGTGCCCTGATCATCATTGCTTCACGGCGCCGGCAAGTCCCTCCACGAAGTAGCGCTGGAAGAACAGGAACACCACGATCACCGGCACCAGGCTGATCGTGCTGGCGGCATTCATCTGCGCATAGTCGGTCATGTTCTCACCCTGGAAGCTGTAGATGCCGACGGCCAGGGTCTGCAGGTCAGGTTGGCTCAGCGTCAGCACCAGCGGCAGCAGGAAGTCGTTCCAGCTGGCAATGAACTGGAGGATGATCACGGTCGCCGTCGCCGGGGCCGCCAGCGGCAGGAAGATCGTGAAGTAGATCCGGAAGAACCCCGCTCCGTCGATCTTGGCCGACTCCTCCAACGCGTCCGGCAGTTGCCGGAAGTAGCCCGCGTACAGGAGGAGCTGGATGATGTGTGCGGATCCGCTCTCGGCCAGGATGATGCCGAACAAGGTCCCGTTCAGATGTAGCTTGTCGATCAGATCGAAGATCGGGATGATCGTGTACCCCTGCGGCAGGATCGCCAGCGCGGCCAAGCCGGCGATCACGATCTTCTTGCCAGGAAAGGGAAAACGGCCGAGGACGTAGCCCATGGTGGACGTGGTCAGCACGACGATGACGACGCCGCCGACCGAGACGATCACGCTGTTGATGAAGAATCGGCCGATGTTGCCGTTCACCCACGCGTCGGCGTAGTTGGACAGGAAGAACTTCGTCGGGATCAGTCCGAGGTCGGCGAAGACCTTGCTGTTGGGCTTGACCGAGGACGAGATCATCCAGATGAACGGATAGATCCAGATCAGACTGATCGGGGTCAACACCAGATAGGTGATCAGCCGTCGGATCCGGCCCTGCTTGCGACGTCTGCGCTTTATCGGTGCGGCGCCCCGAACATCCCCGGACGGGTCCGCCACCATCCTGCGTTCGTCCGTCCGCACTGCTCCGGTGCTCATCCTCGGACCCCCTCGGGATCCGACCGATCCGGATCTCTTCGCATCCGGCGTACGGAGATGAGTTGCAGCACGCCGAAGATCATCAACGTCACACCGAAGATCACTCCGGCTGCCGAGGCATAGCCGAGTCGCTGCACCGATTGGCCGCCGGAGGCACCGAACGCCGTCCGGTAGATGTACAACTCCATCAGTTCGGAAGCAAAGTTCGGTCCGCCGCCGGTGAGCGCCTGCAGGAAGGCGAAGACCTGCAGGTTGCCGATGGCGACGATGAGCGTGATCATCAGACCGAACGGACGCAGCAGCGGCGCCGTGACGTGCTTGAACTGATCCCACAGTCCGGCGCCGTCCATCCGCGCGGCCTCGTACAACTCGGAGGGAATGGTCTGCAGACCGGCCAGCCAATAGATCATCGGCTGACCGCACCACTTCCAGATGAAGATTCCGATCGCCGTCCACAGCACGGTGTCGGGATTTCCGAGGAAGTCGATCGAGTGATCGGTCAGGTGCAACAACAGCAGCACCTGATTGATCGGCCCGTTGAACGCGGAGAACACGAAGCTCATCACGATCGCGACAACAGCCGTGGTCGTCACCACCGGAATGAACAGCATCGTCCGGTAGATCGTCCGCAACCGTAGCGACGCATCGTTGAGCAGCAAGGCGAAGGCGAGCGACAACACCAATTCGATCGGGGTGGCGACCACGGCGAAGATCAACGATCTGCCGAACGCGCTCCAGAAGTAGCTGTCGCCGATGGCCTCCTGGTAGTTGCCCAGACCGATGAACTTCATGTCGGAGGAGAACCCGTCCCAGCGGAAGAACGAGTAATACCAGGACATCACCATCGGGTAGACCGAGAAGAGTGCGACCAAGATCGCGCCGGGGAGCATCAGGGCATAGCTGTGTCGGGCGTCCCAGATCGCCCGCCAGCCGGTTCGTGGCCTCCTGCCCCCCAACTGTCGAAGATCAACAACTGCCGTCATCGACGGTCCTCTCTGCTGATGATGCCGTCACTTGTAGAGCTGTTCGTAGGGTTTGCTCGGATCCCAGTCGGAGAAGACGTAGTCCTCGCGGGAGACCTTTGCCCCGTCCTTCTTGGCAGTTGCGATCGCGTCGTCGATGGCTCGGTTCGCCCGGTCCTGCAGCGACTTGAGCTCCTTCTTGATGTTGGTGGCCTCGCCGGTGAAGAGCGCCGTGCAGACATCGTGCAAGGCCGGCTGCGGCGCGACGAGTGACTGCGAGACCTTGATCATGTCGGGATTGCGTACGGTCGGCGACGGCCCGATCAGGACGTACTTGCGCCGCCACTCCTCGGCCTTGGCGTCGAGCGGTCCGAGCTTCAGATCGTCCGGCGGGAAGGCGGCCGGGTCGCCGGAGGCGCAGTAGTAGGACCAATGCCGCTGACCGTCCTCGGACAGTACGTAGGAGAAGACCTGGCCGGCGATCGCTGCACTCTTGCTGGCAGCAGCAATGCAGTAACCGTTGCCGCCGCCGGGCCGGACCGTGACGGTCGCGATCTTGTCGGCCTGCTGCACCGGGGCCAAAGCGACTCCGAGGTTGAGGTCGGGGTAGTCGCGACCCCACAAGCCGATGTTGTGAGGCCCCTGGAAGATGAATGCGGACTGGCCCTGGGGGAATCGCTCCCGGGCACCGGGTGCGTCCAGGCTGACCGAGCCGGGCAGGAAGCAACCGTCCTTCTGCAGTCCCAGGTACCAGTCGATGACGTCGGCCAGGATCGGATCGGTGTAGTTGAGCTCGCCGGTCCGGTAGTTGATCGATGCCTCCGGGTTGTTGTCGGCGCCACCGGCCATGCCGGACAGCTGCGCCATGGTCGCGCAGGCGGCGTTCATCCCGTTCGGTTGGGCGAGGTAGTCGACCAGGCCGTAGTACTTCCCGGCGCCCTTCTTGGTGGCCGCCCGAACCGCCTGACCGAAGCTGTCCAGGGTGAAGGACTGGTCGACGTCGATGCCTGCCTGGCCGGCCAGATCCTTGTTGAGCAGGATCAGAGTGCCGATCGTGTTCTGGGTGATCGGCAGCGTGTAGGTCTTGCCGTCGAATTCGTTCACGCCGTTCGCGATCATGCCGACCGGCAGTTTCGGCTTCAGCTGTGACCAACCCGGCAACACGTCGTCGAAGGCGCGCAACCAACCCTGCTTGACCGCGACCGGGGTGGAGATGGTGGACGGAAGCTGGAAGACGTCCGGCGCCGTGCCGTTGCGCAGGCCGAGGGTGATGCTCTGCTGGATCGTGTTCCAGTTGGTGCCCTTGTAGTCGGCCTTGATGGTGTCGAACTTCTGCTGGTACGCGTCGAAGAACGCCTTGAAGAAGAGGGCCTTGAGGTCGCCGCTGTCGACCCAGCGCAGCGTGCTCTCGGCGGTCGGTGCGTCCGCCCAGTCGGGGATCTGGAAGTCACCGACCGTTGCCTTGGTGGACGGACCGTCGGCAGACACGCCGCTGGTGTCGGTGCAGCCGGCAGCAACGCCCGCCAGCCCGATCGCGCCCGCCAAGTGGAGTGCGCTGCGGCGGCTGAAGCGGGATGGCGATCCCGCGGGAGTTGTGAACATCGAATTGTTCCTTTCGTCCTTCGGTGACGGAGGGTGACCCTAAAACCCAGGTTGTCTGGTGGCTTGATAGGTTTTAGTGCAGGTTCGCTGTCCGCCGGCTTTCGTCTCAGGTGCTGATGTCCCGACCGGACTCGGTCGGACCGGTCTCCGCGGGTGCAAGATCGCCACGGTCATGGCCCCTCGGGTTCGTCGTCGAATGACCTCGGTGCGAGTGGCCCGTCGGCCACTCCCACTCACTGACCGGCAAGAGGCTAGACCAATCATGGCAAGCTGTCTATACCGATTGCTTCGTAACCGCGGTCGATGAGCGATGATCCGGAGGTATGGGGATGAGTGGCCGACCGACACCGGCGTACGTCCGGATCGAAAAGCATCTGCGTGAGTTGCTCGCGACCGCGTCTGCGGGTGATCGGCTGCCTGGTGATCGTGAGCTCAGCATCCGGTTCGAGGTGAGCCGGATGACCGCGCGGCGGGCCATTGATGCGCTGGTCGGGGAGGGGCGGATCTATCGGATCTCCGGCAGCGGGACTTATGTCGCCGAGCACCCGGTGCACCGACGGGTGACTCGGCTGCTGTCGTTCAGCGAGCACATGCAGCGGCAAGGGCGCCGAGCGTCGGCCGTCGTGCTGGCCTCGAGCCTGCGGGCCGGCTCCCGGCAGGAGAACGCCGACCTCGGGCAGGCGCGTTCGGAGCGGGTCGGAGTCCTGCGTCGCCTGCTGAAGGGCGATGACGTGCCGATCGGGATCGAGGATGTGCTGCTGCCCTTTGCCTGCCGGTCGGTGATGGAGGCAGACCTCGCCACCGGATCGCTGTACGCATCGCTGGCAGCGATCGGTCGTGATCCGGCGCGGTCGAAGGGCACCGTTTCGGCTGAGTCTGCGAACGGTGAATTGGCCAGGCTGCTGGATGTCGCCGTCGGCGCCGCGCTGATCGTCCAGCGCCAGATCGTGCTCGACGCTCGCGACCGACCGGTCCAACTGGTCGTCACCCGTTACGTTGGTGATCGGTTCGTGTTCGACATCGATCAAGAGCGGCATGTATACGTGGATCCGGGCGATCACGATCGGGAACCGGGTTACGACGTACCCGCGCTGGCCGAGCGCCGCTGATCCGGTTCGACCGGTTGGGGTTCCAGATGGCGAAAACGGCCCAGGAGGCGTGTTCTGCCCCCCGAGCGCGTACGGGGCCACGGGTACCGCCCTGCTGGACCGGCCAAACCGCGCTAGCGGCCCGTTGAGGGCTACTTCTGCGCCGACTCTGACCTTCTGCTGAGGCCGGAATCGGCATTCACGCGGTAATATGGACAAGGCATGAAAGAAGCGGCCTGCCGGGCACCTAGCCCCAGGCCGTGGCAAGCAACTTGGCGCCGCCGCACGTCCCCTCGCGAGGGGTCGTATTCGGCGGCCCACGTGTGACAGGAGCCTGGAACCGGTGACCGAGACCCCCGACAACGATCTCCCCGAGAACAACGACATGGGCGAGACGCCGCAGGCAACTCCCGATTCCCCGACAGACTCGATCGACACCTCGTCGCCGACGTCCCCCGGCCTACCGCCGGTGGACGACTATGACGCGGACTCGATCACCGTGCTGGAGGGGTTGGAGGCCGTCCGCAAGCGACCCGGCATGTACATCGGATCGACCGGTGAACGCGGTCTGCACCACCTGGTGCAGGAGATCGTCGACAACGCCGTGGACGAGGCGATGGCCGGCTACTGCGACACCATCGCGGTCAAGCTGCTCGCCGACGGCGGCGTACGGGTGATCGACAACGGCCGCGGCATCCCGGTCAAGGAGCACCCGACCGAGAAGATTCCGGCGGTCACCGTGATCTTGACCGTGCTGCATGCCGGCGGCAAGTTCGGTGGCGGCGGCTACAAGGTGTCCGGTGGTCTGCACGGCGTCGGCGCCTCGGTGGTGAACGCGCTGTCCAAGCGGTACGAGGTGGACATCAGGCGCGACGGCTACCGCTGGACCCAGGGCTTCGAGTACGGCGTGCCGACCGGCCCGCTGGAGCGGCACGAAGAGACCGATGAGACCGGCACCACCACCACCTTCTGGGCTGCCGACGACATCTTCGAGAGCACCGTCTACAGCTACGAGACGCTCTCCACCCGACTGCGCGAGATGGCCTTCCTGAACAAGGGTCTGACGATCTCGATCAACGACGAGCGCGAGGACCGTACGGACGAGGGCGGGGCGAAGCACTCCGACACCTTCAAGTACGAAGACGGTCTGATCGACTATGTCAAGTACCTGACGGCCTCGAAGGATCCGGTGCACGCCTCCGTGATCGACATCGAGGCCGAGCGAGATGATCTTGGTCTCGAGCTGGCCATGCAGTGGAACAACTCCTTCTCCGAGTCGGTGCACACCTTCGCCAACACGATCAACACCCACGAGGGCGGCACCCACGAGGAGGGTCTGCGGGCCGCGCTCACGTACACCGTGAACAAGTGGGGCGAGCAGTGGGGGATGATCAAGAAGAAGGAGGACCGGCTCTCCGGCGACGACGTACGGGAGGGTCTGACCGCGATCATCTCGGTCAAGCTGACCAACCCGCAGTTCGAGGGGCAGACCAAGACCAAGCTCGGCAACACCGAGGCCAAGTCCTTCGTCCAGCAGATCGTCAACGACAAGCTCGGCGACTGGTTCGAACAGAATCCCAATGAGGGCAAGGACATCGTCCGCAAGGGCATCGCCGCCTCGGTCGCCCGGGTTGCCGCCCGGAAGGCCCGCGACGCTGCTCGGGACCGCAAGGGCCTGCTCGGTCGCTCTGGTCTGCCGGGCAAGCTCTCAGACTGCTCCTCCACCAACCCGGAGGAGTGCGAGGTCTTCATCGTCGAGGGTGATTCGGCGGGTGGTTCGGCCAAGGGCGGACGGGATCCGCGGGTGCAGGCCATCCTGCCGATCCGCGGCAAGATCCTGAACGTCGAGAAGGCCCGGATCGACAAGATCATGCAGAACAACGAGGTGCAGGCGATCATCTCCGCCCTCGGCACCGGAGTTCATGACGACTTCGACATCGAGAAGCTCCGCTATCACAAGATCGTGATGATGGCCGACGCCGACGTCGACGGCGCTCACATCCGTACTTTGCTGCTGACGTTGATGTTCCGCTTCATGCGGCCGCTGATCGAGGCTGGTCACGTGTACCTGGCGCAGCCGCCGCTGTACCGGATCAAGTGGAGCAACTCCGCGCACGAGCTGGCCTACAGCGACGCCGAGCGGGATGCCCTGCTGCGGGTCGGAAACGAGTCCGGCAAGCGACTGCCGAAGGAAGCCCCGATCCAGCGCTACAAGGGTCTGGGCGAGATGGACGCGTCGGACCTGTGGGACACCACGATGTCGCCCGAGGGTCGGATTCTCTTGCAGGTGACGATGGATGACGCGGCGCGCGCCGACGAGATGTTCTCGATCTTGATGGGTGAGGACGTCGAGCAACGGCGTCAGTTCATCCAGCGGAACGCCAAGGACGTCCGGTTCCTCGACATCTGAGCATGTCGGGATCTGAAGTTGATCATGAAACGAGCGCTGGGTCCGGTGGCCGCCTGCCGTCCACTCCGGCGCTGGCTGGGTAGCTCAGAATCCTTGCTGGGTTAGGAAGTAGAGAGAAACACGATGACTGAGACCACACCTCCGCAGCACGATCGGCTGGAGCCCATCGACCTCCAGGACGAGATCCAGAAGTCCTATCTCGATTATGCGATGAGCGTGATCGTCGGTCGGGCACTGCCGGACGTGACCGATGGTTTGAAGCCGGTGCACCGTCGGATCCTGTACGGGATGTTCGACGGGGGCTACCGACCGGACCGTGGTTGGAACAAGTGCGCCCGGGTGGTCGGCGAGGTGATGGGTCAGTACCACCCGCACGGCGACTCGGCCATCTACGACACCCTCGTCCGTTTGGCGCAGCGTTGGGTGATGCGCTACCCGTTGGTCGACGGCCAGGGCAACTTCGGTTCCCCCGGCAACGACCCGGCCGCGGCCATGCGCTACACCGAGTGCAAGATGGCGCCGCTGGCGATGGAGATGGTCCGCGACATCGGCGAGGACACCGTCGACTTCCGGCCCAACTACGACGGCAAGACCCAAGAGCCGGTGGTGTTGCCGGCACGTTTCCCGAACCTGCTGGTGAACGGCTCGACCGGCATCGCGGTCGGTATGGCGACCAACATCCCGACCCACAACATGCGTGAGGTCGCCGAGGCGGTCCAGTGGTCCCTGGAGCATCCCGAGGCCACCGAGGAGGATCTGCTCGAGGCTGCCATCGAACGAGTCAAGGGTCCAGACTTCCCCAACGGTGCGCTGATCGTCGGCCGCAAGGGCATCGACGATGCCTACCGGACCGGTCGCGGTTCGGTCACCATGCGCGCGGTCGTCGACATCGAGGAGGACAAGGGCGGCCGGACCCAGCTGGTCGTCACCGAGTTGCCGTACATGGTCAACCCGGACAACCTCAGCCTGAAGATCGCCGAGCTGGTCAACGCCGGCCGGCTGAACGGCATCGCCGACATCCGTGACGACTCCTCGGCGCGGACCGGGCAGCGGCTGGTCATCGTGTTGAAGCGGGACGCGCAGCCCCGGGTTGTACTGAACAACCTGTACAAGCACACCCAGCTGCAGGACACCTTCGGCTGCAACATGCTGGCGCTGGTCGACGAGGTGCCGCGGACGCTGCGGCTGGACCAGTTCATCTCGTACTGGATCACCCATCAGCTGAACGTGATCCGCCGGCGTACCGAATACCGGCTGGCCCGGGCCGAGGAACGCGCCCACATCTTCCGCGGTCTGGTCAAGGCGCTGGACGCGCTGGACGAGGTGATCGCGCTGATCCGTCGCAGCCCGACGACCGACGAGGCACGGGTCGGCTTGATGGAGTTGCTGGAGATCGACGAACTCCAGGCCAACGCCATCCTGGACATGCAGTTGCGCCGGCTGGCCGCTCTGGAGCGGCAGAAGATCATCGACGAGCTGGCCAAGATCGAGATCGAGATCGCCGACTACCAGGACATCCTGGCCAGGCCGGAACGACAGCGGCAGATCGTCAGCACCGAGCTGGCCGAGATCGTGGACAAGTACGGCGACGAGCGGCGCACCGAGATCATCACCGCCGACGGCGACATGAGTGCCGAGGACTTCATCCCGGACAACGATGTGGTGGTCACCATCACCCGCGGCGGCTACGCCAAGCGCACCAACACCGATCTCTACCGGGTGCAGAAGCGCGGCGGCAAGGGCGTACGCGGTGCGTCGCTGAAGGCCGACGACGAGGTGGTGCACCTGTTCGCCACCAGCAACCACCAGTGGATCCTGTTCTTCACCAACAAGGGTCGGGTCTACCGGTCGAAGGTCTGGCAGCTGCCCGAGGCCAACCGGGATGCTCGCGGCGGTCACGTGGCCGGCCTGCTCTCGTTCCTGCCGGACGAGGAGATCGCCCAGGTGCTGACGCTGCGCAGCTACCAGGATGCGCCGTACCTGCTGCTGGCGACCAAGCGAGGGCTGGTGAAGAAGTCGGAGCTCTCGCTGTACGACTCCCCGCGACAGGCCGGCATCATCGCGGTCAACTTCCGCGACGACGATGACGAGCTGATCGGCGCCGAACTGTGCAGCGCCGAGGACGACGTGCTGTTGATCAGCAAGAAGGGCCAGGCAATCCGCTTCCCGGCCGACGACGCCCAGTTGCGGCCGATGGGTCGGGCGACTTCGGGTGTCACCGGGATGAAGTTCCGCGACGGTGATGAGCTGCTCAGCCTGACTCGGATCAGCCAGGACCTGATGGATGAAGAGGGCGCCGAGGAGGAGTGGTTCGTCTTCACCGTCACCGACGGCGGCTACGGCAAGCGCACCGCGGTGTCGAACTACCGGCAGCAGGGACGCGGTGGCCTCGGCATCAAGGCGATGAAGCTGAACGACTCGCGTGGCGAGCTGGTCGGCGGCCTGGTGGTCCGGGAGAACGACGAGATCATCGCCATCAAGGCCAGCGGTCAGATCACCCGCAGCGCGGTCGCCGAGGTCCCGGTGAAGGGCCGTGACACCATGGGCGTGAAATTCGTCGGTGTTAACAATGGGGACTCGGTCGCGGTGATCGCCTTGAATCCCGAGGCAACGCCGGAGTTGGATGACGAGGCGGCCGACGCCGGAGGCGAGGGCGCCACGGCGAGTGATTCGGATCCTGGCTCTGAATCTGGAATCGTGGAGGGCGAGTCCGCCACGGTCGACGAGACTGAGCAGGCAGAATCGAGCACGTCGGAAGCGACGACCTCGGAAGCGACCACGGACGTCGATCAGGATGAACCGGAGGAATAACCAGTGAGCGAACGAAGCAGGGGACCCGAAGCGGCCTCCGGCCCGACGACCACTGACCGGAGCAGTACCTCGGGTGCGCCTGCCGGTGGGGACGACTTCTATGCCGCCGCGGCAGCGAGTCGGGCCGGTCGTACGCGGCGCAACGGGTCGACGGGCAGTGGTTCGACGGGCAATGGCTCGGCCGGCAGCAACGGAAACGGCGGTGGTTCTGCCAACGGCAGCAGCACCGCGAAACCGGCAGCTGCTCCCGGCAACGCCAAGCCCGGTGCTGCCAAGCCGGCCAAGGCTGCTGAATCGGCGAAGCCGGCCCCGGCCAAGCCGGCCGACGCGAAGTCTTCGGGGCAGGCCAAGAACGCTGCTCCGGGACGAAACGCTGCGGGCTCTGCCAACGGAGCTGCCGGTGCGGCGAGCAAGCCGGCCGCCAAGGCTGGCGGCAAGCAGTCCGCCGCGAACAAGACCCAGGCTCCGGTGAACAAGTCCCAGTCGGCGAGCAGCCCGGCCTCGGCCGGTGACAAGCCGACGTCCAAGATCGCCAGCGTGACGACCGGTGCGCTGAGCGCAGTCAAGCCGTCGAATCTGATGGCCAAGAAGGACGACACCGACACCGACGCCGAGGCGACCGCCGTGGTGCCGCAGCAGCAGTCGGTGGTGCCGGCCAAGAAGGAGAAGCCCAAGCCGGGCACGGCACGGGGCACCCGGACCGCGCGGTTGCGGCTGTCGAGGCTGGATCCATGGTCGGTGATGAAGACCTCGTTCCTGTTCTCCATTGCCGCCGGCATCGTGATGGTGGTCGCGGTGTACGCGGTCTGGCTGGTGATCGGTTCGTCCGGGCTCTTCTCCTCGGTCGACTCGATCGTCGGCAGTGTGCTGCAGAGCCCCGGTGACACCACCCCGTTCCGGATCGAGGACTACGTGAACACCCAGAAGGTGATGGGTGTGACCGCGTTCCTGGCCTGTATCGACGTGGTGATCTTCACCGCCCTGGCGACCCTGGCCTCGTTCCTCTACAACCTGGCCGCGACCATGCTCGGCGGCCTCGAAGTCACCCTCGCCGAAGACTGATCAGGCCACCGACCTGTCCGCGTCGGAATGCGCCGAAAGCGCCTCCGACGCCGACAGGTCGAGGCCGGTCGCTCGATTTGAAGTGATCCGGTCCGATGGGCTACCGTTGCGCTTCGGCGCAGCACGTCGGACCGGTTCTCGATCCTCCAAGCGTCACGCACGCGGGCCTATAGCTCAGTCGGTTAGAGCGTTGCCCTGATAAGGCAAAGGTCACTGGTTCAAGTCCAGTTAGGCCCACCGCATCAATCCCCGGAACGCCTTCGCGTCCGGGGTTTCTTGTCTTCTGAGGTGTCGTCAGAGGTTGACCGACTAGCCGGACGACGGTCGGCATTCGACGACGAATCTGCCGGAGGGGGTCTGTCCGGCGGCAGTCACTTCGAGGGCAGCTGCGGCGGCGAGCTGGCGGAACTTGGGGAGGGCGTTGTTCTGGCCGCCGAGCAGCACCAGCTCCACGGTCAACTCATCACTGCGGGACTCGTCCGGCGATACTCCGCCGCGGATCACTACTCGACCGGCTGACGGTATTGCGGCTTCGGCGCAGCGCGCCAGGATCCGTACGGTTTCGGCTTCCGGCCAATCGTTGAGCACTCCGCTCAGCAGGTAGAGGTCAGCGCCTGACGGTAGAGGATCGAAGAAGCTCTGTCCCACCACCGTCACCCGATCCTGGACGCCGGCGGCAGCGAAGACCGCGGCCGAGTTGGCGACGGTCCTGGGGAGGTCGACCAACGTGCCGTGTGATTGCGGATGTGCTTGAAGGATTGCCGCCAGCAGCGAGCCGGTTCCACCGCCGACGTCCACGATCGAGTGCACCGTCTGCCAGTCGCCGGCCAGCAATACCTCCGGGTCCGGCGGTCCGTGTCCGACCGGTCCCATCAGGGCGTCGAAACCGTCACGAAGTTCGGGGTGCGCGTCCAGGTCCTGCCAGAAGGGCAGCCCGAACCGCTCGGCGTATGCGGGTCTACCGGTTCGCACCGCCGGAAGCAACGTTCCCCACGCATGCGCGAACCGGCCACCGACGCCGTCCAGGTCGAGGTAACTGCGCAGCGACTCGTCCAACAGTTGCCGGGCAGGATCGTTCAGGTCGAACCGGTCGGTCCCGTTCTCGGTGAACACACCGTGGCCGGCCAGATGTCGCAGCACACGACGCAGGGCATCTGGGTCGCACTCGGCCGCCGAGGCCAGCTCCTCGAGATCGGAAACGCCGGCAGCCAGGTGATCAGCAATTCGCAACGTCGCAACGACATGGATGCACCATGCAGTGCGAAGATCGCTCAGGTCTCGAATATCCACACGCCGTCCCTCCGACATGAGCGGAAGTCGTCCACGCTCGCGGCACCGACCTGATCAACATACGGGTTGTCGGGGAGCCGTGGGGTATCGCCGTTCTCACCTTGCTTCACCATGCCCGTCAGGCTGCACCGTCATGAGCCCGGGTCTCGGGCGGGCTTACCGGTTCGTCACTCATGGGCTGGGCCGTTGGGTCCGTAGGCCTCACATTGCTGCCGCATGATCTCGCGCATGGATGTGCCGCGTTCCACCCCATAAACCGTGCGGGGGAAGTCCAACTCTTCCTGGACCTGCCACAACGCATCGTGTTGATCGGGGGAGAACAGCTGGGCGGGACGTCCGGCAGCTATCCAGCCGATGGGCAGGACGGTTTCCGGCTCGAGGTGAGAGTTCACGTGCAGCACCGAGTTGATCCGCAGTTCACATCGATAGCCGGCGCGGGCGCCAGGAAACATGGACACGCCGGTCGCGATGAAGACCTCATCCTCGACCACGACCCCGTTCAGATGGGTGTGCGGGCCGACCAGGATCGCATCGCCCAGCAAGCACGGGTGCTGTGCGCGGCCACGCAGCAGCGCCTGCTCCATGATGAGGACGTCTTCGCCCAGTCGGATGGGTCCGGCGTCGCCATTCAGTACGGCGCCGTGCAGGACCCGGCAGCGCGGCCCGATCGTGACATCCCCGGTGACAACAGCAGTAGGTGCGATCCATGCGCTTGGATGAACAGTCGTCATGGCACCGACGGTAGCCAGGAGCCGATCCCTGTGGAGCGATGCCGATCGCCGACTCGCCCGATCGGCACCGACCGCGGGTCGCTATCGTGATCCGGGTCTGGCGCCGGGCCGGAAGGAGCGCTGATGTCGGCTGAGCTCGAGCTGCTGCCTTCCTCGATGATCGGGGCGTTGGCGTCGGCGCCGTACAGCTATCCGGAGGTCGGCGCTACTCGGCATGATCAACTTCCAGCCGGATACCGCGTGTTACGCCGGCAGGTTGTGTTGCCGGGCGGGCGCGAGCGGTACGAGCGGGTTGCCGATCGGTTGCTGGGTTGGGGAGTGCAGCTCGGGGCCGGGTTGCGGATGCAGGTGTCCCACCGGCGAGTGGTCGAGTCGGCGGTGTTGATCGCGACCCTGCGCTTCGGCCCGTTTCCGGTACGCACCCGGTGCCGGATCGTCTACCTGATCGAGGAGCCGGACCGGGTCGGATTTGCGTACGGGACGCTGCCGGGGCATCCCGAGGTCGGGGAAGAGCGGTTCCTGGTGGAACTCCTCGACCATGATCAAATCAGGTTCGGGCTGACGGCGTTCTCCCGCAATGCCAGCCTGCTGGCCCGGCTGGGCGGACCGATCAGTCATCGCGTGCAGACCGCGGTCAACCAGCGCTACCTGAAAGCCGTCCAGCAGTGGTGAACCGGTGAATGACCGAGAGGTTGATCACCCGGTCAACACTCGGACCGACCGAGCGAGCGCTGATGATCATGGACGGCGGCGCTCCGGTCGGATCCGCTCGCAGAAGTTGATCATGCTTGCGCACGTCTTGCTGCTCACGGCCGGCTGCGGTGTGACGGAGATGGACCGTGCGGTGGTGACGGTCGGTGATCGGGACTTCCGGGTGCAAGTTGCCGAATCGGCTCGGCAGCAACGAGACGGCCTGTCGGATCGGGACCAGGTACCGCAAGGCACCGGGATGTGGTTCGTCTTCGACCCCCATTCCAGCCAGCAGGTGTGGATGGCCGACACCCGGGTCGCGCTGGATGTCGCCTGGGTCGCCGATGATGCGGTCACCGCCGTACGCACCCTGCAGCCCTGCCGCACCGAGAAGGAGTCGGACTGCCCGGTTTGGAAATCGCCCGGACCGGTCGACGCAATGCTCGAAGTGCCGGCCGGAGAGTTGGCCGGCCTGCCGATCGGCACGCCGGTGAGGGTTCGAACCTCCGGGTGATGATCGACTTCGACTGGCAGGATGGGCCCGGCAATCGCAGCACTGATTGATCAGGAAGGGGAGTCATTGATGGCGTACGCGAACGATCACCTCGGCGACACCAGGGCAGCCGTCGAGGCGTTGTATGCCGACCGGGTCGAGCAGAAGACGACGCCCGCGACCTTGTTCGCCGTCTTCGATCGGGACGGCATCGCCTACTCCGGTGGTTTCGGTACGAGCTACCACGACGGCCCGGCGCCCACCGTCGACACCGCCTTCCGGATCGCGTCCTGCACCAAGAGCTTCACCGCGGCAGCGTTGATGATCACCGTCGAACGTGGGCTGGTCGTGCTCGATGATCCGGTCGATCGCCACCTGAGGATCGGTCCGATGATCGGCCCGGACGGAGCTCCGGCAGAGGCTCCGACACTGCGCCAGCTGGCCGGGATGGCAGGCGGTCTGCCGACCGACGATCCGTGGGCCGATCGGCAGGAATCGATGTCCACAGAGGAATTCCGGGCGTTGCTGGCCCGAGGCATTCGCTTCATCTCCCGGCCCGGTGCGCGGTACGAATACTCCAACCTCGGCTTCGCGATGCTCGGTGCGGTGATCGAAACGGTGACCGGACGCAACTACATCGACTTCGTCACCGACGAGCTGATCAAGCCGCTCGGCCTGCACGGGATCGGCTACCAACGTGATCTTGACGGCGTTGATGGCGTTGCCGTCGGCCATCGTCGGACGGCCGACGCCTGGGAGTCTCTGCCGTTCTCCGGTCCAGGAGCCTTCTCACCGATCGGCGGAGTCTTCGCGTCCGCCTCCGGTCTGGTCGACTGGATCGGCTGGTTGTCGTCCGCCTTCGCCCGCGGAGATGATCATGATCAACCGCTGGGTCGGTTGAGCCGGCAGCTGATGCAGGCCGTCCAAACCCCGTACGAGGGTGGACCGGGACGCAATGGCTACGGACTCGGGCTGGTCGTCCAGGAGCATCCGCGGCACGGTCGGATCGTCGCGCACTCCGGTGGCTATCCCGGTTACGGCGCGCACATGCGCTGGCACACCAGCAGCGGGGTCGGAGTGCTCGCCTTCGAGAATGCCCGCTACTCCCAACCGATGCGACCGACCACCGCGGCACTCTCGTTGATCTTGGACGAGATCATCCGCCCGGAGGCCGAACCGATGCTGTGGCCGCAGACCACGGCCGCCCGGCTGAGCATCGAGCGGCTGCTGCGTGATTGGGACGATGCGGTTGCGGGCGAGCTCTTCGCCGACAACATAGATCTGGACGAACCGCTGTCTCGACGCCGGCACGAGATCGCCGAGTTGACGGCCGAAGTTGATCTTGCCGACGAGGTGCTGCCGCTGCTGCACGCCGCACCGTCCAGCCGCACCCCGGCCCAATTGAGCTGGACCGTGCCCGGCCGCGACGGTTCGCTGCGCTGCGAGATCAGCCTGAACCCGACCGAACCGCCGCAGGTGCAGCACTTCACCGTCCGCCGCGGCTGACCTCCGGTGGTCAGGTCTCGGCGAGGGCGTCGACCGGGGTTGCTCGGGCAGCTCGGCGGCCCGGCAACACCGAGGCCAGGACTCCGGCGATGACCGCGATCAGGGCGACCGCGACGGTCTGCTCGACCGACATCGAGAAGTAGGTGGTGGTGTACTCGAGTTCGCTGCCGACCGCCGCCGAACCAACCCAGCCGAAGAAGGCACCCGCAACGATGCCGACCGCAGCGCCGGCAAAGGCGAGCAGCACCGCCTCGATGGCCAGCATCAGCCGCAACTGTCGGCGTTGCAGGCCGAGGGCGCGCAGCAGTGCCGACTCCCGACTCCGTTCGATCACCGAGAGTCCCAGCGTGTTGCCGACACCGATCAGAGCAATCAGGACAGCGACGCCGAGCAGGATGGTCGCGATGGTCAGCAGCGTGTCCAGCAGGGTCTCGTACGCCGCCTTCTGGGTCAGCGATCCGCTCAGCTGCAACTCCGGTTGATCTTCGAGCAGACTGTTCAGCGCGGAGTTGATCTTGGTGATGCTGGCCGACGGCACCGCCTTCGCCCAGACCGCGCCGGGCTCGGCGTTCGGTGCCAGCTCGGACATCGTCGACGGGGCGAGAACGCCGATGTAGTCGGCGGCGATCCGGTTCCGTTCGGCGGTCAGGGTCCGATGGGTCGTCCCCGACGTCAGTGTCACCTGATCCCCGCTGGCGATCCCCATCGATTCGGCCAGCACCGGGTCCAGCAGCAATCGGTTGTCCGGGACCTGCCCGGCGCCGGGGTTGATCACGGAGTCGGTGTGATCACCGGCCAGCACCCGCACCTTCTGCGCTGATTGGCCATCGGCCTTGACGGTGATCATGGCCGAATCGAGCACCACGGCGTCCTGAATGCCGTTGATCTTGGAGATCCGGCCGGACAGGTCGGCGGGCAGCTTGCCCTCGGTTGCCGACACTGTGACATCCACCGGGTAGTGCTGATCGAGAGCCGCGCTGGTGCTGGCCTTGACGCTGGCCGAACCGACCTGGAGTGTGACGATCAGACCTGTGGCCAGCATCAGCGCCGCGCCGGTGGCCGCCGCGCGGCCGGGATTGCGCGCAGTGTTGGACCTGGCCAGCCGCCCGACCGGGCCCAGCGGTGCCGCGGTCAAGCCGATCAGGCGCAGCAGGATCGGGAAGTAGATCTTCACCCCGATCAGCACCGCAACGGCCAGCAGAGCCGAGCCGGCAATGCAGACCAGCAACGGTTGTACGCCACCCCGCAGCCCGAGCGCGATCAGACCGCCGCCCGCCAGCGCGAGCAAGGCTGCGATCACACCGCTGATCACCGAACCGCGCCGGGCGCCGGCGGCGTCCTCGACCGGTCGAAGCGCCTCCAGCGGACTGACCCGGGTAGCACGGCGTGCCGGTCCGATCGCGGCCAGCACGGTCACCAGTACGCCGACCAGGGCGGCGATCGCCACCGTCGGTGGCACCACCAGACCGGTCGTCAGGGAGCCGGTGATGGCGGCGGCGATGGCACTGACACCGATGCCGAGGCCGATACCGAGGAGGCTGCCGACCACCCCGGTGATCAGCGCCTCGAACAGGAGGCTGCGCCGCACCTGCGATCCGGTGGCGCCGACCGCACGGAGCAATCCGATCTGACGTCGTCGCTGGGCGAGCAAGATCAGGAAGGTGTTGACGATCAGGATGGTTCCGACCAGCAGTGCGATACAGCCGAAGATCAACAGCAGGTTGCGGAAGATGTCGGCGCCCTTGGCCATGTCCCGGACTTGATCTTGGCTGTACGCCGACGAGGTCTGCACGGTGATCTTGGCGCCGAGCCGCTGATCGATGCGCTGGGCGAGCTGCTCGGGAGAGGTGGAGCCGTTCCCGATCACCAGGATGTCGGCCGTGGCCTGCTTCGGATCGATGGCGGCGGAGCGAACGAAGGCGGTCTGCAGGTTGCCGGAGAAGAGCGACTTCTGCTCCTCGGTGATGCCACTGACGGTGTACGACTTCGGCCCGTTTCCAAGATCAATGCTGATCGTGCCGCCGACCCCGAGGTTCTGCTGCTCGGCGGCGGTCCTGCCGATGGCGATCTGCCGGTTGTTGCGAGGCCACCCACCGGAGGTCAGCTCGGCCCAGCGAAGTTGATCAAGATCGGGAACGTTCTGTACTTCGATGGTGGATCGTTGATCGACGCTGCCGTAGACCTGATAGCTGAGCTCGGCGGCGGCGACACCGGGCGTCTGCCGGGTCGTCCGCAGACTCCGCCGGATCTGCTCGGCGGACAACTCGTCCGAGCTCACGACGACGTCCGCGCCCGCAGTGCGGGCGGTGATCTGTCGGCCGATCGCAGCAGTCTCGGTGGCCAGGAAGCCCAGCGTCGCGGTCAGGTAGCCGACGCTGATCATCACGGCCAGCAGGACCGCGACGATGCGCCCCGGATGCCGGCGGAGTTGGGTCAGAGCGGTGTTGATCATGACCCGCCTGGTTGGAGTGGCAGAGATCGAAGCAGCCGACATCACGCCTCCAGTCGCTTCATCGCGGCGAGTACGGCGTCGGTGTCCGGAGCGTCGATCGCGTCGGTGATCCGGCCGTCGCTGAGCAGCAGTGCTCGGTCCGCGTAGGAAGCGGCGATCGGGTCGTGGGTCACCATCACGATGGTCTGACCGAGCTCGCGGCAGGACGTACGCAGATAGTCCAGCAGGGTCGCGGCAGTTCGCGAGTCCAGCGCACCGGTCGGTTCGTCGGCGAACACCACGTCGGGTCCGGTGACCAGGGCACGGGCGATGGCCACCCGTTGCTGCTGTCCGCCGGAGAGCTCACTCGGACGATGGCCGAGCCGATCTTCCAGGCCGAGCGATGTCACCAGGGAGGTGAAGCGCTGCTGGTCGGCCCGGCGGCCGGCAAGATCGAGCGGCAACAGGATGTTCTGCCGCGCGGTCAGTGTCGGCAGCAGGTTGAAGGACTGGAAGACGAAGCCGACCCGATCGCGTCGGATCGTGGTCAGCCGGCGGTCGGACAGTCCGGTGATCTCGGTGTCGCCGATCATGATCTTGCCGCTGGTCGGCGCGTCCAGCCCGGCCAGGCAATGCATCAGGGTCGACTTGCCGGAGCCCGACGGTCCCATGATCGCGGTGAAGCTGCCGGCCGGAAAGGCGACGCTGACCCGGTCCAGCGCCCGCACCGCGGTGTCGCCGCTGCCGTACACCTTGATCAGATCGTCGGCCCGGGCACAGACCCGGGTTTGAGGCGGAGTGACCACTCGCACGGTCATCGGCATTCCCTTCTCGACTTGGCGGGCCGGGCGATCCCGACCGTGCACGACGTTACGAAGATCAGCCACCGCCGGCATCGGAGCGCGGTGCCGGGGTCCTCGCGGCGGTGTCGGACCACGGGTGGACCGGGTCCGACCACGGTGGTCGCGGCCGCGGCTGTTACACCCGCGCAACGTGGCCTCACCCGACCGCAATGCGGCCTCGTTAGGTTCCGAGCCATGATCAACAGCGGACAGCTCGATGGCGACGATCCGAAGCAGGTCGATCCGGAGGTCGCGGCCCGAACGCTGCGCGCCGGGATCGGCCGCCGGGGCCTGCTGCGGGCGGCCAGTGCGGTGGCACTGGCCGGAGCCGCCGGTACCGGCGTTGTCGAGACAGCGGCGGCCACACCGCACCGCAGGTCCGTCGGTGGGCCCGGGCTGCCCATTCTTCAACCGGGCAAGGGATCCATCCGCGGGACGTACGTGCCGGCTCGCGCCGACGAGGTCTACTGGGGCAAGTTGCCGACTCGTGCCTCGAGCAAGCCGGTGGCGCAGGTCGACTCCGGATCAGTGGTCACCATCGACACCATCTCGCACGAGGGCGTCCTGGAGGACCAGGGCAAGGATCCGCTGGACTACTTCACCTCGTTCGGGGTACGGGAGTCGCAGGTCCTGGCCGACGCCGTTGCGGTCGCTGCCGGCGCCGATCATGACGGACCGGGTCCGCATGTGGTGACCGGACCGATCGCGGTCCGGGGCGCCCGGCCCGGGGACGTGCTGAAGATCGAAACGCTGGACCTGAAGCTGCGGGTGCCGTACGGGGTGGTCTCCAACCGGGAGGGAAAGGGCGCCCTGCCGGGCGAGTACCCGGAGGCCTTCCGCGGCGTACCCGAATTTGCGCCGTACCTCAATCAGGGCGGCAACGTCAGCGTCTTCACCGAGGTGATCAAGGACCGTGGCGGTTACCAGGGACGACTTCCCGGCGACGTGCCGGTCAGCTTCGACCTGGCGCCGTTCATGGGCATCATGGGCGTCGCCAGGGACACGTCGGCCCTGGTCGACTCGGTGCCACCGACCGATGCCGGCGGCAACATCGACATCAATGATCTTGGTGTCGGGTCGACGCTCTACCTGCCGGTGCAGGTGCCGGGCGCGATGTTCTTCACCGGTGATCCGCACATGGTCCAGGGCGATGGTGAGGTGGCGCTGACGGCGATGGAGGGGTCGTTGCGGTCGACCTTCCGGTTGACCGTGGTGCCCAAGGGTACGAAGGGTGCGCCCAAGGCAGCCTTCGACTATCCCTTCGCCGAGACCGAGGACTACTGGATCCCGATCGGCCTGTCCGATCCCGACGGACCGGAGAACGGCGGCAACGAGGTCAGCCTCGATGTGGCCATGAAGACGGCGGTGCGTCATGCACTCGCCTTCCTCACCGAGGATCTGGGCCTCGCCGGGCCCGTGGCGTACGCCTATCTCAGTGCGGCCAGCGACTTCGAGGTCTCGCAGGTGGTCGACCGCACCACCGGAATCCACGCCCTGATCCGGAAGGCGGACTTCGGACGCGGCGAGCGTTACTGATCTTGGTCGGTCAGCGCGGATAGGGGTCGGCCAGGCCGGCCTCGAATGCGAACAGGACCAGGCTGACCCGGTCCCGACAGTCCAGCTTCGCCAGCAGGCGACCGATGTGGGTCTTCACGGTGCCCTCTGCCATGTAGAGGTTGCCTGCGATCTCCGCGTTGGTCGCACCGGCCGCGATCTGCTGCAGCACCTCGACCTCGCGGGCTGTCAGCAGATTGACCTTATCGTCGTGCTGACCGGCGGTGTCGCCGGGCAGCGCCTGGACCACATGGGCCAGCAACCGTCGGGTCGCGCTGGGCGCGACCACCGCGTCGCCGCCGGCCACGCTACGGATCGCCGACAACAACTCCTCCGGCCGGGCATCCTTGAGCAGGAAGCCGGCCGCACCCGCCTTCAGCGCGGCGAACACGTACTCATCAAGATCAAATGTGGTCAAGATCAACACCCGGGTCGGCGAGCCCGCCGTGACCAGCCGCCGGGTCGCCTCCACCCCGTCCATGATCGGCATCCGGATGTCCATCAGAACCACGTCCGCCGGCCGTTGCTGAAGCTGCTTGACGGCGCCGGCGCCGTCGGCGGCCTCACCGACCACCTCAAGATCATCTTCTGCTTCGATCAGCATCCGGAAGCCGCCGCGGACCAGTCCTTGATCATCGGCGAGGAAGACTTTGGTGCTCACGCGTGGGATCCCCGGGTCCGGGTGCCGGGCAAGGTCGTGGCAGCGGTTCGGTTGATGTCCATCGGGTTGTTGATCATCCTGTCCGGTTCGAGGTGGTCGGGATCTGCTGCGTCGGCTCGTTGTCGGTGGCGAGCACCTGGGTCGGTTCGGTGTCGTCGGTCGCCAGCACCTGAGTTGGCTCGTCGGCGATCGGGATCACGGCGGTTGGTTCCACCGCGGTCGGCCGGCTGGCCGGGTATGCCGTCGGCCCGGTCGGCCGAACCGGCTCGGCCGGCGCCGATCCGAACCGTAGCGGTTGCGCCGGGGCTGGTCGGGGCTGCTGGATCTGCGTCGGCCGGGACGGGACCTGGCTCGGTTGCGTCGGACGGGCCGGGACCTGCTGGACCGGTTGTGTCGGTCGGCCCGGTCGGGCCGACCGTGCCGGCCCGGGTTGGTGGGGCCGGGTTTGTTGGGGCCGGGGTTGTTGGGGTCCCGGTCCGGGCGGCTGCATCGCACCGGGAGGCGGTGTCGCCGGTGCGCCGAGCTGCGGGAAGGGCAACCAGGCGAGCACCTCGAATCCACCTTCGGTACGCGGGCCCGCGGCCAGGCTGCCGTGATGAAGGGCGATCCGTTCCCGCATCCCGCGCAGGCCGTGCCCCTTGCCGTCGCTGCTGGCGTTCGCGCCCACGCCGTCGTCGATCACCCGGATGCCGATCCCGTTCCGCGCGTACGTGACGCCGACCGCGGCCCGTGCGGACGGCCCGCCGTGCTTGAGCACGTTGGTCAGCGATTCCTGAACCACCCGATAGACGGTGAGCCCGAGCGCCTGCCCGACCACCGGCCGGGCGCCGTACTCGGTCAGGTTCACGTGGTCGGCGGTCCGGGCCACCAGCTCGGGCAGGTCATCAAGGCCGGGGGTCGGCAGATACCCGTCGGAACTGCCGTCGGCGGGTCGCTCGCCCGGAGCGGCCCCGCTGCGCAGTAGTCCGACCATCTGCCGCATCTCGCTCAGCGCCTCCCGGCTGGTGTCGGCGATCGTGCCCAACACCTCCGGTGCCTTCTCCGGCCGCTTGGCGGCCAGCGCCCGGCCGCCCTCGGCCTGCACCACGATCACCGACAGCGAGTGAGCGACGATGTCGTGCAGTTCGCGGGCGATCCGATTGCGTTCGTTGATCGTGGCCACCCGCGCGCGCTGGTCGCGTTCGGCCGCCAGCAGCCGCTCGCGCTCGATCCGGGCCTCGATCGATTGGGCGACTCGTTCCGCCCGCTCCCGGCGGCGGCTGCCGAGCACGTACGCCAGACAGACCATGCCGGCGCAGGCCAACACCGTCATCATCAGCACGCCGACCTGGGCCACCGCCTCGCGCATCGAGGACCCGACCACGACCCAACGCAGGGGGCCGAGCAGCGAGCCGAGCAGACCGAGGCCGAGGGCGAGCCGGGCCAGCGTCCGGTCCGACCACCGCGCGTACGTGTAGATCATCATCGGAACCGCGATGATCGCCAGCGCCGGCTGTTCTGAGGCCGCCAGTAGGCCGATGGCGCCGAGAGTGGCAACCGCCAGCGCGACCCGCGGATACCGTCGCCGGATGATCCACGGCAGGGTGAGGGTGAACGAGGCCAGCAGGATCGTCGGCCGGGTTGCGTAGAAGACGCCGCAGAAGCCGGTCAACAGCAGCCCGGTGATCAGATCGAACATCCAGCGCCGCTCGCGGTCCGCGAGTTGGGTCGACTCGACCGTCGTCGGGCCCGGTGTGACCGGATGCCCGGACGAGCTGGGAGTCGGATCCGGCGGGTACGTCATGACCCGGCCAGCGTAGGCGGATCACCGTACGTGGCCCATCTGACTGCGGTCTGAAATCCGCCCTGCCTACTCGGAAGACAGTCGGATCCGAATGTCGTTTCCGGCAGCCGTCGGCCGAAACAGCAGGTCAGGGCGGCATAGGGTGGCGGAATGAAGAAGCTTCTGTTTGCCCTGGCCGTCGCCGGCGGGGTCGCCGTGTTGGTTCGGCAGTACAACCGCAAGACCGCCGAGGCCGACCTCTGGGCCGAGGCCACCGACCACGTCAGCCCGGCCGGCGAGTCCAGCCGCCGCTGACGAGGCCGTCCAACCGGTCCGTCGACGCTCGTACTCGTCGCTCCGAGAGCCCTTTCCGGTTCCGGCGAGCACGCCCGCGACGCGGCCGGTGCGTACTTTCGTGCGCCCAGGGGTGTGTACCAGAATGGCCTCATCCAGCGAGGAGATGATCATGGCGGACGGACAAGAGATCCTGGACCGGATCCACGAACTGGTCGATGAGGAACGGCAATTGCGGGAACAACGCGCCGAATCAGAGATCGGGAGTGAGGCCGAGCATGCGCGGCTGACCGCGCTGGAGACCGAGCTCGATCAGTGCTGGGACCTGCTGCGGCAGCGTCGAGCGCTGCGCGATGCCGGTGGGGATGCCGATCAGGCGACGGTACGGCCGGCCTCCGAGGTGGAGGGCTACATCGGCTGAGCCGATCGGTCGGTCGGGACCCCCGGACCGGCAGCTCGACACCTCTGCTCTGAGACACCTCACGAGCGCCCGCCAACCGGAGGATCACCGACATCAACACCAGCACCCAGCGCGGCGACGTGCTGGTCGATACCCGTGGCCGCGCCGTGCTGGCGGTGCTCGGAGTATTGCTGGTGGCAGCCTGCCTGCGCCCGGCGATCACCGCGGTCGGACCGGTGCTCCGCCAGATCGGCCTTGACACCGGTCTCGGTTCCGGCGCCCTCGGCCTGCTGGCCGCGCTGCCGTTGCTGGCCTTCGCCGGCGTATCGCCGTTGAGCCAGCTGGCTGCTCGACGGTTCGGTACCGATCGGATGGTGTTCATCGCGCTCGGCGTGCTGGCGCTGGGACTGCTGCTGCGGTCGTTGCCGGTGCCCGGCCTGCTGTGGGTCGGTACGGTCGGGATCGGCGTCGGCGTCGCGGTGGGCAATGTGCTGGTGCCGGCGGTGGTGAAGAGGGACTTCGCCGGCCACATCCCTCGGCTGACAGGGTCGTACACCGCGACCATGAACACCTTTGCTGCCTTGGCATCCGGGTTGTCGGTGCCGATCGCAGCGTGGGCGATCGGCGGCTGGCGTATCGCGATCGGCATCTGGATCGTCCCGGCCGTGCTGGCGCTGGTGGTCTGGGCGGCCCGGATGCGCCGGGTGTCCAGCCTGCCGCCGCTGCCCGGCCAAACAGCTGTTGATCATGCTCCTGTTGATCATGGATCCTCGGAGATTGCCTCGGTTGACCAACGCGGTGCTGATCATCGGTCTGTTGATCATGGTCGACGAAGCGCGGCTGCCGACCGGGCCACAGCGAGGCCGATGTTGCGTTCGGCGCTGGCCTGGCAGGTCACCTTGCACATGGGACTGCAATCGACCGTCTTCTACACGCTGGTGAACTGGCTGCCGTCGATGGAGGCCGACCGGGGTGTCCCCGCCGGCACCTCGGGCGCCCATCTCTTCGTCTACCAACTGGTCGGCATCGGTGCGGCCTTCGGTGTCAGTCTGCTGATGAGTCGGCGGCGTGATCAGCGGCTGATCGCGATCATGGTCGCCGCACCGATGGTGGTCGCCCTGTTGGGCATCCTGCTGCTACCTCAGTTGACCGCGCTCTGGATGATCTTCGCCGGCATGACCTCGGGCAGCGCGATCGCGCTGGCCCTGGCGTTGATCGGGTTGCGGACCCGGAACCCGCGCGACACCGCCCGGCTGTCCGGGATGGCGCAGGGCATCGGCTATCTGCTCGCGGCCTGCGGACCGATCGCCGCCGGCGCGATCCGCGGCGCCACCGGCAGCTGGGTGCCGGTGATCATCTTGCTGATCGGACTGACGGTCGCCCAGGGCATCAGCGGCGCGTTGGCCGGTCGGAATCGTACGATCGGCTGACGCCCGGCCCGCGCGTGTTGCTGAACGCGCCCGGCCCCGTACCAAGATGATCATGAAGGAGCGCTGGCGATGACCGACACCTTGATCGGGTCCTACCTGGTGCCGTTGGTGTTCCTGGTTGTCGGCGTGCTGTTGATGATCTTCGGGATCCGGTCGATCGTGAAGGTACGCCGGCGACGGCAGCATTGGCTGCGCTATCCCGGTGAGGCATTCGACTACGTCTGGGAGTCCGGCAACGACAGCTCGATCCAGTTCTGGATGCTGCGCTGGATCGACAACCACGGCGTACAACGGACGGCGCGCAATCCGTACGGAGTCTCCGGCGGCACCTTGAAGAGCTTCCCGTTCCCGGTCGAGGTGTTGGTGAATCCGGCCGACCCGCGGGATGGTCAGGTGTCGCGCGGGGCGCACTCAGGACTGACCGGAGCCGTCGTTGCGATCGCGGCCGGTTTGCTGTTCGGCCTGGTCGGCGGACTGTGGCTGTTCGTCGGTGTGATCGCGGGCTGACCCGTCCGACTCGGGAGGGTCCTCGTCGCCGGTGGTGCTGTCAACCTGATCCCACTGGGTGGAACCGCATTTGAGTGTGGCGGCCGGGCAGGGGACGGTGGGACGGACCTGTTCACTACGGAAGGAGAGTTCATGCTCACCCTCACCGAGAACGCCAGCACCATCGTCACCACCATCGTCGACAAGCAGATCCAGGCCGAGGACGCAGGCCTGCGGATCAGCGGCCCGACCGACGGGGCATTCGCCATCTCGGCGGTGCCGTCGCCCGAGCCCGGAGACACGCTCGTGGAGAGTGGCGAAGCCAAGGTCTATCTGGAGGAGAGCGCCTCGCAGGTGCTCGACGACAAGGTCCTCGACGCCCAGGTCACCGAGGCCGGCGACGTGCAGTTCCAACTGGCCGAGCAAGGCTGAGCGATCGGTCGCCCGTCGACCGATCACCCCCAAGCGGGGCCGTTGTCGCTCGTCGATGACGGCCCCGTTTTCGTTGCCCGCCCGTCGCCCGCTGCCAGGCCGCACGTTTTCCAACCACGGCCGAGTTGTGCACGGCAGGGACGATCCCATGCCGCGCGGATTCCGGGCCGCGCGGATTCCGGGCCGCGCGGATTCCAACCAGAGTGGACATTTGCCAGCCACGCACCTCCCGACCCCGCGCGATTTCCAACCACGGTTGGAATCCGTACCAGGGATGTGCGCGGTCGCCGAGCGGGACGGCCGATAGGGTCGCTGAACCAGCCACGGCCTCGGCAGGTCGTGACCTGAGGATCAGACGACATGCGATGGACAGGGGCAGCCGATGACCGGGACCGCCGGGACGACGGACTGGGCAGCGCGGTTCCCGGAGCTGTTCGTACCGAGCTATGTCGACTACGCGAACGCTGATGTCACGTTCATGGTCGGACTGCCGCCGGACGAGCTGGTCTCGCGGATCCATTGCATCGCCGTCGACTCCGCCGGAAGGCTGATCGTCTGCCGGAGCGACGAGGAGTGGCGCTTCCTGCCCGGCGGGAAGCGGGAGCCCGACGAGCCGTTGGCCGAGACGGTCGCTCGGGAGCTTCTGGAGGAGGCCGGTGCCAAGATCAGCGGCGAGGTGCTGATCTTCGCCGCTCAGGTCGCACACAGCAACAACGACGGTCCCTACCTCCCGCACATGCCACATCCGTTGTCCTATTGGGCTTTTGCCATCACCACCGCCGACGTGATCCAATCGCCGACCAATCCCGATGACGGTGAGCAGGTGGTGGAGGTGCTGTCGCTGCCGGTCGCCGAAGCAGCGGCCTGGCTGGCCGTTCATGATCAAGTTTGTGCCGATGTGGTCCGGCTGGCGGACGCGATGGGCCTGTTACCTCGAGCCGCCTGAGCACCTCGCCCGACCTGCGGGCTGACAGGTCAGCTGCCGTCGTACGGAAAAGCGTCCGTGGCCACCGTACGAGCAAGCCGGCCGACGGTGTTGATCAGGTCGTCGAAGAACCCGTCGACATCGGTGCCGTCGGCGATCAAGGCATTCGCCGGTCGACCCCAGAAGCCGGCCTCGTCGGCGACGACCTGGCCGCGGGTGAGGGTGCCGGCGAGCTCGACGTCGATCACCGCCGGGCGGGTATGCACGATGGCTGGATCGATCGCCACCGCGGCCGCGAACGGATCATGCACGTGGGCCAGGTAGCCACCGTCGTGATCTTGATGGAATTCGAAGTAGAAGCGCAGCGCGTCGGTCAACATCCTGACCACCGGATTGCTTGTGCCGGAACGGATTCCGCGCACATCGTCGACGCAGGCCACCTCGATCGGTGCGCTGTCGGCGGTCTCGGCCAGCCGGGCCAGATGCTGTGGGGTCATCGCGACCTGTTCGGTCAGGTTCAGTCCGCACAGGATCGGCTGCGGTGCGCCCTCGACGCCGAATGCGGTGAACACCTCATGTGCCGCCTCGGGATCGACCAGCACGTTCCACTCGGCGGTCGGCGTGGTGTTGCCGGGGTAGTTGATGCAGCCGCCCATGATCACCAACCGCTTCAGCCGCTTCGGCAGGTCAGGATCCTGACGTATCGCCAGCGCCAGGTTGGTGGTCGGCCCGATCACCAAACCGATCAGCTCGCCGGGCCGCTGCCGAGTCAGCTCGATCCAGGCATCGGCGGCACTGCGAGCCGAAGTCGTACGAGTGATCGGCGGCCGTTCGGCGTACCCGATGCCCTGTGGGCCGTGGGTGTCCTCGCAGGTCCGCAATCCGATCGCCAGCGGTGCCTCCGCACCACGGCAGACCTCGATGTCATCGCGCCCACACAGCCCGAGCCAGCCGAGGTTGTTGGCGACGACCTGATCAACCGGCACATTGCCGGCGGTCGACAGGACCGCGGCCAGCTCGACCTCCGGGCGGCCGAGGAGATACAGCAGGGCCAGCGAATCGTCGATCCCGGTATCGCAGTCCAGCACGATCGGCACATTCACCCGCGCACCCTAGCCCGGAACGGTTCGGCCCGGACGAGGACCACGGCTCTCGATTGGTCTGGGATCTGTACGGTCCAGTGGTCCGGGTGATGTGGTCGGTCGGTTCCTAGCCTTCTGCAGATGGAGCAACGCTTTCTCGGCCGGACCGGGCTGCAGGTCAGTGAACTCGGTCTCGGCACGATGACCTTCGGAGACCGAACCGACGAGCCGACCGCGCACCGGATCCTCGACGCGTACGTGGATGCCGGCGGCACGTTCATCGATACCGCGGACGTCTATCAACTCGGTGAGTCCGAACGCATCATCGGCAGCTGGCTGGCCAACCGGAATCGCGACGACCTGGTGATCGCCACCAAGGCGTACGGCGAATCCCGGCCGGGTGGGCCGATGAACGGGGCCGGGCGCAAACATCTGATCCGATCCGTCGAGGCCAGCCTGCGGCGGCTGAACACCGACTACCTCGACCTGTTCCAGATCCACGTCTTCGACGATGCGACCCCGATCACCGAAACCCTGTCCACACTGGACAGCCTGGTCCGTCAGGGCAAGATCAGATTCGTCGGTGCCAGCAACTACACCGGCTGGCAGTTGCAGAAGACAGTTGATCTTGCACGCCAGCACGGCTGGGAGCCGTTCGTCAGCCTGCAGCCGCTCTACAACCTGCTCCGCCGCGACGCCGAATTCGAACTGTTGCCGATCTGCCGCAATGAAGGGCTGGGATTCTTGCCCTGGAGCCCGTTGGAGGGCGGTTGGCTGACCGGCAAGTACGACCGGAGCATGGCGGCACCGCCGCGGGACAGCCGGCTCGCCGATCAAGGCGAGGGCTGGCAACAGGATGCGACCGAGCAGCGGTGGCGGGTCTTGGAGACGCTGGGCTCGATCGCGGAGAAGCTGTCCCGTACGTCGGGCCAGGTCGCCCTGCGCTGGTTGTTGGCGCAGCCCGGGCTGACCGCACCGATCATCGGCGTCCGCACCGTTGATCAACTTCAGCAGAATCTTGGCGCAGTCGGCTGGACGCTGGACGCCGAGCATCGTGATCGCCTGGACGAGGTCAGCACGCCGGAATTGCCCTATCCGTATGCGTTGCAGCGATTGCCGCAGTTCGTACGCCGCCCGCAGTGATCGACTTGCGTGCCGGCGGGGAGCCTGCCCGACCGGCGTAGCAAAGTCCAGATCGAGCAGATCGCCGCCTACCACGTCGCCCGGTGCCGGACGCCGCTCACCTCGTCGGGACGACGAGCGGCTGATTCTTGGGTGGAGCTAACGGGACTCGAACCCGTAACCCCCTGCTTGCAAAGCAGGTGCGCTACCAATTGCGCCATAGCCCCCTGAACAGGACGACGCCACAGCTTACGGCACTGCGATGATGTCGGACAAAAGTTGAGCTCATCGAGGAGGTCGGGGTGGACGTACACGCCGCGCACAGGTCCCATCACATGCACGGCCCGGTTCGGTTCGGGGTGGTCGGCAGCGGCTACCGCACGCAGGCGTTCATCCGGATCGCCGAACGGCTGCCGGATCGGTTCACCGTCGAGGGCGTGGTCACCCGGACCGAGGCCCGGGTGGACGAGATCGTCGAGGACTGGCAGGTGCCGGCGTACACCGATCTCGGCACCTTCCTCGAGCACCACCCGGTCGATTTCATGATCACCTCGACCCCGTTCGCGGTCACCCCGACCGTGATCACCGAGCTGGTCGGGCGGGAGGTGCCGGTGGTGGCCGAGACGCCTCCGGCGCCGGACGTCGATGCCCTCCGGACGCTGTGGAAGGCCGTCGGGGCCAGCGGACTGGTCCAGGTCGCCGAGCAGTATCCGTACGCTCCCGGCAACGCGGCTCGCCGGGCGCTGCTCGACACCGGCGCGCTCGGCACCGTCACCTGGGCGTACGTCTCCTCGACGCAGACCTATCACGCGGCCGCCTTGCTGCGGCAGATGCTCGGCATCGGATACGAGCCGGCTCGGGTCAGCGCCCAGCAGTTCCACCTGCCACTGGTCGATCCGCAGACCCGGGTCGGCTGGGCCGAGGATCTCGAACCGCAGACCCGTACCACCACCTTCGCGACGCTCGACTTCGGCGACCGGGTCGGCGTCTACGACTACACCGACAACCAGGTCCGCAACCCGATCCGCGGCAACCGGATGCTGGTCCGCGGCACCCACGGTGAGCTCGCCGACGACCGACTGACCCGGCTGGCCGCGCCGCGGCAGCCGCTGACCTCAGAGCTCACCCGCTGGCAGACCGGCGAATACCTCAGCTTCGAGGAACGCGATCTCTATCAGATCGGCGACGGCGAACGGGTGCTCTACCACAACCCCTATTTCGGCGCGCGGCTGTCGGAGGAAGAGATCGCCATCGCCAGTCTGCTGGAACGGGCCGGCCATTGGGTCCGCGACGACGGCGAGCCGCCCTACCCGCTGGCCCAGGCCGCGCAGGATCAACTGCTGGCGCTGGCCGTCGCGGAGTCGGCGCGGACCGGTGCAGTCGTGCGGACCGAGCGCGAAGACTGGGCGGACTGATCCGTCCGGTTGGGGTGCTGGGAATCGGCTGGCAGACAGCGGTCGCAAAGGTTCTGTCCTGGCTTGTGCGGGTCGTAACCTAGTGCCCATGTGGTCGCAGCGGGAGGTCATCGATTACGCGCTGCAGCGTCGCTCAACACTTCAAGCGATGCGGCAGCCGGTGCGTAATCTGTCGTCCCTGGACGCCTGTGACGCCGATCCGATGTTGATCCGGGCCGCGAAGTATCACGGCGAAGCCACCGACGACAGCTGCCCGATCTGCAGCAGCGGCGAGATGGTGCACCTGCACTACGTGTTCGGCGATCAGCTCGGGCAGTACTCCGGCCGGATCAAGCGGATGGCCGAGCTGGAGGAGATGCAGAATTCCTTCGGCGAGTTCAAGGTCGTGGTCGTCGAGGTCTGTCCGGACTGCGGTTGGAACCACATGATCACTTCGTACCTGCTTGGCGACGGGGTCAAGCGCAAGCCCCCACGCCGTCAGCAGACCGTCGAGGACATCTATGGCTGAATCCAACCGGAGGACCCGTTCAGGGGCCTCTGCTAAGACACGTGCGTCCACATCGGGCGCCGGTAACAAGAGGCGCAAGAAGAAGGCCGGCCCGGGCAAGATCATCGGTCGGATCGCGCTGACCGTGCTGGTCCTCGTCGTGGTCGGTGGCCTCGCCTCGGCGGCGTTCGTCGGCGTCTCGTACCAGCGGCTGACGGTGCCCGATCCGAACGCCGAGTTCACCACCAACACGACGAACATCTACTACCACAACGGCAAGACCAAGCTGGGCGACATCGCGATCCAGAATCGCCAGTCGATCCGGTACGACGAGATGCCGGACTCGATCAAGAACGCCGTCGTGGCCGCGGAGAACAAGACCTTCTGGACCGATCCCGGCTACTCCGTCCAGGGCATGATCAGGGCCGGTGCCAATATCGTCCGCGGTGGTTCGCTGCAGAGCGGTTCGACGATCACCCAGCAGTACATCAAGATCATGTACTTGTCTCAGGAGCAGACCGTCAACCGGAAGGTGAAGGAGCTGCTGCTGGCGCGCAAGCTGTCCCAGCAGATGTCCAAGCAGGAGATCCTCACCGGCTACCTGAACACGATCTACTTCGGCCGGGGCGCGTACGGGATTCAGGCCGCGAGCAGGGCGTACTTCGATGAGGATGCCTCCGAACTGACCGTGCCGCAGTCCGCGGTGCTCGCGGCAGTGCTGAACAGCCCGTCCTACTTCGATCCGGAGGAGAACGGCGGCGAGACCCAGCGGCTGCTGGATCGCTACCGGTACGTGTTGAGCTCGATGCAGGACTCCGGCTACATCAGCGCCACCCAGGAAACCAAGTACGCCAAGAAGCTGCCGAAATTCCCCAAGATCAAGGTCAGCGAGAAGTACGGCGGTTCGCAGGGCTTCCTGATGAAGGCGGTCGAGTCCGAGCTGTCCACCCTGCCGGTCGATCAGGCCCAGGTCCGTGGCGGCGGTTACAAGATCATCACCACCTTCGACAAGAAGGCCCAGGACGCGGCAGTCAAGGCAGCCAAGCAGAACACCGCGGAGGCCGCCGAGACGGCCGGCCGGAAGAAGTCCAACCTGCACGCGGCGATCGCATCGGTGGACACCAACACCGGCGGCGTGGTGGCGATGTACGGCGGACCGGACTACATCAAGAACTCCCGCAACTGGGCGACCACACCGCGGGCGGCAGCGTCCACCTTCAAGCCGTTCGCCCTGGCGACCGGTTTGGAGAACGGCTACAGCCTGTATTCGATCATGAACGGCAACACCTTCACCCCGCCCGGTGACGGGGTGCCGAT
>DATCVL010000268.1:0-3103 GCA_036566865.1 Microlunatus sp.
GCCGCCCGCTCCTCTTCGATGTAGACCAGACCATTGCCGTCCTGATCGCTGAAGAAGAACATCGGTGCTCCGCCGTCCAGCGTGATCACCTCGTCGTTGTGCAGCTGCGCACCGGCCGCTCGCAACGCCTGATGTGCGGCAGCGGCATCCGTGGTCGCCATCCGGACGGCCATCGGGATCTCGCTGTCGGGAGGCAGCAGCACCAAGCCGACCTCTGAGCCCGGCGGCACCACCTCGACCAGTCGTGCGCCGGGCCACGGCTCGGTGTCGATCCGCACCTCGAAGCCCAGCACATCGCGATAGAACTCCAGCGCCCGATCCTGATCAGCGACCGGAACCGAAAAACTCAACACCCTCGTCGTCATGGCCATGCCTCAGTGTCGCAGCCGGTTCCGACAGCGCGCGGGAGCTCTCGCCCGTCAGTGACCGAGGGCCTCGAACAGGTCGGCCACGGTATTGCTGTTGTCCAACAGATCCTTGACCTGTGCGCTGGTGCCGCGGAGCGGATCGAGCAACGGGATCCGTTGCAGGGCAGGCCATCCGGGGATGTCCAAGATCACCGAGTCCCAGGACGCGGCGACGACAGCAGAGCCGAACTTCTCCATCACCCGGCCACGGAAGTAGGCCCTGGTGTCGGTCGGCGGCTGGGTCCGGGCGGCGGTGATCTGATCATCATCGACCAGCCGCCGCATCTTGCCCCGGGCGACCAATGCACTGTAGAGGCTGCGGCGGGGATCGACGTCGGCGTACTGCAGATCGATCAGGGACAGCTTGGCGGCATCCCAACCAAGATCATCACGGTCCCGGTAGGACTGCAGCAGCTTGAGCTTGGCCGCCCAGTCGAGTTGATCAGCCAGCTGCATCGGATCGGTCCGCAAGGCGTCGAGCATGTACTGCCAGCGCTCCAGGATGTCCTGCCACTCGATGATCATCTGCTCGCTGGTGCCCTCGCTCCCGGGCTCCTGCTCCCCCACCCACTTGCGGCAGGCCACCAGGTAGGCCTCCTGGACGTCGATCGCGGTCAGCTGACGACCGTCGGCCATCTCCAGCACCCGGGCACACTCAAGATCACGACTGACCTGCTGCATGGCCGGCACGGCATGCGCGAGTCGAAGATCATCTTCCAGCCGGCCGGCCTCGATCACGTGCAGCGCCAGCGCCGCGGTGCCGACCTTCAGATAGGTGGAGATCTCACTCAGGTTGGCGTCTCCGGTGATCACGTGCAGCCGGCGATAGCGGCCGGCGTCGGCATGCGGCTCGTCCCGGGTGTTGATGATCGGCCGGTTCAGCGTCGTCTCCAGCCCGACCTCGGCCTCGAAGAAGTCGGCCCGCTGGCCGAGCTGGAAACCGGGGGTCTCGCTGTTCTGCCCGATGCCCACCCGGCCGGCTCCGGTGAAGACCTGCCGGGTGACCAGGAACGGACTGAACTGACGGATGATCCGGTCGAACGGAGTTCGCCGATCGAGCAGGTAGTTCTCGTGGGTGCCGTACGAGACACCCTTGCCGTCGGTGTTGTTCTTGTACAGCCGAACCGGACGCCCGAGCCGGCGGCTGGCCTCCTGACCGGCGATCGCCATGATCATGTCTCCGGCCCGGTCGTAGGCGACCACGTCCCGGGCACTGGTCACCTCGGGACCGGAGTACTCCGGGTGAGCATGATCAACATAGAGCCGAGCGCCGTTGGTGAGCACGATGTTCGCCATGCCCAGGTCGGAATCGGTCAGCTGGTCCGGGTGTGCCTGCTCGCGACTCACCTCGTAGCCGCGGATGTCCCGCAGCGGAGTTTCCGACTCGTAGTCCCAGCCGGCCTCCCGGCCGGTGACCGAGCCGTACGCCTTGACCACGTGATTGGACAGCTGCATCGGGTGCAGTTCTTCGGCGGCAGGCTCGCCCAGCGCGGAGATCCCGTACTCGGTCTCGATCCCCAGCACCCTGCGATTGCTGACCTCAGCCATGGGTCCGAGCCTAGTAGAACGTCGGATCCTTCCTCGGCAGCGCCCGCCGACCGCGCCGGCGACGCCGCGGGTCGGACCTCCGGGAGGATCCGGCGACCGGTCGAACTCCGGCTCGGAAGTGGTCTGCTCGGACGCCGGAGAACGGGTTCTCGTGCGCGCCGGTCGGCCGAGCCGCGGATTCCCGCGGTCCCAGGACCAAGGGCCTATCCCGACGAATGCGCCGCTGAGCAGGTCCGGAAGGGCTAGTGTCGAATTCGACAATGACCGCGGTCGTCATGATCATCTTCGTCACCGCATCGAGTCAGCCGTCCGGGAGACGTTCGGACCGTGCGCGTCCGAAGCTCGACGGGCAGCCATCGCGACGGCGAAGAGCTTCGTTGCTGCCGGCCACACCGCGGTTGGGGCACCTGACCGGGCACGACGAGTGCCCAAGGCTGACCGGGGGAAGACATGACAACGCAATCGAACGCCAACGATCCGATCCACGGCCGCAAGCTCTTCCGTGAGCACATCGACCCGTTCCAGTTCCCCGACGGGAGCACCGATCCGGACGAGGCGTACGAGTTGCTGCGCACCGGCCTGATGCTGGACGGCCGGGAGACCCTCAACCTCGCCTCGTTCGTCACCACCTGGATGGAACCGCAGGCCGAGGCGCTGATCCACGACACCCTGCGTAAGAACCACATCGACCATGAGGAGTACCCGGCCGCGGCGCTGGTGGAGGAAGGGTGCGTGCACATGCTCGGCAACCTCTTCCACGCACCCGATCCCACCAAGGTGGTGGGGGTCGGGACGATCGGGTCGTCGGAGGCGATCATGCTCGGGCTGCTGGCGCACAAGCGCGCCTGGCGCCATCGCCGGGAGGCGGCCGGGCTGCCGACCGATCATCCCAATGTCGTCTACGGCGCCGAGACCCATGTGGTGTGGGACAAGTTCGCGAACTACTTCGATGTCGAGATGCGCAAGATCCCGATGCGGCCGGATCGGTTCGTGATCAACGCCGACGAGGTGGAGGAACGTCTGGACGAGAACACCATCGCGGTCGGCGCCGTGCTGGGCACCACCCACATCGGCGAGTCGGACCCGATCGAGGAGATCGACGCGATGCTCAGCCGGGTGAAACGCGACCGGGGCTGGGACATCCCGCT
>DATCVL010000269.1:0-3766 GCA_036566865.1 Microlunatus sp.
GTTTCGAAGGACACGCGCCCCAGGAGTCCAGTGCTTCTCGGGACCAGTGCGGACGATCCGCAGTGGTGAGGGTTTGGTTGGCGGCGTTGTGGGCAATATGCCGGTATGGACGCCGATAGTGAGTTCAGGCTGGGGCTTGGAGCGCGTGCCGACAAGGTGGGGCTGATCTTGACCCAGGTCGGAGGTTTGTATCGATTGGCTCCACAGGACGCCGGCGAAGGAGCCGAGCCGGTATTTGAGTGCGCCGAGCTGGCCGATGTCGACAGGTATCTCGACCGGATTGAGCAGAGTTGAGTTGGATCGGGCGATGCCAAGGTGGCAATCGCCGCGGCGGGCCAAGGCCGGCTTGATGCTTCAAAGGGGATACCCGCGCCAACGCAGCCTGGGCACGCGAGTACACCCCGAAGCAAGGCCGAGTTCCACGTTTCCGTTGTGAACCCGGGCGACTTACTTCGGCGGCCACCACCTCTCGTACCGTCTGAGTCCGGTCAATGCTCAGTAGGCGTTCGTGACGGTTCGAGGAGGTCCCAGCGATTGCCGGCGAGGTCGCGGAAGACGAGGACCCGGCCGTATGGCTGGGTAGCGGGGCCCCGGACGATTTCCACCTCAGCGGCTGTCAGACGCGCGTGGAGTGCGTCGAAGTCGTCGACCTCCAGGAAGAATCCAACGCGGCCTGCCGCCTGGTTGCCCACTGCCACCTCTTGTGCTGGTCCGTCGGCCTTGGCCAGGAGCAGGCCGGTCTGCGCTCCGGGTGGGCGGACCACGACCCACCGTTTGGGTCGGCCCTTGGAGCTTTCAGCTGGGGAGTCCTCAACCAGATCGAAGCCGAGCACGCCGGGTGTAGAAGGTGATGGCGTTGTCGTAGTCGTCGACGAGCACCGTCACGAGCTGCAGGAACCTGTTCACGTCACCATCCTCGGGCACGTGCCGACCCGCGTGAACGAGAGGGCGATCTCGTGAGGACCTGCCGTGTGTTCACCGGTACGGCTCGGATCTGAGATTGCCCTCGCCGGGGAGTGATCATGACTCTTCGGCAGGGTTGATGTCGCTCGGCCGCGGCGTTGGTCGCCCAGTTTCCTGTTGCTTGGCATCGGGGCCGGCTGGGTAAAGGGCACACCATGAAGGAGCAGCACGAAACCGAAGATCAGGAACCGAGTGGCGGCGAGACGAGCAAACGTGTCGCGGAGCGGGCTGAGTTGTTGCCGGAGGAGAAGGTGGTCGGCAGCGACGATCCCGACGCGCAGGCAGCGGCTGTTCTCGCCGAGTCCGACGAGCGTACCGAGGACCCGCAGGGCACTCGGCGGAAGTACTCGCAGACTCCTGATCATGAAGAGTGAAGACTGCGCGAGCCTGACTCGGTTGTGAGAGCCGACCCAGATCCGGATCCCTTCTGACCCCGGCTGATGCACTGTCGTCGGCAGGTCTCAATCGTGTCGACAGGTCGGCACGTGGGAGTGCCGGCGGGCCGGTCAGGACCATGAGCGGGCGAGGATGATCACCAGGGCATCGCACCGTGCTCGCTGAAAAACCCCGCGGTCTGGCCGGCATCGTCCAGTGTGGCCAGCTGTACCAGGACAGCGGCTCCTTGTGCGGCGGTCAGGTTTCCCTGGTGGTTGTTGATGTCGGTGTCGACATAGCCGGGGTCTGCGGCGTTGACCAGAATGCCGTCCTTTCGTAGCTCCATCGCGTACTGCACGGTCAGCGCGTTCAGGGCCGATTTTGATGGACTGTATGCCGCCGACGGCGGCAATCCGGCGAATGGCCCGTTCGGCGTGGACGTGAGCGTCAGCGAGGCCGCGGCGGTGCTGACGTTGACGATGCGGGGAGATAGCGATCGGCGCAGCAACGGCAGCATCGCGTTGGTGACTGTGATCACGCCGAAGACATTGGTCTCGAAGACCGCTCGAACCATGTCCAGGTCGACGCGGCTGGGTGTCTGGTCGTGGGCATCCGCCGGCGAGATGGGGCCGGATCCGCTGATGCCGGCGTTGTTGATCAGCACGTCCAGCCGGCCAAAACGCTGCTCGATCCGTTTCGCGGCGGACTTGACGGTCACTGCATCGGTGACGTCGAGAACCACCGCTTCTGCCTCGTAACCCTTTGTGCGCAGGGCATCAGCCGCTTCTGTGCCACGCGCGGCGTCGCGAGCGCCGATCAAGACTGACATCCCCATCGATGCGAGTCGGTGTGCAGCGGCGTAACCGATACCTTTGTTTGCCCCGGTGATCAGGGCGATCTTCTGCTCGGTTGAGTGTTCTGCCATGGGTCAGGCTCCTGAGGTGGGATTTGGTTTGAGCTCTTCCTAAACCAAGACGTGACGCATCGGTGTGCTGTGACATGCGAAGCGGGGGCTGCCGCGGCTGGTTCGGTGCTGGGCCACTTGGCGGCTCAAGGTCGGTGGCGGATCAGGCCGGACGCTGGTGGCCTGGTGCTTGTCGAGGTAGTACAGCAGGGTCTCGCGTTCGAAGTCCCCGGCTTCGTAACTCGTTCGGGCCGTGGCCACGAACCTAGGAAGCGCCTGCAGCCGGTTACAACCTAGGTCTGGCCACGAGGTCGGCCGGTTGTCGATCCGCCAAGAGCCGCGCACTATGCGGCGCTCTGCTGCCTCACCTCTCCTCTTGCCAAACTCGGTTTCGGCAAAGCGGGTGAGGGATTACGCTGCGGTCCTTGTGACTGAGGTGAGCGTGACGGCGATGGCCGAGGCTTTCGGTCTTCCTGAGCCAGTCGGTCCCGCGTTCTTGGTGCGGCGACGCGGTCAGGTCGAAGCCTGGCGCATCGGCACCGCCGCCGGCGACGTGTTGGTGAAGCGCTTCTGGGCCGACGATGACTTGCCCTGGCGGGATCAGTTGGAGTTGGCCATGCAGATTGAACAGCGGGCCGTCGATGCGGGCATCGATACTCCAGCGCCGATTGATCCGGTGTGGCCCGTCTTCGGATCGGTCGCCCGGATCGACGGACATGGCCTCTTCCGCGCATTTCCCTATATCGAGCACCACCCACTCGCCGACGATGATGATGTCGCCGAGTGGATCGGGGCGACGCTGGCACTCACGCATCGGCTACAGAGCCTGGACCGTCGACCGGACCCGAACTGGTGGTACGGCCAGTTCCCGCCGGTGTCCGCGGAGCAGTGGCCGCGCTGGCTGCAGGAAGGTGAGGCCAATCGTGCGGCCTGGGCACCGGCGCTGCGGACACACCTCGATCTGGTGCTCGAGCAGGCGCGCAATGTCGTTGCGACATTCGACGCGTCGCCGCCTTATGTGATCAGCCATCGTGACTTCGAGCCGTGGAATGTCCTGATGGCCGACGGCCAGCCGATGCTGATCGACTGGGACACGAGCGGTCCGGAGAGCATCCCGCTGGAGGCGGCGTACGTCTTCATCACCTTCGCCCGCAGGGGGCGCGACGCCCCCGATCCGCAACTGGTGCGCCGTTCTCACCGGGCCTACGTTGCCGCCGGCGGCCAACCGCTCACCGCCGGGCCTGGCTTGTTGGACCGCATGATCGGCCAGCACGTGTCGAAAATAGCCGGTGCGCTGGGCCACTTCTTCGACACGCAGGACGGCGAGCTCAAGATCCGCGACCGGATCGAGCGATTGCCTGCCACCGTGGGAAATGCGCGGGCCTGGGAGCACCTGCTCAGCTAGGAGCGGGCGACGGCCCCATCGGGCTGCCGGCTTCGCTGAGGACGTCGGGAATGCCGTCCCGTCCGGTCCGGGCCAACTGTCGGCGTGCGGAGGGTCGACGGCGGTGGTTTTCACGATCT
>DATCVL010000270.1:0-13324 GCA_036566865.1 Microlunatus sp.
CTGGTGGCAGCCGGCGACTTCGTCAAGTTGCTGGTGATCCGTGCCGGTGGCGATGTCGACGAACTCACCGCCGACGTCGCCCGGGTCGTCGGCGACCGACTGACCGCGACCCACTCCTCTCCGGACCGTCCGCTGGTGGAGGTGTCCGCCGCGGGGGTCAGCAAGGCCGCCACGCTGGCCGGGCTGTGTGCCGAGCTCGGCATCGCCGCAGAGGATGTCGCCGCCTTCGGCGACATGCCCAACGACCTGGAGATGTTGCGCTGGGTCGGCATGCCCCATGTGATGGCCCACGCCCACCCGGAGCTGCTCGGTCTCGGTGCCACCGTGATCGGCAGCAATGCCGACTCGGCGGTCGGCGCGGCGATCGAGTCACTGGTTCGCCCGGGTGCCGTCGCCGGTTAGGTGCGGTAGGTCGCGTTCTGGGAACTACCCGGGAACCCGGCCATGCGTCGGGTGCGCGGAGTCACGCCGAGACCTTCGCTGCGCCTTTGTGCCGATCTTCGCGCGGCGGCGCGAAGACTGATCATCCGACGCCAGTCGAGGCATTCGTGGCGGCGCGGCTCCGGCGTCGGCGCTCACTCCCTGGGCCCAACCAATCGGACATGATCTTTGTCAGCCGGCCAAGTGGATGCTTGTCATGATCAGATCGCGTACTGCGGGGCGAGACTCTTCGGGTGAAGACCTCCATTCGTCCGGTGATCATGCTCGCTGTGCTGTCGCCGTTGACTGCAGAATTCCTGCTCGGTGATCAATATCTGGCCGGGATGAGCTCGGCCGGCGCCCAGGTGGGCATGTTGATCAGCTTCATTGCGCTGTACGGGATGGGCGCGCTGCTGATCCGAGAGCTGGCGCGCCGGCTGCGGATCGGCTGGGCCGGGTTGTTGCTGCTCGCTCTGGCCTACGGCATCTTCGAGGAGGGGCTGATCACGCAGACCCTCTTCAACCCGCACTACCTCGGCCACAATCTGTTGGCGCCCGGCCACATCGACGTTCTGGGCATCGGTGCTCCGTGGACGATCTTCGTGATCAGCCTGCACGTCGTGTGGAGCATCTGCACGCCGATCGCGATCATCGAGGCCTGGCACGGGCGCAACGGCCGTCCGGACACCGTTCCGTGGCTGGGACGACTGGCGATCGTCGTCTGTGTGATCATCTTCGTACTCGGAGCTGCCGCCATCGGCTTGATCAGTACGGTGTTCGCCTCGCCGCCGTTCCTGGCCGACCCCGTGCAGCTCGGCGTGGTTGCCGTGCTGGCAGCGGCAGCGGTGGTGGCCGCCGTGCGCCTGCGTGGCCGTGATCATGGTTCGGTCCAGGCCTCGCCCGCGATCATCGGGACGATCGTCACTGCGGCGATCTTCGGCGCAGTGATCACCACCGCATTCCAGCTGGTCGACAACCTGCCCGATCGGCTGGCCTGGCTGAGCTTCGCCGGCATGTTGGTGCTCTGGGCGATCGCGCTGGCGTTCATGATCATCCGCCGGCCGGATCCGTTCGGACTAGCCGCCGGCGCCGTGCTGACCTACGGATGGGTCGGGTTCAGGTCCTCGCTGCAGGCCGGCACCGCAGGCGGGATCGAGCAGTCGTTGTTGATCTTGCTCTTCCTGGCGCTGCTGGCCTGGTCGGGACGCCGGCTGCTCAGTCGATCCGAGCAGCCAGTCCGTCCAGGAAGAACCCCAGTCCGAGGCTGAACGCCGATGCCGGGTCCGGGACGTGATCTTGCTCGGCCGGCAGCGCCCCGGCCTGGCCGAGTTGATCATGAGCCTGGACCTCGGCCGCATGTCCGAGCACGAAATGGGTCAGCGCGGCGGCCGCGGCGTAGGCCGGTTCGGCGTCCAATCCGGCCCGTTGCAAGATCTTGATCATGGACTCCAGCGGCTCCCCCGATCCGGGGTGCAGGGCGTAGCCGGCTGCCACCAGTTCGGCACCGTCGCGGTGCTGCAGCAACGCCGTACGGAATCGCGAGCTGATGCCTTCCAGTTGCGGACGCCAGTCCTCGCTCGGCTCCGGACCAGGGTCAGCGGCCGACTCCGCGATCACGGTGGCCATCGCGGCCAGCAGGGTCTGCTTGTTGGCGAAGTGCCAGTAAAGACCGCCGGGCTGGACACCGAGCTCGGTCGCCAGCCGGCGCATGGTCAGATCCGCCAGTCCGTAGCGGTCCAAGATCGCGAACGCACCGCCCAGGACGGTTTCGCGGGTCAGACGCATGGGTTGACGGTAGCGCAGCCCGGGCCGCACCCGGTGTTGCCGACAACCCGCGGCCAAGGCTTGACGACGATCGGGCCGGGCGACTAACTTGAACGCCGTTCAAGTTCCCGTTCGGAAGGCATCCCGTGAGCGTTCAGGCCGTATCCCCGTCGCTGCCCCACCGCGTCCTCGCCGATCTCATTCCCGGATCCCGGGTGGCGGCTCGCAACATCGCGCTGGTGATCGGCGGCGCCGTGTTCTTGTCGATCTTCGCCCAGCTCGCGCTGCCGCTTCCGTTCACGCCGGTGCCGCTGACCCTCGGCACCTTCGCCGTGCTGTTGACGGGCGCGGCCCTGGGTCCGCAGCGAGCGGGCCTGAGCATGGCGCTCTACCTGGCCGTCGGAATGGCCGGCGCACCGATCTTTTCTGATCATGGTTCGGGCTACGCCTTTGCTTCGTTCGGCTACATCCTGGCCTACATCCCGGCCGCGGTCTTCGTCGGCTATCTGGCCCGCCGCGGTCATGATCGTTCGCCGATCAAGCTCTTCGGCGGCGTCGCTCTTGCCTCGGTGATGGTGTACGCAGCCGGCGTCCCGTGGCTGATGGCCTGGACCGGATCCGACCTGCAGACGGCGCTCGTCCAGGGCGTGCTGCCGTTCCTGCCGGGTGACGCGATCAAGACCTTGGCGGTGGCCGGTCTGCTGCCGGCGGCCTGGAAGTTGATCAACCGCCGCTGATCGAGCCGACCGCCTCGACGCCTTCGATGGGTGAGATCCGCACCGATGTCGGTGCGGATCTCACCCATTGTCGTTTCCGGCAGCGGTGACCGGGTGGTCTGCTGCGGCGGCCGATGGGACAGGATGAGCAGGTGCGGGAGATCAACGAGATCGATGAGGTGTCCGAGCTCACCGGCGGAGACCTGCTCGGCGTCTGGGCGGCGCAGGATCTGGGTGGCCGCTGCCGGGCCTGGACGACCGACGACGGCGAAGCCGTCGTGGTGGCCGGACCGGATCTCGCCACCAAGAACCGACTGGCGGTCTGCGGTCGCCTGGCTGCCGCGGCATCGCTGCTCGGGTTGGTGTTGGCGGAGGTCGGCAGCAGCTACCGGCCCTTCGGTGATCGGCAATTGATCCATGGTCTGGCCGACATGATCGAGTTGGCAGGCACGAAGAGCCTGCGGGTGGCCGGTGAGTTCGGTTGGATGGATCGTTCCGAGCCGCTGGCGGACGAGGTCAGCGATGCACACTGGCTCGGCCCGGACGACGAGGACGACGTGGCGGAGTTGCTGGCCGCGGGCAATCCGGCGTCGTACGCCCAGCCGGGCGGCGCCGCGGTGGAGCGATGGGCGGGCATCCGAGATGATCATGGTCGGTTGACCGCGGTCGCTGCCCTGGCCTGGTCCTCGCCGCGGGTCGGATTCATCGCCGGGGTGACGGTGCATCCGGACGTCCGCGGCAACGGCTTGTCGACCAAGGTGTGCCGGCTGGCGGCCGGGGAGGCGATCCGTGAACGCGGCGCGGTCGCCCTGATGGTCGACGAACCCAATCCGGCTGCCGTGCGTACCTACGTCAAGCTCGGGCTCTCCTATCGCCCGGTGGCCGCGGCGGCGGTCGGTGATCAACCCCGGTCGTGAGCTCGGCTCCGATCGGTGTCAGCCGGCGCGACGCCCCGAATCGACGAGCAGATCGGCGATGTGCTCGGCGATCGCCAACGACGAGGTGGCAGCGGGCGATGGCGCATTGCGGACCGCGATGATCGGCCCGCGGCGCCGGATGCAGAAGTCGTCCAGAAGTTGGCCGGATCGATCCAGGGCCTGCGCCCTGACGCCGGCGCCGGACCGCACGACGTCGGCCCTGGTCAACTCCGGCAGGTAGCGCTGCGCCTCGGAAACGTATGCCTGCTTGGAAACCGAGCCCCAGAGCTCTCGCGCGCCGGCCCGCCAGTGGCGCCGGAACAGCCGCCAGCTACCCGGCCAACTCGCCACCCGCAATGCGTCGGCCGGCCGGAGGTCCCAGCGGCGATAGCCCTCGCGGGCCAGCGCGAGCACGGCGTTCGGCCCGATGTGCACCGATCCGTCCACGGCCGGGGTGATGTGGACGCCCAGGAACGGGTAGGCCGGATCGGGCACCGGGTAGACCAGTCCGTTCACCAACGACCGCTTCTCGCCGACCAACTCGTAGTACTCACCACGGAACGGAATGATCATCGGTGACCAGCCGTTCCCGGCCGCCCGGGCCAGTTGATCACTCTGCAGCCCGGCACACAGCACCAGCTCGTCCAGCACCCGAACCTGATCACCGACAGTGATCGCCACCCGGTCGCCCTGGAAGTTGATCTTGGTCACCGACTGCCCGAGCAGCAGCCGGCCACCGGCCCGCTCGACCTCGGCGGCCATCGCCCGAGCAATTGCCGGGAAGTCCACGATCGCTGCCGTCGGCGACAGCAACGCTGCCCGGCCGACCACGTGCGGCTCCCGTTCGGTCAGCTCGCCGGCGCTGAGCCAGCGCAGCCCCGGTACGCCGTTGGCCGTCGCGCGCTGCTCGATCATCCGAAGCCGGCTCACTTCGGCCTCGTCCCGAGCAACGATGATCTTGCCCAGCTGGCGATATTCGAGGCCCTGCTCGGCACAGTAGTCCCGGAGCAGCTCCGCACCTCGGCGGCAGAGGGTCGCCTTCAGCGATCCTGGCGCGTAGTAGACGCCCGAGTGCACCACCCCGGAGTTGTGTCCGGTCTGATGGGCGGCGACCGTCGGCTCCTTGTCGAAGACGATGACCTGATCGTCACGGGTCTGAGTCAGCCGCCGGGCCAGCGCCAGGCCGACGATGCCGGCGCCGACCACACCGATGGTACGGGTCGCCATCAGCGGCGGTCCTGCGGCAGCTTGGCCGCGCCCTTGGCGGTCACCGGGTTGGACGGCGGCGGCACCACCGGGCCGATGTCACCGTCCGGCGCGGTGTCCAGATCGACGATCACCGGAGCATGATCACTGGGGCCCTTTCCCTTGCGGGCTTGACGATCGACCCAGGCCGCCTCGACTCGTGCGGCCACCGGAGCACCGGCCAGCACAAGATCGATCCGCATACCGAGATCGCGATGGAACATGCCGGCCCGGTAGTCCCAGTAGCTGAACACCCGCTCGATCGGCCAACGTTCACGGACCACGTCGTGCAGACCGATCGAGAGCAGCCGGTCCAGCGCTGCCCGTTCCTCAGCGGTGACGTGGGTCTGTCCGACGTAGGCTGCCGGGTCGTAGACGTCGGCGTCGGTGGGTGCGATGTTCATGTCACCGCAGACCACGACCTCCGTCGGACCGGCCGCAAGTTGATCATGGAGGGCGGACAGCCAGGCCAGCTTGTACTGGTAGTGATCGGAGTCCGGCACTCGACCGTTCGGGACGTAGAGCGAATGCACCCGGACGCCGTCACAAGTCGCCGACACCGCCCGGGCTTCCGGGTGCGGGAATCCCGGTGCACCGGGGATGCCCAGCTCGACATCCTCCAGCCCGACCCGGGACAGCACCGCAACCCCGTTCCACTGGGCCTCGCCGTACACCGCGGACTGATAGCCCCTGGCCTCCAACTCGCCGCCGAGCAGCCCGGCGAATCCAAGATCATCGAGCTTGAGCTCCTGCAGGCAGACCACGTCCGGCTTGCGTTCGTCCAACCACGGCAGGAACCGCGGCATCCGCTGCTTGATCGAGTTCACATTCCAGGTGGCGATCCTCACTCGGCCAACCTATCGGGTGTCCGTGGGCGGCGTGGGGGGCCGATCGCTACCGGCGTCCGCGCCCTCCGAACAACAGCCCGAGACCCGCCAGCGCCGCCAGGCAGCCGCTGACCACGAACCCGAGACCGTACGGAGCACCGGTCGAGGACAGCGAGTCGGTGCTGCCCAGCGGGCTGCTCGGGGCGGGGTGTTGTCCCGACGGTCTGACGGTGTTCACACTGGCGGACCCATGACCGCCGACCGGGTTGTCGGTCGGATCGGTGGCGGTGACCTCTGCGGTGTTCTGCAGCGGATCACCGGTCAGATCAGCGGCCATCACGGTGTAGCGGACCGTGCAGGTCAGCTCGGCCCCGATCGGCAGTCGGTCCACCGGCGGGCATTCGAGCGTGCCGAGATCACCGTGCCCGGTGAACAAGCCTTCGACGACGTCGACCTTGGTCAGGGCCGTGTTGCCGATGTTGGCCACCGTCACGGTGTACGTGATCACCTGTCCGGCCGAGTCGACGGTGTCCGTGCTCGCCGTCGCCTCCAGGGCGATGCCCGGCTCCGAGGCATGCAGCACGGCCACCGAGTCGGGATTGGAACTGACCCGGTCACCGCCACCGGGCGGCGTACCGTGAGCCAACGCGGTGTTGATGATCTTGCCCGCATCAAGATCATCTTCGGTGACCTGGTAAGTCGCTGTGCAGGTGGTCTGCTCCCCCGGCGCCAGCTTGGTGTCCGGACAGGTCGGGTCGGACAGCGTTCCGGATCCGCTGAACTGGGTGTCCTCGATGGTGATCTTGTTCAGCGTCACGTTGCCGGTGTTGGTGACGGCGAACGAGTAGGTCAGCTGCTGTCCGACGCCATCGACCGTCAACTGATCTGCCGACTTGTCCAGCGCCAGTTGCGGATGCCGCGCCGCGGTGATCTCAGCATTGCTGGGATCGGAATGGATCGGTCGCTCGGTCGTCGGCGGCGTACCCTCTGCCACTGCGGTGTTGAGGATCTGCCCCGCGTCGACGTCGTCCTGGGTGACGGTGTAGCCGGCGGTGCAGCTGACCTGATCACCCGGGTGCAGGGTCTTCGCGTCGTCCGGGCAGACAGCCGCAGGAGCCGTGCCGGAGCCGGAGAATGCGTTCTCGTCCACACCGACGTCGTGCAGGGTGACGTTGCCGGTGTTGGTGATCTTGAACGTGTACGTGACCTCGTCACCGGCTTGATCAACAGTGATCGGATCGACGGATTTCCTCAACGTCAGCGAGGGATTCAGCTCGGCCGGGACCACCACGGAGTCGGGGTCGGAGGTCGGGCGATCGGTCCGGTACGGCGGATCGGCGGTCGCGGTTGCGGTGTTGCGCACGCTGCCGCGATCGATGTCGGCCTGGGTGACGGTGTAGTCCGCGACGCATTCGACCGACTCGCCCGGAGCGAACACCCCGGCCGGGCAGGACGCGTCGGCGAGATCGCCGCTGCCACTGAATGCCGTCTCCTCGATGTCCTGGTTGGACAGCGAGACATTGCCGGTGTTGGTGACGGCGAAGGTGTAGTTGATCACGTCCCCGGGTTCGTCGTAGGAGCTCGGGGAGGCGGACTTGACCAACCCGATCGCCGGCGACTGCTCGGCGGTCACGGTGGCGTCGTCGATCGGCGAGGTGATCGGTTCGGCGTCCTCGCCCGGCGGCGTACCGGAGACACTCGCGCTGTTGGTGATCAGGCCGGTGTCGATGTCATCCTGCGTCACCGTGTATTCGGACGTGCAGGTCATGTCCGCGCCGGCTGCCAGGGTGTCGTCCGGGCAGCTGATCTCGGCGAGCTCACCGGTGCCGCTGAAGTCGACCTCGTTGACGGTCACGTCGCGGAGGCTGACGTTGCCGGTGTTGGTGACGGTGAAGGCGTAGTCGACGGTGTCGCCGGCTTGCTCGACGTCGGTCGGATCGGCTGACTTGTCGATGCTGATATCCGGCTGCGGAGGGGCGAACAGGATCGCCCGAGACGGATCCGAGGCGACGGTCGGACCAGTGGGCGGAGTCGCGGTCACGGTGGCCGTGTTGGTGACACGCCCCTGGGTGACGTCATCCTGGGTCAGCGTGTACTCGCTCGTACAGGTCGTCAGCTCGCCCGGCTCCAGCGGTCCGTCGGGACAATCGGCCTCCGGGACCGTCCCGGATCCGCTGAACGAGGTCTCGTCGATCGTCGGGTCGGTCAGCGTGACGTTGCCGACGTTGAGCACCCGGAAGGTGTAAGTCACGGTCTCGCCGGGACCGCCGGCCAGATGGGGATCGACGGTCTTCAGCAGGATCACCTGCGGGTCCGGGATCACCGGCACCCGGGCGTCCTCCTCGTTGCTGGTCACGTCGTTGCCGTTCGGCCCGGTGCCGCGGGCGGTAGCGGTGTTCGTCACGGCGCCGGCATCGATGTCGGCCTGGGTCAGTTCGTAGGTCGCCGTACAGCTGAACTGATCGCCCGGCTCAAGATCATCATCGTCGGCGCACTGCAGGTCCGACAGGTCGCCGCTGCCGCTGAACTGGGTGTCGGTGATGGCGACGTCCTCGACCGGCACGTTGCCCGTGTTGGTCGCGGTGAAGGTGTACGCGATCTGCTGGCCGACCCGGTAGCTGTCCTCGCTGTCGGGGTCGGCCGACTTCACCAGCAGCAGGTGCGGATTCACCTGCTCGACCGGTGTGACCGTTTCGGAAGGATCGGACCTGACGTCGGTGTCCGTGCCCGGAACGGTGCCGTTCGCGGTCGCGATGTTGGAGACCTCGCGCAGGTTCTCATCCGCTTCGGTGATCCGATACGGCTGATCAGGAGTGCAGGTCGTCTGCTCGCCGGGTTGCAGGACGACGTCCGGACAGGTGACTCCCGGAATCAGGCTGTCATCGATGGCGATGTCGCCGACATCGGTCTGGCCGATGTTGGTCACCACGAAGCTGTAGTCGATCTCGTCGCCGGAGTCGGTGATGCCGTCGTCATTGACGTCGCGTGGTTCGTCGGCACGCTTCTGCAGGCTGATACTTCGTGGGTGTCCGGTGTTGGTGATCGTGCAGGACACATCGTCGCCGATGCCGAGGTGGACGTCCGCGCTGGAGCCGACATCATCCCCGGTCGGCAGCGCAGGGTCCTCCTCGCCGTTACGGGTGCACGACCAACTGACGTTGTACAGGTCGAGATCGCCGGGATCGGCCTGTTCACTCAGGGTGAACTCGCTCCCGGCCCCACCCACCACAACGGTCCGCTGCCCGGTCGTCGCGCTGGCAGCGGTGCCACCGGTGCTGGCGGTCGCCACCGTCTCATCTCCGCGGGTGATGCTGAGGTCGAAGGAATCGTCGTCGAACCGGTTCTGCACCTGCTTCGTCAACTCGACACTCGAGACCAGCACCCCGAAGGCCACCGCCTGCAGACCGCCGCCGACCATTCGTTGGGAGAATTCGGTCGGCGATCGGGAGCCGACGATCGCGGTCCCGGTCTTGACGCTGGAGCCACTACCGGTGCAGGTGACCTCGCGCGTGCCGATCCCGGTGAAGCCGGCTCCGCAGGCATTGCCCAGGCCGTCGTCGTCATCGTTCTGGACCAGCGAGACGATCGGCGAGGTCGACTGCCAGCTGATCGATTCCGTTACATCGGTCGACTCGGCGTCCGCACCGATCAAGGCGTAGCCGCCCACCTGCTGCCCGGCTGCGTTGACCAGGGAGATGTCGTCCAGCACCACATCGGAGGTGGCACCGTCCTGGCTCTGATACAACGCGGGTTGACCGCCGACCCCGGCGTAGAAGCCGCCATTGCCGAGAAACGCGCCGGAATAGGTCGGAAAGTCATCGGCGTACACCGGCCCACCGGTGGCGGTCAGGGTGAAGTTCATCGTGTAGCCGCCGGGGATGCTGACCTGCATCTCCTGGCCGTCGGCCGCCTGCGCCGGATCGAACCCGCTGAGGTTGAACCAACAGAGGGTCGAGGCATAGGTGCCGGTGTCTGGATCGGCGAAGTTGCAATCCGTCTCGGTTGCCGCCTGCGCCGGAGCCGGCCGGATGAGTCCGCCGACCACGGACATGCTGATCGCGAGGAAGAAGGCAAGGATCAGTGCCGATCCACGCCGAAGTCCGGATTTGCGCGTACGCCCGACAGCCCTGAGCGTCGACAGCAAACTCGACATCCGGCCTCAGCTTCCTCGGAGCTTGGGCACTCAGGGGGAGGAGTGGCAAGAACTCCGCTTCGCACCGGACGGGGAGAAGTCCGGAGGCACTGGTCCGGACACTAGCGGGGATCCCCTGCGGGTTGGAACCCCGCGCCGAGGAGGATGAGAGCCGATCGTTATCAATCCTCGCCGGCTGTCATCGGCTGCGCCGGTCGGTGGTGGGGCGGGTGGGGCTCGAACCCACGACCCAGGGATTATGAGAAGCGATCTGGTGTTGTTAGCCATGCTCACCGATGTTGATTGAGCAGGAATAAGGCGGATTTCTATTCGCTGATGGCCATCCTTTTCGAGCGTGTCTCAGTCGGAGTGCGGACTGATTGCGGACTAGTTGATCATGGTCTCGAGCCGGGCCGGTCGTGGTGGGGCGGCGGCCCATGACCAGCCAACCTTGCTCGGCAGGCTTCGGTGTCAGGGGTGGCCGGAGGCCATCGCGCAGCGACGCGAAGCGCCCTTGACTCCGGAGGGTGTCGAGCTGATCATCAAGCGTGGGCCGCCGCCCCACTTCCCAACCCCCGTTGACTTTTCTTGATGCTGGTTCGTTTGTGGACGTTCGTCGGTGGTTGTCGTTGTTCGTTGGTGTCGGTTGTTGCTTGTTGCCGTCCGGAGGCGGAGCGGCCCGCAGCGCAGCGAGGACACGCGGAGCCGCAGGGCGGCGAGCCGAGCGAAGCGAGGCTCCTTGAGTCAGTAAGGAAACTCGTAACGAATTGATTGTTTGTCAGCTGACCTTGGTTCTAGAATGGCCGGGTGTATCATCAGGAATTGGCGGATACACCACAGCAAAATGATGAGCGATAAAGCGCTCCGGGGATGGGCTCCCTTCGGCCGATTGGTCGCACCAGAGATGGCCCCAAAACACTGACACTGATTCCCGCCACCTGAGACTTCTGTGCTGTCTTCGGCGACCCTTGCGGCTCCAGGGCGTCTGAAGGGTCCCCGTCATCGCGGGCGGGGTCCGCCCCAGAACCGGGCGGGTCGCGTGATGGAGCCGCCATCAGTTGACGCGCGACCCGCCCCCTCATGGGCGGTGTGGGTGTTGGGCGGCTTCCCGAACTACGGCGAGAACGCACCTCTGGACCTCGATGTTTCAGGTCCGCAGGTCGCGCGGCAGTTCCTCGACCTGATCAAGTCAGGCGGGTTCGATGATTTTGCAGACACGCTGGCGCGGGTTGGGAACTGCGCGCGGCCGATCCGGCTCAGGGGTGGGTCCGAGCGAGTCGACACGGTCACGGGCGAGGTGCTGAGCAGCTATTCCAGCGCCGTGGAGCCATTCGGCGTCACCTACGTGCGCTGCGGGAATCGGCGGGCGAGCGAGTGTCCGTCCTGTTCGCGGCTGTACGCGCGCGATGTCTTCGAAATGATCCGGGCTGGCGTGTCTGGCGGAAAGACCGTGCCTGCCTCGGTGGCGGACAATCCGCTGGTCTTCGCTACTGTGACCGCCCCGTCGTTCGGGCGGGTGCACCGGCACACCGGTGGGGCCTGCCGCCCTGCAGCCCCGGGGATGTGCCAGCACGGTCGCTCGATGGTGTGCCGTATACATCACGGCGAGAGCGACGAACTCGTCGGACAGCCCTTGTGTCCGGACTGCTACGACTACGAGAGCCAGGTTGTGTGGCAGTGGTGGTCTACTCAGCTGTGGCGACGCTTCACGATCGTTCTGCGCCGACTGCTGGCCAAACGACTGGGTGTGCCAGAGCGTCGTCTGCGTGAGATCGCCACGATTCAGTACGCGAAAATCGCGGAGTATCAATCTCGAGGCGCGATTCACTTCCATGCGCTGGTCCGTCTCGACGGACGTCGGTGTGCTGAGGGTTTCGCCCCGGCGCCGGAGACGGTCGATGCCCGCCAGTTGGCCAGGCTGGTCCGCAGCGCGGCCCAGAGTGCATGGCTGATTGCGCCACCGGTTGATGGTGACGATGTTGGCCGACGGATCGTCTTCGGTGCTCAACTGGACGCGAGACCGGTCAGTGCGACCGGGCGAACCGACGACCCGGACCAACGGTTGCTTCCGGAGCAGGTCGCCGGCTACCTGGCGAAATATGCGACCAAGTCCGCGACAGATTCTGGGCCTGGTCAGACCTCGCATGGCCGACGGCTTGAGGCCACCGCACGTCGGCTCGCTGCCCGGGGCGGGTTCGACTCCGTGGCAACCGGTGGTGTTTCTCCGTATCGGCTGCTGAGGAAGTGGGCGGACGCGCTCGGTTTCCGAGGCCACTTCGCCTCCAGATCGCAGCGGTATTCGATCACGCTCGGTGCGCTTCGGCGAGCTCGACGTCGGGCGCAGGCGTTGATTGCCCAGGCCAACGCGCAGGGGCGAGTCCTGGATCTGGCCGCGATGGAGGCGGATCTGCTCGCTGACGACGACGCCGAGGCAACGGTGGTCATCGGTCATTGGACCTACGACGGCTGCGGTTGGGCGAACGATGCCGAACATGCGCTGGCCGTCGCTGCAGCCGCGCGGGCTCGGGAGTACGAGCAATGGAGGGCCGACCAGCGGAGGTCTGGCCAGCTCGTCCATTGATCCCAGTACTCACCCAGTTCGAAGGAGATCGCCATGCAACACCGTGCTCAGCAACCCGATCAAGTCGTCCCACTGCCACGACTCTGGACCGTGTCGGAGACCGCAGCGTTCCTCAGCGTGCCGTCGTCGACGCTCTATTACTGGAGCTACCTCGGCGAGGGCGGCCCTCCGATCCTGCGAATTGGACGCAGCCTTCGTTACGACCCGCGTGCGGTGATGGCGTGGGCGATGTCGCAGGCGGCCTGACATGGGCAACGTCCAGAGGCGCCCGAATGGTCGGTGGCGGGCGCGGTATCGCGATCCAGGTGGCCGGGAACGAGCCAGGCACTTTCCTCGACGGCTGGACGCGGAGCGGTGGCTTGCCTCGGTGGAGAATGCCAAACATCGTGGTGAATGGATCGATCCGGCCCTGGCCAGGATCACCGTGGGCGAGTGGGCCGAACGCTGGTTGAAGACGCAGGTGCAGCTGAAGCCGCAGACGCTGGAACGCTATCGGCGGATCGTGCGAGTCCAGATTCTCCCTCAGTGGCGGCGGGTTCCACTGTCCTCCGTGACACACGCCGACGTAGTGACCTGGGTGGCCGAGATGCAGGCGCAGGGATATGCAGGCTCGACGATCCGGCAGGTCCATCGCGTTTTGTCGCTGATGTTGACCCTGGCTGTCAGGGACCGGCGGCTCTCGTACAACCCTGCCGAGGGTGTCCGGCTGCCGCGGGTCACCC
>DATCVL010000271.1:0-23455 GCA_036566865.1 Microlunatus sp.
GGACATCCCGCTGCACGTCGACGGTGCCAGCGGCGGCTTCATCGCACCGTTCGCCGAACCGGATCGGGCCTGGGATTTCCGGCTCGAGCAGGTTGCCTCGATCAACGTGTCCGGTCACAAGTACGGCCTGGTCTACCCCGGCGTCGGCTGGCTCATCTTCCGCGACGGGTCGAAGCTTCCCGAGGACCTGGTGTTCAGCGTGAACTATCTGGGTGGCGCCCAGCCGACGTACACCTTCAACTTCTCCCGTGGCTCGGCCATGATCCAGGCGCAGATGTACACCTTCATCCGGCTCGGGCGGGCCGGGTACACCTCGATCGTCAACAACATGCTGGCCAATGCCCGCCACCTGAACGAGAGCCTGAAGGCGACCGGACGGTACGAGATCCTCAATCCGGGACTCGCCGAGCCGGTCGTCACGTTCCGGCTCAGCGGCGACCCTGGTTTCGACGTCTACCACCTGTCCGCGCGGCTGCGGGAGAACGGCTGGATCGTCCCGGCCTACAGCCTGCCGCCGGACGCCCAGGCAGTGGATCTGATGCGGATCGTGGTCCGGCTCGACCTGAGCCGGCAGATGATCGACATCCTGCTGCAGGACCTGGCCAAGGCGTACGACGAACTGGCCGACGAGCAACCGGCCCCGCGCGGAACCGCCAAACCGGATCTGTGGACCGCGCCGGACAAGTCGGCCGCGCACAGCAAGGCGCGGACCGGATTCGTACGGTGATCCGACCGTGCAGGCCGGTGCCGGCTCGAGCGGGCTGAGCGCGCAGATCCCTGACCTGCCCGCGGGCTGGCAGGTGGTGCGTACCTCAGGACCGCTCGGCTTCATCACCCACATGGACCTGATCGCCCCCGATGGCACCGAGTACGCCTGGACCTCGCGCCGCCATCGCAAGCGACTCGGCCTGGTCACCGCGACCGCACCCGGCCAGCGCGCTCAGCGGGCCAGCCCGACGAGTTGGTGGCTGGCAGCGTTCTTCGGTGCCGGCTCGATCTGCTTCGCCCTCGGCTCGGTGCCGCTGTTCTTCAACGGCGTGGACAGCAGCGTCGTGGCCTGGACGTTCTTCGTCGGATCGGTCTTCTTCACCACGGCCGGCTGGATTCAGTTCCAGGAGACCGTCACGGCCTCGGACGCCGTACTGGCCGCACCGCACCGTCTACGGCTGCGTCGGATCCTGCACCTTCGACCGCGGGGCATCGACTGGTGGGCCGCGCTGATCCAGCTCGCCGGGACCATCGCGTTCAACGTCAGCACCTTCGCTGCCACCCGGAACGAGCTCGCCCCGCCCCAGGAGAAGCACCTCATCTGGACCCCGGACGTGGTCGGTTCGATCTGTTTTCTGATCGCCAGCTGGTTGGCCTATGCCGAGGTGAATCGCGGCATCCTGCCCCGGTCGGATCGCTCCGTCGGATGGCGGATCGGTGCTGTCAACCTGCTCGGATCGATCGCCTTCGGGGCGGCCGCCGTCGCAGCCCGATACCTGCCGACCAGCGGACAGCCGGCCAACATCACGTTGGTCAACCTGGGCACATTCCTCGGCGCCGCCTGCTTCCTCCTCGGCGCTGTCCTGCTGCCGGTCGAGTCGGCAAAGGACTCAGCGTCGGCCCTGTCGCGGAGGTAGCAGCGGGCTCGACGTGACCGGATGGCGGGCCCGCAGGATCGCGCGCGCGACCCACCGCCAGCCCACCATCAGGATGCCGAGACTGATGAACGCGACGACCCAGAACGGCCAGGCCGCGGTGTCCCCGCCGAGCAGACGCAGCGCCATTCCTAGGATCACCGTGGTCAGCCAGACAGTGATCGAGGTGGTCCAGGAGTACGGGTTGCGGCCGCCCAGCCGCTTGAACAGCATCCGGGCGATCAGCGATCCGACCACCGCGGCAGCCAGGTACGGCCAGGCCGTGCCCAGGACGCCCAGCAGCGTGTTCGCCTCGTCATGATTGCGCCGTCCGACCAGGGCGAACAGCAGTACCGCCACGACGTCGATCCCCACCGCCACCGCAAATCTCACGATCGCCAACAGTAGCAACCAGAACTGGGGACGATGTGGCCGGGAGTACCCAGCCACATCGTCCCCAGTTCTGCCGCGAAACGGCGTGTGGTCAGCCGGCGGCGGCCATCACTTCGTCGGAGGCGTCGAAGTTGGAGTAGACGTTCTGTACGTCGTCGGAGTCCTCGAGCGCGTCGATGATCTTGAACAGCTTCTCCGCGGTCGGGGCGTCGATCTCCTGGGTGAAGGACGGGACGAACGAGACCTCGGCGGACTCGTAGTCGATTCCGGCGTCCTGCACCGCGGTGCGGACCTTCACCACATCGTTGGGATCGCAGATGATCTCGAAGGATTCACCGAGGTCGTTGACGTCCTCGGGATCGGCGTCCAGCGTCGCCTCCAGCAGATCGTCCTCGGAGACGGTCCGGGAGGTCTGCTCCCGACCCTCACCCGTGGTCTGCTCCTTCTCGACCACGACCACGCCCTTGCGGTCGAACATCCGGGCGGTGGAGCCGGCGTCGGCCATGGTGCCGCCGTTACGGGTGACGGCGACCCGGACGTCGGAGGCGGACCGGTTCCGGTTGTCGGTGAGGCACTCGATCAGCATCGCAATCCCGGCCGGGCCGTACGCCTCGTACATCAGCGTCTCGTAGTCCGCACCGCCGCCCTCGGCACCGGAGCCGCGCTTGACCGCGCGGTCGATGTTGTCGTTGGGGACGGAATTCTTCTTCGCCTTCTGGATCGCGTCGTACAAGGTCGGGTTTCCGCCAGGATCACCGCCACCAACGCGTGCCGCCACCTCGATGTTCTTGATCAGCTTGGCGAACAGCTTGCCGCGCTTGGCATCGATCACGGCCTTCTTGTGCTTCGTGGTCGCCCATTTGGAGTGTCCTGACATAGCCCCCGAGTTTAGTGCCGCGAGCCGCGCTCGACACATTCCTCCCCCACCTTCCGGTCGGCGCGACATCGGAGGCATTCGCCGAGGTCGGGGTAGGCGTTCGGCGGACCCGGCGGTTCGTGACCTCGGCGGATCGCCAGGCTCGGCCGATTTCCCGGTATCGCCGCACAGGTCTGGCGACCGGAGGGACAGGCCGGGGCGTCGACTCAGCGGAGGGGCTCGGTGCGGGCGTACATCACCTGGGTCTCGCCGCGGTGGTAGCCCAGGCGGGTGTAGAGGCCGAAGGCGCCGCTGGGATTGTCGGTGTCCACGCCGAGCCCGGCACCGTCCAGACCGGCGCCGGCGAAGGAGTGCATGGAGGCGATCAGCAGTGTCTTCGCGATGCCGCGATTGCGCCACTTCCGGCGTACGCCGAGGCGATCGGTCCAGCCCTCGCGGAAGCCCTGGAAGTCCCAGTCCTGTGGATAGGCCGCGTTCATCGCGTAGCCGGCGACCTCGCCCGATTCGGCGTCGACGGCCACCCAGGACCATTCCGAACGGGTCGAGGAGGCGGCCAGCCGCTCCCGCCAGCGCACCTGCGGCACCGGCTGCGAACCCCAATGGTCGGAGAACGCCTCGTTGTGCGCGTGCCGGACTGCTTCGCTGGCCTGTCGCCGAAACGGTTCCAGCCGGATTCCGGCCAGCTCGGGCACCGGCGGCAACCCTGAGGCGAGGTCGTCGAACTTCAGCGACATGTCGGCAAACCACCGGACCGGAGTGAAACCGCGGTCGGTGACCAGGCCGGCGCGATCGATGAGCTTCTCCTCCACCGGCACCATCAGCTGCAGTGGACCGTGCTCGGGGGATCTGGTCTGCGCGTCCCATTCGGCTGCCCGCGCCAATTCCCAATCCAGCAACTGATGGCCGATACCGCGACGCCGCCAACCGGGGTGGACGCCACCATCGAGAAAGACCCGGCGTGGGTCGACGTCGGCGATGAAGGGATGCACCCAGCCGTAGGCGACCACGCTGCCGCCGGGGTCGCGACCGATCCTGGCGTTGTGTTCGGGTTCGGCACCGAACTCGGCGAACGCCTCCTGCAACTCCTCCAGCGTGTGCCGCTCGGCCGGTTCGTCGAAGTGTTCGATCGCAATCATCAACGCGCTGACCTCGGGCAGTTCGGCCTCGGTCAGCGGCGACCATTGCACCGATGCGGCCTGGCTCTTGGCCCGTGTTGCTGTTGCCACCTGTGTTCGCCTCGTTCCTTGCTCCCGGTTCGTCCGGGACACCTCGCGAAGACCGCTGTTGTCGCGTCCCAGCGCCGGTCGACCAGCGCGGGTTATCCGCGCCAGATCTTCGGTCGCCGACGCCGGCCGCCCGCCTGCGGAGACTGGCTCTGCTCCCAGATCCGGCGCCAGCTACCCGGTGGCGGCTCCTCGGTCCTCCGATCGCTCGAACGCTCGTACAACGCCTGCTGGCTCTGCCACCAGGTGCCCTCGTCCTCGGCGATCAACCCCCGGACCGCGGTACGGATCCGGTCGGTGAATGCTTCGGCCGACTCGTCGCCGGTAACCGTCATGGCCGGGCCGAACCGTACGCTGACCCGGCTGCGGACACGACCGGCAGGACCGGTCTGCCGACTCGGCCAGGCCCGACCGCGGGGCATCGCCGCGAAGCTGCCGCGGATTCCGACCGGTAACACCGGCACGCCATGCTCGATCGCCAACGCCGCCCCGTCCGGAGCGAAGGTACCCACATACCCGTCGGAGGAACGGATTCCCTCGGGGAAGATCAGCACGCTCCACCCGGCCGACAGCAACTCGCCCGGGGTCCGGCTCGGGCCGCTGCCCGGCACCGTCTGCGCGAACGTGTTGAACGCTGCCGCCGAGGCGCCCGCCCGCCAGCCGGAGTCGAAGAAGTAGTCGCCCGTCACGGCCACCCCGGTACGCCGACGCCGCGCCCCGGGCAGCGCTTCCAGCACCAGCGGAGTGTCCAGATGGCTGGCGTGATTGGCCACCAGCACCACCGGTCCGCGCAGCGACACGACCTCCTCCAAGCCGCCGATGTCGAGCTGCACTTCGGCATGCAACAGCGGCCGGACGGCGATCGCGTGCAGCGCCCGCCGAAGCATCCGCACCGGCAGCCGTCGCGGCCAATCGGTCGGGATCCGCTGCGGCCAATCGGTCGGGCTCCACTGCCGCGCGGCAACGACCGGTCCGGTGCTGGCGCCACCCGGTGTCAGCCGGCGCCGACCCCACCGCCAACCGACCGCGAGATCCCGCAGATCGCTGACCGTCTCGGACAGGAACTCGCCCGGGCCACGTCGGGCCGGTGCGGTGTTCCAGGCCGCAGGCAGCGCGCCGGCCCGGACCGAGCGATCACCGCGGTCGGTCATTTCACCGTCCCGAGTGCATTCGGCGGGGTGTGCAGGTAGCGGATCCGCGGCGCCCGGCCGACGGTGGCCGAGGTGATCTCCAGCGCGTCGGCCAACGTCGACGCCGCCCGGAAGCCCAGCCGACCGGCACTGCGCCGATCTGCACCGACGAACACGACGTCGCCCAACCGCTGCATCGCGGGCGCGAGTTGATACCAGAGGTGGAACGGCTGCAGCCCGTGGAAGGCCTGGGAGGTGCGGTAGAGCTGCACGTACCAGGGGTCGTCGGCGAACTTGTCCTCGAACCGGTCCGACAGCTCCGCCGCGTCGGTCGTGGTCGGCAGCACGTCGGCGAAGAAGTCGATCGTTGACGGATGATGCAGCGAGCTGAAGTCCTGTGCCAGCGGGTGGTGGATGATCACCGCGCCGCCGTCGCGGACCAGCGGCTGACCGGTCACCGACTGATAGCCGAAGCCCAGCGCGTGCCAGGCGGCCAATACCGGATTGGTCACCGAGGCGATGCTGTACGGGGTCGCCGCAGGCACACCGAGCACCAGTACGTCGGCCTGTCCGTTGACCTCGACCTGCTGCTGCTCGAGGACCCTGCTGCGGCTGGCGGCGGCGACCTGGTCCGGGGCACCGGCGCTCACCCGGGTGACTCCGTACCCGGATTCCAGCCGGTTGTTCAGCACCCGGGCGTAGCGCGCCGGTGTCAGCGCGGTGATCCGACGCAACCCGAGCAGCTTGGCCTGGGCGGACCAACTCCACTCCCACTCCCGCTTGCCGAGGAAGTCGATCGACGGCGGGTAGTTGTCGTTGTCCAGCACCGCTTCGATCTGAAACACCGGCGTTGTCGCAGCCACCGCGTCGGTCGCTGCCGCGGCGTGGGCGTTGTTCCCGAGCACCGCGGCGAGACTCCGATCGGCCCGGATCGAGGCGACCGATCCCAGTCCGGCCGTGACCGCGGCCAGTCCGTCACCGGGCAGCCCGCCCTGCCCGATGCCGTGCACCAGGTGCACCATCACCAGCAGGTCGGATTCGGCCACTCGGGAGTTGATCGCGACCTCGGCCGCGGATTCCGAACCGGGAACCAGGACGGACAGCCGACCGGTGTCCTCGGCGTCATGGTTGGTCAGCTTGCCGTCGGCGTAGAACGACCGGAACACCCGCTCGCCGAGCACCTGCCGGAGCTCGGCCTCGGTGTTGCGCCGGTTCAGGCCGTTGGCACAGATCAGTTCGACGTCGTCGACCCCGGCCGCGGCCGCCTGGATCAACACCCGTTCGATGATCCGGCCCCGGACATCCGGCAACCGCAGCGGCGGAGTCGCTGCCACGTCGTCGAAGGCGATGGTGAGCTTCATCCCCGGCCGCAGCTGGGCCGCCAGCGGCTCGGCACCGGCCGGGTCGGCCAGCGCGGCATCGACGGCACCGACGAGATCGTCCAAGCGGGCCAACGATTCGGCCGGATAGACCACCTCGGTGCCGAGGGGGAACCGTTCCAGCCGAGCCCGCGGGCCGTCGGCCACCAGCAGCGGTGGCGTACGGTCGTCAACCTCGAGTACGAAGCCTGGGCGCGCCATTCAGCGGTCCTCCCTCAATTGAAATGCCACCCTCACGGTGCCAGATTTTCCACATCCCTGGGCATGATCGATCGCCTGCCGCCACTCCCGCAGCGGATATCGGGCGCCGACCAACCCGGTGACCGGTAGGTCCGGCACCAGATCCACAGCTCTTGCGTAGTCGCCGGCGGTCGCGGCATAGCTGCCGAGCAGCTCCAGCTCACGCAACCAGAGCGCGGTCAGGTCCGACCGCCGTCCGGCCGCGGTGACCACTCGGCCACCGGCTCGGGTGCTCTGCAGTGCGATCGCGGCCGAGTCCTTCGAACCGGCCGCGTCGATCGCCACGTCGACACCGCCGAGCAGGAAGTCCCGGCCGCCGAGCCGGTGCCCGGCAAGGACACGGATCGCGCCGGAGATGCCGGCCGGAAAGTCGGCCGCAGCAGCCCGCTCGGGTCGCCCGCCGATGCCCAGCCGCGATCCGCCGCTGACCCGGACCGCCCGGGTGGTGCGCCGTACTCCGCGCAGGCTGTCGTGGGTGCCGACCACCCTGGTGGCGCCGAACCGGTGCGCCAGCTCACGCTGTCGCGGATACCGGCCGACCACCGTGATCGAAAGGTTCGGGTGCTGCTGCCGCGCCGCCCAGCAGGTCAACAGTCCGGTCAGGCCGGCGCCGACCACCAGAAGTTGATCTTGGTCAGCCGGTGCGGCCCGGTCCACCAGATGCAGGGCCCCGGCCAGCGGCTGCACCAACAGCGCCTGTTCGTCGGTCATTCGTTCCGGCACCGCGTACAGCTGCGACCGGTGGGCGATCAACTCCTCCGACCAGCCGCCGCCGGTCTCGCCCGCGAAGCCGGTCCGCAGTCCACCGATCGGTCCGGCGGTCAGTTGATCACAGCGATTCGGCGCACCCGCCGCGCAGTTCACACACTCGGGCAGCCCGCGAGCGGCGCAGCCGAGCACGGGATCCAGCACAACCCGGGTACCGGCCGGAAGTCCCGATCCTTCGACGTCGTCCGCGAGCACCCCGACGACCTCGTGTCCGGGCACGAACGGCGGCGACATCAACGCATTCAGGTACGGCCGGTAGCCACTGGCCAGCAGCCGAAGATCAGCACCGCTGATCCCCGACAACGTCGGCCGCAGCCGCACCCAGCCGGCACCGGGCAGGTGCAACTCGGGTTTGGTGATCAACCGCAGCGGAGCAGCCGGCGAGGTGATCACACCGGGAAAGGTCCCGGCCAGAGCCCGGGCCGTGATCACCGCGGCGGCGGACCGCGAGTATTCCAGCGCCAGGATCATTCCGGCCCGCCCGGTCGTGGCTGTTGATCATGAAGCTGGGGTTGATCGAGGCGCGGGCGCGGCGTGATGTCCCGGCCGCGGCGCAGGAAGGCACCGGTCCAGCGCGGGTCCTGCGGTCGAATCGCCCACTCGACGCCGGTCCACTGGTTGGCGGCAGCGGCGCGCATCAGCGGCACGTCCGGGCTGACCACCACCGGTCGACCGACCACCGAGAGCATGGCCAGATCGGAATGACTGTCGGCATAGGCATAGCTCTTCTTCAGGTCGATGCCGTGCAGTGCCGCGTAGTGATTCAGCCAGGCCGCCCTGGACTCGCCGACCATCGGCGGACCGGTCAGGAAGCCGGTGCAGATGCCGTTGTCGTCGGTGGCCAGATCACTGGCCACGATCACGTCGAAGAGCGGTTCCAGCGGACGGGTCAGCGGCCGGATCGCACCGGTGATCAACACCGTGGTGTGGCCGGCGGCTCGATGTTCGCGCGCTCTCCGGACGGCGTCGGGAGACAGCCGGGAGAGGATCTCCCGCGCCATCACGGTGTCCACGAATTCCTCCAGCGCAGCAAGATCAGCACCGGCGTAGCGGCGGTAGATCGTCCGCAGGAACATGCCCCGGTCGGTCCGCTCGGCCAGCAGATAGCTGGGCAGCTTGCGCAGGATCGAACCGGCCTCCCGCAGCCGTCCGGCCGGAGCAAGATCAGGAAGCTTGGTCCACAGGTACTGCTCGATCACGTTGGTCGACATCACCGTGCCATCAAGATCAAAAGCAGCCAGCACCGTACCGGGGTCGTCCTTGCTCTTGCTCAGATCGGTGAACGTGGTCGGTCGCGCTCCGCGACGACGCCGCAGCGCCTCCAACCGCCGTACCGGTGCCACCACCGACGGGATGTGCAGCTCCTGCATGTACTCGTACCAGTCGAAGTCGGCGGTGTCGAAGCTGAAGGTGTCTTGATCATCAGGGTGCAGGGATCGGGTCAGCCGCAGCGTGTTGTCGTCGACGAAATGCAGCTCGGACTGTGCGTACTCGTTGTAGAGGCCGAGGTAGGAACGCAGGAAGTCGATCCGGGACCGGAAACGATCAAGGTCCCGGGCCGCTTTCCTGGTCCGTTCCGATCTTGGTGCGAATTTGATCAGCCGATCGGCGATGGCATGCCCACGTTCGGAACGGGACAGGAAACGCTCGATCGATGCGGCACCGGGGAACTGCCACTGCGGCAGCTGCGGCGCACCGCGCTCGCCGGCGATCAACGGATGTTCGGTGAAGTAGCCGTTGACGTAGGTGTAGAACTGCTGGAAGGTCAGCGGGTTCCGGGCACCGCTGGAGACGTGGTAGTACTCGCAGACGCCGATGTGCGGTTCGGTGGCGGCCACCGCAATGGTCGCGTTCACCACGTAGTCACACGGGACCACGTCGCAGATCGCCTCCGGCGAGGCCGGGAACTCCGGCAGCTCACCACGGCCGTAGGCCAGGATGATCGGCTCGGCCATCTTGAAGCCTTCGATCCAGCCCGGGTACGGATGTTTGATCGAGGACTCGACGATGGCCGGCCGGACGATCGAGGCCCGGATATGCCCACACTTCTCCGCAACCAGCTTCTCGCCCAGTGCCTTGGTGAAGGTGTACGCGTCCGTCCAGCCCAGCGATCGGGCCCGTTCGGTGCCGGCATCGACCAGTTTCTTGGCCACCCACTCCTTGCGCCGACGTTCGGTGTCGGCGGCGGTGATCAAGTGACCGGCAGCGCGGTGCTCGCGCTCGGCCTCCTTGCGGAATCTGGCCAACTGATCGGCGGTCCTGGACGAGTTCTCGACCTCGGCCGCCATCGCCAGCCCGGCCTTCATCTCGGCGTTGTAGTCGATGTCGTGCGCATGCGGGGCCTCGCCGATCGCACCTCGCCGGCGCCCCGCGGTGTAGGCGGTCGAGACATGGACGTAGTGCGGCATCCGGACCAGTTCGCCGTCCGGGCCGGTGCAGGACTCCAGGAACCGGTCGATCAAGGCGCCGGTGCCGATCAGGTTGGTGTTGAACGCCCGGTCGATCGGCGGATCGAAGGAGACGTCGCCGGCGCAGTGCACCAGTACGTCGATGTCGGTCGGCAGCTCCGGCACATTCGGCAGGTCGCCCTCGATGCAGGTGACCCGCGCGTCGAGCAGACCCTCCGGACCGCCGTAGGGCTCGGCCAACTCCTTGAAGATCTTCTTCTTCAACAGGCTCAGCGTGCGGGCACGACCGGTCGCCGATCCCTTCCGCCGCACCAGCACCGCGGCGGTGGTGTCGGGTAGGTCGTTCAGGATCTTCCACAGCAACTGCTCGCCGATGAAGCCGGTGACCCCGGTCAACATGATCTTCTTGGCGGCCAGCAGGTCCTTCAGTCGGCCGTCGACGGTCGGTGCCGGATGCTCGGCCTTGGTCGCCCCTTGCAGCGGAGTCCCGAACGCCTCCGCCGGCGCGCTACTCATCGCTCACCACCCGACGTGTCCGATTCCGAGGTCGCTCTGGCGACTCCAGTCTCCGACAAGTCGGCCACCTCCAGGGCGTCGGCGAGAGAGAAGTTGCCGACATACAGCGCGGTGCCGATGATCGCGCCCTCGACGCCGATGCCGACCAGGTCCCGCAGGGCGGCGATGTCGTCCAGGGTGGAGATGCCACCGCTGGCCACCACCGGCTTGTCGGTACGAGCGCAGATCGAGCGAAGCAGGTCGAAGTTCGGCCCCTTCAGCATGCCGTCGCTGTTGACATCGGTGACCACGTACCGGGCACAGCCGACGGCATCGAGGCGGGCGAGCATCTCGTAGACGTTGCCGCCCTCGGTGGTCCAGCCACGCGCGGCGAGGGTCTCTCCCCGGACATCCAGTCCGATGGCCACCCGCTCGCCGTACGTCTTGATCACCGACTCGCACCACTGAGGTTGCTCGAGCGCAGCGGTGCCGATGTTGACCCGGGCACAGCCGGTGGACAGGGCGCGTTCCAGGCTGGCGTCGTCGCGGATGCCGCCGGACAGTTCGAACCGTAGGTCGGAGATCTTCGCGGTCTCGGTGATCACCCGGCCGATCACCTCGGCATTGCTGCCCCGACCGAATGCGGCGTCCAGGTCGACCAGGTGGATCCATTCTGCGCCGGACTCGGCCCAGCGGGCGGCAGCCGCCACCGGGTCACCGAAGACCTTCTCGCTGCCAGCCTTGCCCTGGACCAGTTGAACCGCCTGGCCGCCGGCCACGTCAACGGCGGGCAGCAATTCCAGATGGGACTGCTGCGCGGTGTGCGGTCGGGGCACGCTGGCGTTCGGCATGGGCACCAGGAGACCCTATCCGAGATGCCGCCCCCGCTCATCTTGCGGCAGCGCAGTCCAGGCGGACCCGTTCGGACGAACGACTAATCGGCGTCCGGGTCAGCCGCGAAGCGGTCCGGGCGGAAGTCGGCCAGCAACGGGCTCGGCGTGCCGGTGATCACTTCCTCGGCCAGCAGCTCACCGGTGATCAGTCCGAGGGTGGCGCCGGAGTGGGTGAAGGCGAGGTGGCAGCCGTCGACCCCCGGCAGCGGGCCGAGCACCGGCTCACCGTCGCCGGGGATCGGCTTAGGTCCGTGACCGACGCCGAGCAGCGTGAGCTCGGGATGGCCGGCCAAGACCGTACGGGCCTCGACCAGCAGCATCTCGATCGTCGAGTCCGGTACGCGATAGCCGCCCTCCGGCAGCCGGACGATCTCCCGCTCCGACCAGCCGGCATCCATCACCAACCCGCCGTCCACGGTCGGCCGGATCGAAACCCTGGGCGTGTTCAGCACGGTCCGCAGCGAGGTCTGGCCGCCCGCCGCACGCGCGTGCACGAGCGCGGCGATCGGGGTCTGCTCGGGCAGGTCGAAGCCGAGCTCGGCCGTCAGCGCCGGCGTCCCCGCGCCGGCCGCCAGCAGGATCCGCTCGGCAGCGATCCGCCGGCCGTCCCCGGTCAGTACGGCGGTGGCCCGGCCTGCGGTCTGCTCGACGCGGCAGCGTCCGGCACCGGTGATCAAGGAGCCGCCGAGCCGGACGAATTCCTCCAGCAGGACGGAGATCAGCCGAGGCAGCTCGACCCATCCGTCATCCGGATTGAAGATCGCGCCCTCGGCCGCGATGGCTGCCGGATCGACGGCCGGCACCAGCTCGGTCGCCTCGTCGGCGCTGACCCACTGGCTCGGATAGCCGGCGTGGAGTTCTTGCTCATGCCGTTGCCGGTACGAGGCTCCGGCAGCGGCCCAGTTCAGGGAGCCACCGAACACGATCCCCGCATCGGCATGGTCAACCGCGAACTCCCGATAGCGCTGGATGCCGAGCAGGCGCAGCCGGTGATACGGCCCGGCCGACCGTGCGGCCGAATTGAGCCAGGCCAGCGAACGACCGGAGGCGCCGTCGGCGGGATCACCTGCCGTGATCAAGGTGACAGCGTTCCCGGTGCGGGCGAGCTGCGTCGCGGTCGATGCGCCGAGCACTCCGGCACCGACGACCACGATCGGTGATGGGCTGTCGATCATGGACCCGATTCTGCCGGTCCGCGGTTTCGCGCGTCGGTCAAGGTCCGGGCGTGGCCAGGCTTCAGCTCGCTGCCACCGCGGCCAGGCCGTGGGTACGGCGCGCGCTGTCGGTGACCGAGGTGAGGAACCCGCCGGAGCGGCCGCTGCGATGGGCCGGGCTGAGCCAGCGCCGGTCGATGTCGCACACCAGCACCTCGACCGCAGTGTCCTGCAGTGCCAGCGGCAGGGTGTGCGTCACGGTGGACGGGAAGCTGATCACGCGTTCGGAGATCGGACCGATCCGGGCGAACAGCTCCAGCGGCAGATCGGGCCGGACCACCGTCAGACCAAGATCGTTGATCTTGGCCAGCTTCTGCACCGACTCACGCCGGTGCGCGAGATAGCGCCGTACCCCGTGGGCCGTGGCCAGCCGGGCCACCGCCTGCAGATAATGATCTTCATCCACCACCGACGACTCCACCAGTGAGCTGCCGACCAGGTCGGCACCCGGCAGCAGCCGCGGGGCCGGGAAACTCTGCCGGGTCCAGGCCAGCCGATTCGGCTGGATGTCCAGCCGCCGGCTCTGCACCGGCATCGAGGTGAAGACCTGCAGGGCTGCCCGGCCCGAGCCCTCGGCCGGCACCAGCCGGCGCCGGGCCCGCGCCGCCAACCGTCGGTTCACTCCCCCACCGGAGTTGGACCGGTGCCAGCGGGCCAGCTCACCGCCGTCGTTGACGATCTTGACGAACTCGATCGTGGCGCTGCCGTCGTCGACCAGCACCAGTGATCGACCGCCGGCGAAGTTGATCACCAGCTGCAGCACGCCGGAGAACGGGTCGCCCAACACCACCGTCCTGGTGCCGGCGATCTCGGCCCGGATCGACCGCAGCGCACGCAATCGTGCACCGTGGCCGCCCCGGATCTCGTGCCAGGAGACACCGAATCCGACCTGGCTGGCCAGCTCGGTCATCCGATCCAGCTGCACCCGGCCGGCAGGTTCCGGCGGTGGCAGGATCATGATCGACATCCCGGTGCCGATCGACGCGGGCCGCCGGGCATGGGCCCACTCGATCACGTTCAGCAGCTGGGCCGGACTCTCCACCAGTGCGACCGCGGTGCGGTGACTCTTCATGATCAGGCGGTGACGAGGAGGGCTTCGGTCTCGGCCTGATCGGCCTCGGTGCGGACCCGACGCAGCTTCTTCATCGCCGCCAGCTCACCGGAGTAGATGTGCTTGACACCGTCGCCGAGGGAGTCCTCGATGGCGCGGATGTCGCGGACCAGCCGGTGCAGGCCTTGGGGCTCGACCGAGGCGGCCTGATCGGATCCCCACATCGCCCGGTCGAGGGTGATGTGCCGTTCCACCATCACGGCACCGAGAGCGACCGCGGCGACCGTGGTCTGCAGCCCGGTCTCGTGACCGGAGTAGCCGATCGGCACGTTCGGGAACTCCCGCCGCAGGGTGTCGATCATCCGCAGATTGAGCTCGCCGTTCTTCGCCGGGTAGGTGCTGGTGGCATGCAACAAGATGATGTTGTCACTGCCGAGCACCTCGACCGCGTGCCGGATCTGCCGCGGGGTGGACATCCCGGTGGACAGGATGATCGTCTTGCCGGTGGCGCGCAGCTTGCGCAGCAGTTCGTCGTCGGTGAGCGAAGCCGATGCGACCTTGTGCGCCGGCAGATCGAACTGCTCCAGGAAGTCGACCGATTCGGTGTCCCACGGAGAGGCGAACCAGGCGAGGTCCTTGGCCTTGCAGTAGTCAGTGATCGCCTGGTACTCCTCGGTGCCGAACTCGACCCGATGCCGGTAGTCGATGTAGCGCATCCGACCCCACGGGGTGTCGCGCTCGATGTCCCATTGGTCCCGCGGGGTGCACACCTCGGGCGTCCGCTTCTGGAATTTGACCGCATCGCAACCGGCCTCGGCCGCCGCGTCGATCAGCCCGAATGCATTCTCCAGTTCACCGTTGTGGTTGATGCCGATCTCGCCGACCACATAGACCGGGTTGCCGGGACCGACGGTCTTGAGGCCGAGCGAACGAGCCGGCGTCGTACCGTTGCTCGAAGCTCCGTTACTCGAGGACTCGTTGATCTTGGAGTCAGCCATGCTGAGGACCATCCTTCGTCTTGATCAAACCTGATGTCTCGGACGCTAGGTTTGGGCCGTTGCGGGACGGCCAGCGACACTTGAACGCAAGGCAAACAGCTCGCCACCATCAAGAGAGCCTGCGACTCAAGATCGTTCCGCTGCCGACACGTCGGAATCACTGTGGGACAACGTCATTCACCAACTCGCGACCGACTGTTCACCTGTCTGTTGACTTGGCATCACACCCGGCGCTCAGCACTTCCCTATCGTCGGCGGCGTGCCTGAATCTGCGACCGAGATTGGTTCTGAACGAGAACTGTCGGTGATCATTCCTTGCTACAACGTCGAGTTGTATGTGCAGGACACCATCCGCAGTCTGCATCGGAACCTCGACGACGGGTTCGAGTTCATCTTCGTCGACGACGCGTCCACCGACTACACCGCGGGCATCCTGCAGCGGGCCGTACCCAAGCTGCCCGGCGCGCGGTTGATCACCAACCCGACCAACGTCGGCCTGGCCGCCGCCCGCAATGTCGGGATCAACGCCGCGGGTGGCCGCTACATCGCCTTCCTGGACGGCGACGATCTGGTGGTGCCTGGTTACTACCGACAGTTGGTGCAGCAGATCCGCGACCTCGAGGTGGACTTCCTCCGGACCGATCACATCCGCTTCACCGGCAACCAACGCGTGATCGACCGGGTCCAGTTCGGGCCGCGGCGGACGCCGGTCGATCCGCGGGCCGGCATCCTGCCGTCCGACCGCAACACCGCCGTCGACTATCCGTTCGCGTGGGCGGGGATCTTCGACCGCCGGCTGGCCGATCGAGGACTGCTGCACTTCACCTCCGGGCTGCGGACGTGCGAGGACCGGCCCTGGATCTGGCGGCTGCATCTGCAGGCGGAGTCCTTCGCCGCGGTCAATCTCCTCGGCCTGCTCTACCGGCGCAACGTCACCAATTCGCTGAGTCAGGTGTCCGACGATCGGCAGTTCGACTTCATCCCGGCCTTCGACGAGATCATCGCCGGTGCCGGCACCGATCCCGACGCCGACCGTTACCTGCCGAAGGCGCTGCGGTCCTATGCCGCGATCATCTGTCACCAGTTGTCCCGATTGGACAGCTACCAGCCGCACCTGGCCCGAGCACTGCAACAACGCTGCGTCGATGCCGTACGCCGGCTGCCGCAGCCGGAACTGGATGCCGTGGTCGGCTCGCTCGACCCGCGGCGCCGGGACCTGATGACCGACCTGATGCTGGCGCGCCGATGAACCCGACAACGCAGATCTTCTTCGCCTCAACGCTGTACGGCGTGATGAACCTGTCTGCCGCGATCGACTCCGATCAGTTCGGTGGCACCGACCGTGATCAACTCGCGGGTCGCGACCGGGTCCGGCGGATCCTGTTGATCAGCAACAACGCGCTGCTGCCGGAGGCATCGGCCTCGGCCGCCGAGATGCCCGGTTTCGAGCTGCTGGCCAAGCGGTTCGATCGGGTGATCTCCTACAACGAGGCGATCGAGCCGTTCCACCCGTCGTCCTGGAATCCGCGGCCGATCGACAGCCCGCTCTGGCAACGCTATCTGCGGCAGCACTGGGATCTGGGCGATGACGATCTGCATCTGATCGTGGAGAGCATTCAGGTCAATCCGGCGCAGACCATCTGTCGCATCTTCCCGGACGCCCGGATCGACGTGTACGCCGACGGGCTGATGAGTTACGGGCCGACCAGAAATCCCCTCGAGCCGCTGATCGGCAGCCGGATCGAGCGGCTGTTCTACGCCGATCTGGTGCCCGGACTGACTCCGATGCTGCTCAGCGAATGGGACGCCACGCCGACGGTGATCGACACCCGGTCGATCAAACGGGTGATCGCGGAGCTGTCCGATTCGGCGCCGGAGGTGCTGCCGGAGGGTCTGACCGACGGGCCGGTGGTGATCTTGCTCGGCCAGTACCTGTCGGCGCTCGGCATCATCAGTCCGGCCGAGGAGGAGGACCTGCATCGGCAGATGTTGCTCGGCGCCATCAGCCGCGGGCATCGGCGGGTGATCTTCAAACCGCATCCGAGCGCACCCCGCGAACTCGCCGACACCTTGCGGGCGGAGGCCGGGCGCCGCGGCGTCGACTTCTGGGTGTTGATCGACAGCAGCCTCGCCGAGACGTTCTACGCCCGACTCCAGGTCGAGGCCGTGATCGGCTGCTTCTCCACGGCGATGATCACCGCCGCGCGGTTCTATCGGATTCCGGTGTTCCGGACCGGAACTGAGCTGATGCTGGACCGGCTGACGCCCTACCACAACAGCAATCGGATCCCGGTGACGGTTGTCGATGCGACCGTTCCCCCGGTGCAGTTGCCCCAGTCCGAGGATTCGCCGCCCGAGGATCCGCGGACCAGGAGATCGGCGGTGATCAACATCGTCGACCTGGTCGGCGCTGTGGGCTACGTGATGCAGCCCGCGCTCTACCAAGATCATCGACCGGCGGTGATCGACTTCCTCGGCCGTCACTATCCCGACGTCGCCCGCTACTTCCGCCGGCAGCGTCTGGGCAAGCTCGAGCTGCCCGGCGGGACTCCGGTGGGCGGCAGACTGCGCCGGATCTCCGGCCGGGCCAGGGTCAGGCTTCGGCGGATGCTGTCGGGCCGGCGGTCGGCAGGGCCAGGCCGCCGACGGCTGCCACGTCCAGCTCGTCGCTCACCAGTGCAGGAGTGAGATCGCTGTACAGGTGCGGATATCGCTCACCGGTGGCGTCGTCCTCCAAGATCACCGGCAGCGTACTCAGATCCGGCACCAGCTGCAGCACGACAAGATCATCATCGGCAAGATCGCTGTAGGCGCGCTGCCGTACCAGCGGCAGCTGCTCGGCGAACGAGCAGTGCACGAAACCCTGCGTCTCGTAGGTGATCCGCCGTGTCGACCAGTAGTAATTGCCACACTGCTTGGCCTTCTCCCACTGTGCCCGTTTGGCGAGGTGGAAGATCGGCCCGGTCACCGGCCTCCGGTCGGCCAGCACGGCGAGCTCGGTCAACCGATCACGGGCCGCAGCGGCGTCGGCGAATCTGATCGTTTCCATTCCAAGATCAGCGGCGGTGTTGCAGTTGTGATCCGAGTCGTCGACGAAGATCGCCCGCTGCGGATCGACCCGGTAGCGCTCGAAGACGATCTGGAACAGTCGCGGATCAGGCTTGGCAATGGACTCCTCACCCGACACCACGATCCCCTCGAAGCGGTTCAGCAACCCGAATCGGCGCCGGGTCGGGCGGAAGAGGTCGGCGGACCAGTTGGTCAACGCCAGCAGCCGGACCCCGGCCTGCTCCAACTCCGCCATGATCGCGCCGGTCCCGGGCACCATCCCGGTTATGGTCAGATCGAAATAGCGCCGATAGGCCTCGATCTCGTCCCGTCGTTGTGGAAGCCGGGAGATCAGCTCGGCCTCGCCCTCGTCCCAGGCCTGCCCCGCGTCATGCCGGCGGTTCCAGTCGTCGAAACAGATCTCGTCCATGAACTCGCCGACCTGGTCGGCCGGCATCACCTGCTGGTAAGCCCGTTCGGGCTCCCAGCGCAGCACGACGCCGCCGAGGTCGAAGACAACGGTGTCGAAATCGCTCATGCGATATCCCCTTCCGCGGGAGGTTGCAGCCATGATGGTGGCGGACGGGCCGAACTGACAACCCCTACACGCCAAGTCGGTCACCTCGGTCGGCCGCGCCGGCGTCGGCCGAGCTCGGGGCGTCAGCTGACAGCGGCCACGCCGGCCCGTCCCGACTCGACGTAGACGCTGGCCCGGGTGGACACCGGTGCCCCCGGCCGACTCACGTACGGCACCACCCGGTAGTCGGTCCGGAGCTCTCCGCGACCGACCTGACACACCTGATATCCGCGCTGGGCGTTGTGGAAGCGCAGGTGTGGATTCTCCGCCATCCAGATCTCACCCAGCCGATCCTGGTCCGCACCGTCCTGCCCGGAGCTGATCGAGGTGCCCAGGAACTCCGTACCGACCGTGCGCGAGGACTGGTCGGAGAAATCCAGCTTGAGGTCCGACGTGGCGCTGCGGTGGGCGTCGCCGGAGACGACGACGAAGTTCTCCACCCGCCGCTCCACCAAGCCGTCGAACAGCCGCTGCCTGGCGGCAGCGTAGCCCTCCCACGGATCGGTGCCGTACGTCTCACCCTCGCCGTCCTGTTGATCGGCGTCGAACATGAAGACCTGGTTGCCGAGGATCTGCCAGCGCGCGGTCGAACCGCCGAGCCCATCGAGCAGCCACTGTTCCTGATCGGCGCCGAGGATCTGGCGATCGGCGTTCCAGCGGTCGGCTTGATCAACAACCTGCTGGTCCCGATAGCGCCGGGTGTCCAGCACGTTGAGCTGCATCAGGTCGCCGAACTGCAGCCGCCGGTACACCTGCATCTCAGTACCTGCCGGCATCGATGAGCGACGCAGCGGCAGATTCTCGTAGAACGCCTGGTAGGCGGCTGCGCGCCGTTGCCGGAACACCGCCGGGTCCTGGTCCGGTTCGCTGTCCGGCTGCGAGTGATCACCGGCCCAGTTGTTCTCGACGTCATGATCATCCGGGGCCACGATCCAGGGGCCTGCCGCGTGAGCCGCCTGAAGATCATCATCGAGCTTGTACTGCCCGTAGCGGATGCGGTAGTCGGCGAGCGAGAACACTTCCGCGGCGGGCAGATGGGCCCGCCCGATCGTGCCGGCAGACGGCCCCTCGTAGATGTAGTCGCCCAGATGCAGGACGAAGTCGACGTCCTCGCCGGCCAGGTGCCGCAGCGCGGTGAAGTAGCCGTCGGGATAGTTGTGGCAGCTGTCGAAGGCGAAGGTCACGTCGTTGAGTCGGGCCGCTCGCGCCGGTGCGGTCCGGGTACGACCCGCCGGACTCGGCTGACCGTGGGCGCGAAACCTGTACCAGTACACGCGATCGGCCTGCAGCCCGCCTACTTCGACGTGAACGCTGTGCGCCCACTCCGGAGTCGCCTGCGCGGTGCCCCGGCGCACCAGGTGCCGGAATCGTTCGTCGGTGGCCACTTCCCATTCGACCGGAACCCGAACCGCGGGCATGCCACCGAACCCGTCCGGAGCCAGCGGCTCCGGCGCCAACCGGGTCCACAACACGACACCGTCGGGGTGCGGATCGCCCGAGGCGACGCCGAGCCTGAACAGCGGATCGGAAGGAACCGGTGCTGCATCCGCCTGCGTGGCTTCGGTGCCGACCAAGATCACCGAACCGGCTGCGGCACCGGCCAGAGCGAGAAATGATCTTCGCGGAAGGGCGAGTGACGACATCGTCAGGGCCACCAATCGTGATTGTGGGTTGTGTGCTGGCCCTGAAACTAGCGGATCATCTTGATCAACTGCGGGATCCGCACTGTGCCCTGCCGCAGAAACTTCCCGCTGCCTGGACCATGATCAACACGGCCTCGGCCTGCCGGTCTTGCTCTGCCCTCGCGCGACCTCCGTTCGGGTGCTGTCCCCAGCCAGGAGTGAGGCCTTGGCCGGTGCTCAGCGGTTGTCGCCCGATCCGCCGATGACCGCGCGGCGCTGTCGGTCGGCGAGCTTGTCGATGTTCTTCTGGGCGACGTCGTCCAGGGAGTAGCCGAGGAAGTTCGCCAGCACGGCCACGTACCACAGCACATCGCCGAGCTCGGCTGCGATGTCGTCGCGGTCGAGTCGGGCTAGGTCGCCGTTCCTGTCGCGGATCAGCTTCTTGACCTTCTCGGCGATCTCGCCCGACTCGCCGACCAGGCCGAGGACCAGGTGCATGAACTCGTCCGGGGCGTCCTTGCCGCGGGCTGTGCGTAGCGCCGCTCGCTGGTAGTCGTCGCAGTCCATGACGGGTAACCGTAACGGTGATCAGCTGATCCGCTCGGCCAGGGACACGATGATCCCCTCGGGGCCGCGGATGTAGGCCATCCGCCAGATCTGCTCGAATTCGCCGATGCCGCCGACCAGCCCGTAACCCTCCGTGGCCAGCCGGTCGACGACGGCATGAAGATCGTCCACCTCGAAGGCGACGTTACGCAGTCCCAGTTCGGTGGCCATCGCCGTCGGCGATCCGGGCTGATGGTCGGGCCGGACGAAGCTGGACAGTTCCAGGCAGGTCCCCCCGTCCGGTGCCCGCAGCATGACGATCTCGGTACGGGAGTCGGCGATGCCGATCACCGTGTCCAGGAACTCGCCCTCCACGAACATCCGCTCGCCCACCACCTCGAGTCCCAGGCCGACGAAGAAGTCCGTCACCGCACCGAGGTCGGAGACGGTGATGCCGACATGGTCAAAACGCCGTACAGCTGACATGGACCCCATCCTCGCGCAGTTCCGGCTCAGTGGTTCGTCGGCATCGGCGTCAGTGCCGCCGATGTGAGGCCCGGCGACTCACAAGGTGGCGACCCAGTTCTGCAGCAGCCGAGCGCCGGCGGCACCGGACTTCTCCGGGTGGAACTGGGTCGCGCTCAGCACACCCTGTTCAATGCCGGCGACGAAGCGATCACCGTCGTGCTCGGCCCAGGTCACGAGGGCACCGTCCAGCGCGGGTCGGGCCTGCTCCCGTACGCCATAGGAGTGCACGAAGTAGAAGCGCTCCGCACCGAGGCCGGCGAACAGCTTGCTCTCCGACGGCGCGTCAATGGTGTTCCAGCCCATGTGCGGAAGCCGCCGGGCGTGCAACTCCTCGACCACACCGGGCCACTGGGCACAGCCGGCGACCCGATGACCGTGCTCGACCCCCTCGGCGAAGAGGATCTGGGCGCCGACGCAGATGCCCAGCACCGGCTTGCCGATCGCCACCCGCTCCGAGATGATCTTGTCGCCGCCGATCTTGATCAAGCCCTCGACGCAGGCCGCAAAGGCCCCGACTCCGGGCACCACCAGTCCGTCCGCGGCAACCGCGACATCATGATCAACACTGACGGTGACCCGGGCACCGGTCCGAGCCAGAGCACGTTGAGCCGAACGGATGTTGCCCAGCCCGTAGTCCAACACCACCACCGATTTCTCGGTCACAGGGTGCCCTTGGTGCTCGGGATCCCGGTGACTCGCGGATCGAAGGCGACGGCATCGCGCAGGGCACGGGCAACCGCCTTGAACTGGGCCTCGACGATGTGGTGCGGGTCCCGGCCGCCGAGCACCCGCAGGTGCAGGCAGATGCCGGCGTGAAAGGCCAGGCTCTCCATCACGTGCCGGGTCAGGCTGCCGATGTACGGCACGCCGACCCCGCTGCCCGATGGCGCAGGGCCACCGCCGATGAGGACGTACTCCTGACCCTCCGGCTCACCGCTGTGTACGCAGTACGGCCGGCCGGACACGTCGACCACGGCCTGCGCGAGCGCCTCGTCCAGCGGCACCATGGCGTCGCCGAAGCGGCGGATGCCACGCTTGTCCCCCAAGGCGATCTTGATCGCCTGACCGAGCGCGATCGCGGTGTCCTCGACACTGTGATGAGCGTCGATCCAGACGTCGCCCTTGGTCTCGATCTCCAGATCGAAGAGGCCGTGCCGAGCCAGCGCAGTCAGCATGTGGTCGTAGAAGCCGACCCCGGTGTTGATCACCGAGTCCCCGGTGCCGTCCAAGTTGATCTTGACAGCCACCGACGACTCGGAGGTGCTGCGGTCAACGTACGCGGTCCGCGGTTCAGTCATCGCTCAGCCTTTCGCTGTCGGGCAGGATCTCGGTCAGCGCATCGGTGAAGGCGGTGGTCTCCTCGGGCGTACCGACCGAGACCCGCAGCCAGCCGGTCGGCCCTGTCTCCCGGATCAACACCCCGCGCTCCAACAGCCGCTCGAAGACCTGGTGCCGGTCGGCGAAGCGACCGAACAGGATGAAGTTCGCATCCGACTCGGCAACCTCGAGTCCGGTCCCGGAAAGCCAATCCTGGAGGGCATCCCGCTCGGCCCGCAGGGCATCGACCTGCTTCAACATCTCCGGTGCATGGGCCAGCGCGACCCGCGCCACCGCTTGCGTCACCGCGGACAGATGGTAGGGCAACCGGACGATCCGCAACGCGTCGACAAAGGCAGGTGCCGCCGCGAGATAGCCCAATCGTCCACCGGCGAAGGCGAACGCCTTGCTCATCGTCCGACTCACCGCCAGCCGCGGGAACTCCGGCAGCAACTCCAACGCACTCGGCGTGCCGGGCCGAGCGAACTCCGCGTACGCCTCATCGATCACGATCACGCCCGGTGCGGCCTCACAGAGTGCCCGAAGTTGATCAAGGGTCGCCTTGGTGCCGGTCGGATTGTTCGGGCTGGCGACCAGGATCACATCCGGAGTGATCTCCTGGATCGACCGCAGGGCAAGATCAACATCGAGGCTGAAGTCCGCCCTGCGCGGCACGGTCAGCCATTCGGTGTGGGTGTTGCGGGCGTACTCCGGATACATCGAGTAGGACGGTGCGAAGGTCAGCGCGCTGCGTCCGGGGCCGCCGAAGGCGCCGAGCACGTGCGTCATCACCTCGTTGCTGCCGTTGGCGGCCCAGATGTTGTCCGCACTCAGTCCGTGCCCGAGATAGTCGGCCAGATCCTGGCGCAGCGCCAGCGCGTCGCGCTCGGGATAGCGATTCATCCCGGCGGCAGCCGCCCTGATCGCGGCCGCGATGTCGTCGATCACCGCAGCGCTGGGCGGGTACGGATTCTCGTTCACATTCAGCAGCACCGGGACGTCGAGCTGGGGCGCGCCGTACGGCTCCTCCCCCTTCAGCTCCGGGCGCAGCGGCAGGTCCTCCAACCGGACCGACGCCGTGCCGGTCACGAGTCGGATCCCTCGGACGCCGTTGATCCCTTCCCTG
>DATCVL010000272.1:0-17471 GCA_036566865.1 Microlunatus sp.
ACGCTCTGGCCGCCGAGCTCGAAAGGCTCGGTGCGAAACACCTGACGACCAACTTCTACGGACCGGGCACCCACGCGTGGGCCTACTGGCAGCGCGAGCTGCACGCCTCACTGCCGATGCTGCTGCAGGCCCTTCACAGATAGGTCTGCGTGCTCGGTGGCGCGGACTCCATCCAGGCCAGGACACCGGTGAGAGCTTCCTCGGTCATGGCGAAGTGGACGGTGCGGTCGCGGAGCTCGGCGTCGACGATGACGTGGCCGGCATAGGTGACGAGCGGCTCGTTGCCCATCGGGCGGCGGGTGGTGACGCCTTCGAGCTGGCGGCGGTTGACGACGAGCTTCGGCCACCAGGCCAGGCTGAAGACCCGGAACCACTGCAGGTCGTCGCCGACGTAGCGGGCCAGGCCGAGCGCCCAGCCGCGGCCGTGCTCCTTCTCCGCGAGTTGCAGGCTGCAATCGAAAGTTCCGCCGTCCCTGGACAACCAGCGACGGCGGAACGCGACCAGCACGATGAACAGCACGGCGGCAAGCAGACAGACCCCGACGACATCGAGGACTACCCTCATACCTTGCCGACCTCATTTCCGGTGCCCGACCCCGGGCACCCCGGAGAACCGTACTGCGTGACGCGATATTCGATTATGGCAGGTCGGATCAGGAGGTCTGCTCGGCGGCCCGAACCCTGGCCTCGGCGAGTCGCACCTCGTCGGCGTCGGCGTCGGCCAGACCGGCCGCCAGCGCCTGCTCGAGCTCGCGCCGAGCCTCCTCCAGGTCGATGTCGTGACCCATCTCGGCGTTCTCGGCCAGGATCGAGACCCGGTCGTTCGCCACCGAGATGAACCCGTCCGGCGCGGCCGCGACGAAGTACTCGTCGTCGACGGTCCGCACCTGGACGGTGCCGCCCTGCAGCAGGCCCAGCAGTGGCGCGTGGCCGGGCAGGATGCCGACGTCACCGTCCGTCGTCCGGGCGATCACGATCTTGGCCTGGCCCTGCCACACGGTCCGCTCGGCCGCGACCAGCGCGACCTCGAGGTGCTTGGCAGAATCGTCGGCCATCTCAGTTTTCCTTCTGCAGCTCGGCCCACTTGCGCTCGACGTCCTCGAGCGAACCGACGTTGAAGAACGCCTGCTCGGCGATGTGGTCGCACTCGCCTTCGGTGATCTTCTTGAAGGACTCGATGGTGTCCTTCAGCGGCACGGTGGAGCCCGGGATGTTGGTGAACTTCTCCGCCATGTAGGTGTTCTGGGAGAGGAACTGCTCGATCCGGCGCGCGCGGGCGACGGTGATCTTGTCCTCTTCGGAGAGCTCGTCCACACCCAGGATGGCGATGATGTCCTGCAGTTCCTTGTTCTTCTGCAGGATCTGCTTCACCCGGACGGCCACGTCGTAGTGCTCCTGGCCGATGTACTGCGGGTCGAGGATCCGCGACGTCGAGGTCAGCGGGTCGACGGCCGGGTACAGACCACGCGACGCGATGTCACGCGAGAGCTCGGTGGTCGCGTCCAGGTGCGCGAACGTGGTGGCCGGCGCCGGGTCGGTGTAGTCGTCGGCGGGCACGTAGATCGCCTGCATCGAGGTGATCGAGTGACCGCGGGTCGAGGTGATCCGCTCCTGCAACTGCCCCATCTCGTCGGCCAGCGTCGGCTGGTAGCCCACCGCCGACGGCATCCGGCCGAGCAGGGTGGAGACCTCCGAGCCGGCCTGGGTGAACCGGAAGATGTTGTCGATGAAGAGCAGCACGTCCTGGTTCTGCACATCGCGGAAGTACTCCGCCATGGTCAGCGCCGACAGCGCGACCCGCAGTCGGGTGCCCGGCGGCTCATCCATCTGACCGAAGACCAGCGCGGTGTCCTTGAACACGCCGGCCTCTTCCATCTCGGTGATCAGGTCGTTGCCCTCACGGGTCCGCTCGCCCACACCGGCGAACACCGAGGTGCCACCGAAGTTGTGGGCAATCCGGTAGATCATCTCCTGGATCAACACGGTCTTGCCGACACCGGCGCCGCCGAACAGGCCGATCTTGCCGCCCTGTACGTACGGGGTGAGCAGGTCGAGCACCTTGATGCCGGTCTCCAGCATCTCGGTCTTGGCCTCGAGCTGATCGAACTTCGGCGCATGCCGGTGGATCGGCCAACGCTCGGTCACCTCGACGGTGGCCGGATCGGCGTTCAGCACATCGCCGGTCACGTTCCAGACGTGGCCCTTGGTGACGTCGCCCACCGGGACCGAGATCGGCGCACCGGTGTCGCGCACGTCGGTGCCCCGACGCAGGCCGTCGGTCGGCTTCAGCGCGATCGCCCGGACCAGGTTGTCACCGATGTGCAGCTCGACCTCGAGGGTCATGCTGCGGGTGCCCTCATTGGTGGTGATGTCCACCGTGAGCGCGTTCATGATGTCCGGCATCGCATCCGCGGGGAACTCGATGTCCACCACGGGGCCGATCACGCGGGCGACCCGGCCGACGCCGAGGGTCGTTTCTTCTTGGGTTTCGTTGACAGTGGCAGTCATGGTCTTCCCTCTAGTTCAATTCACTCGGCTCAGTCGGACTCAGCGGCGGCGTCGGCCAGCGCGTTCACGCCACCGACGATCTCACTGATCTCCTGGGTGATGCCGGCCTGGCGGACCTGGTTGGCCTCCCGCGTCAGCCGCTGGATCAAATCTTCGGCGTTGTCCGTCGCCGACTTCATGGCCCGCTGCCGGGCCGCCAACTCCGAGGCCGCCGCCTGCAGCAGGCAGAAGTGGATCCGGCTGGCCACGTACAACGGCAACAGCTCGTTCAGCACCGTCTCGGCGTTCGGCTCGAAGTCGTACAACGGAAGCAGTTCGTCGGCAGCCGGCGGAGCCTCCCCCTCGATGACCTCGAGCGGCGCCAACCGGATGACCTCCGGCCGCTGGGTGATCATCGAGACGAACCGGGTGTAGACGATGTGGATCTCGTCCACGCCACCCTCCGACGTCGGCCGGTTGAACGCGTCCAACAGGCCGTCGGCGATGGCCCGCGCGTCGGCGTAGCTCGGGCCGTCGGAGAAGCCGTCCCACTGGCCGGCAACCGGACGATTGCGGAAGTTGTAGTACGCCCCCGCCTTGCGGCCGGACAGGAACGGCACGACCTCCAGGCCGTTGCCTGCCAGCAGCTCACGCAACTGCTCACCCTCGCGGATCACGCTGGACGAGTACGCCCCGGCCTGACCCCGGTCGGAGGTGATCAGCAGCATGGCCGCCCGCTTGGGCTGCTCGGCCTCGGTGAGCAGCGGGTGGTCGACGTTGGAGTACGTCGCCAGCGCCGACACCGCACGGGTGAGCTCGGCCTGGTACGGCGCCGCGGCCCGGGCCCGCTGCTGGGCCTTGATGATCCGCGACGCGGCGATCAACTCCATCGCCCGGGTGATCTTCTTGATGTTGCTGGCGGACGCCCTTCGGGCCCGCAGCTCACGCAAGGATGCTGGCATCTATGTCACTCGCCCCTCATCGCCCCGTAGTCCTCATCGCTTCTGGGCGACGATCTGCTCCTGCTCGACCTGGTCAGCTTCCAGCGGCTTGGTCTCCTCGCGACCGACCAGGAAGCTGCCGTCGGAGGTCCGGAAGCCCTTCTTGAACTCGGCGATCTCGGACCGCAGCGCCTCCGCCGTCGAGTCCTCGAAGAGCTTGGACTCGCGGATGCCGGACAGGATGCCGGAGTTGCCGTGGCGCAGGTGCTCCAGCAGTTCCTGCTCGAAGCGCAGCACATCGGAGACCGGCACGTCGTCGAACTGTCCGTCCAGACCGGCCCAGATGCTGACCGCCTGATCCTCGAACGGGTACGGGCTGTACTGCGGCTGCTTCAGCAGCTCCATCAGCCGCGAGCCCCGCTCCAGCTGACGCCGGGTGGTGGCGTCCAGGTCGGAGGCGAACATCGCGAACGCCTGCATGTCACGGAAGCGGGCCAGCTCGGTCTTCAGCGCCGAAGCAGCGGTCTTCATCGCCTTCGTCTGCGCCGCGCCACCGACCCGGGACACCGAGATGCCGACGTCGATCGCCGGGCGCTGATTGGCGTTGAACAGGTCGGACTGCAGGAAGATCTGCCCGTCGGTGATCGAGATGACGTTGGTCGGGATGTAGGCCGACACGTCGTTGGCCTTGGTCTCGATGATCGGCAGACCGGTCATCGAGCCACCGCCGAGCTCCTTGCTCAGCTTGGCGCAACGCTCCAGCAGCCGGCTGTGCAGGTAGAAGACGTCACCGGGGTAGGCCTCGCGGCCCGGCGGGCGACGCAGCAGCAGGGACATCGCCCGGTAGGCCTCGGCCTGCTTGGAGAGGTCGTCGAAGACGATCAGCACGTGCTTGCCCTGGTACATCCAGTGCTGGCCGATGGCCGAGCCGGTGTACGGAGCGATGTACTTGTAACCCGCCGGATCGGACGCCGGGGCGGAAACGATAGTGGTGTACTCCATCGCACCGTGTTCCTCCAGCGAGGACCGGACCGCGGCCACCGTGGACGCCTTCTGGCCGATGGCGACGTAGACGCAGAGGACCTGCTGCTCCGGGTCGCCGGTGGCCCAGTTGTCCTTCTGGTTGATGATCGTGTCGACCGCGATCGCCGTCTTACCGGTCTTGCGGTCGCCGATGATCAGCTGTCGCTGCCCCCGGCCGATCGGGATCATGCCGTCGATCGCCTTGACACCGGTCTGCAGCGGCTGCCGGACCTCCGAGCGATCCATCACGCCGGCGGCCTGGACCTCGAGGTCACGTCGACCGTCAAGGTTGGTGATCTCACCGAGGCCGTCGATCGGTCGACCGAGCGCGTCCACCACGCGACCGAGGTAGCCGTCACCGACCTCGACCGAGAGGATGTCTCCGGTGCTCTTGACCTTCGAGCCTTCCTCGATGCCTTCGGAGTCACCCATCACCACGACGCCGATCTCGCGGGTGTCGAGGTTCTGCGCGATGCCAATGGTGCCGTTCTCGAACTGCAACAGCTCGTTGGCCATCGCAGACGGCAGACCCTCAACCCGAGCGATGCCGTCACCGGAGCTGACCACGGTGCCGACCTCTTCGCGGCTGGAGGCCTCCGGGGTGTAATTCCGGACGTAGTTGTCCAGGGCTTCCCGGATCTCCTCCGGGCGAATCGTGAGTTCTGCCATCGCCTTCGTTCCTGCTCTCGAGGTATGTGTTCTCGTCGTTCAAAACCTAGGTGGCCGTTGACCGGCCCTGACAAGCTCGAAAACCTGCTCCAACGGGTCCTGAGCTTGTCCAAGGACCCTGACTCTCATCTGAACGGTGCGAACCGACCTTGCCGACTCGCCCGATCGGTCGGGCTAGCCGAACTGGCGCCGTACCTCGTCCAACCGACCTGCCACCGTGCCCTCGATGACCTCGTCACCGAGTTCGATCCGGATGCCGCCGAGCAAGTGCGGCTCGACGATCTCCTGCAGGGCGACCTCGCGGCCGACCTGGGTCGACAGCGCCGTCTCCAGCCGCTCCCGCTGCTGCAGGTCCATCGGCCGGGCGACTCGAACGGTTGCGATGACTCGGTCGCGCAGCGTCGCCGCCTCGGTGATGTAGCCGCCGAGGGTACGGGCGAAGTTGCGATCCCGGGCACCGAGCGCCCGCTTGGCGAGCGCAACGGTCTCGTCCCCCGCCTTGCCGGACAACAGCTGATCGACCAGCGCCTCCCGGCGCTGCACCGCCGCGGTCCGATCGGTGATCGCGGACCGCAGCTCGGCATCGCCGTCGACCAGCCGACCGAAGCGGAAAAGCTGGTCCTCCACGTCGTCCAGCCGACCTTGGGACTGGGCGACCTTGAGCAATGCCCGAACTGCCTGCCGCTCGAGAGCGTCCAGCAGGGCACGATGCCCGAGCCGCTTGCCGACCGCCTCGCTCACCAAGCCGAGCGCGGCCGAACCGACCCGGGACTCCAACAGTCCCTGAGCCAGTGCCTGCCGGCGCTCGGTCGGCGTACTCGGATCGGTCAGCGCCCGGCGAAGTGCCGGCGAGCCGTGCAGCAAGTCGACAACGCCGAACAGTTCGTCGGCCAGTTCGACGCTGACCTGGGTGCGATCCAGGGCGGCGTCCAGTTCGGCGACTGCGGTCTCGGACTCGATGCTCACTGGGCGTTCGCTCCTTGTCCTGCGTCGGAGACGCTGACTGATCGGCCGTCGTCGGAGGTCTCCAGGTCGGCGATGAAGCGATCGACCGTACGGCGCGCCCGCTCGTCGTCATCCAACGACTCACCGACGATCCGGCCGGCCAACGAGGTGGCCAGGCCACCGAGCTCACCGCGCAACTGGCTGACGATCTGGGAACGCTCGGCCTCCAGCTGGGAGTGAGCGGCCGTGACGATCCGGTCGGCCTCGGCCTGAGCCCGCTCGCGCATCTCAGCGACGATCTGGGCCCCTTCGGCCTTGGCCTGCTCCTTGATCTGGGCGGCTTCACCGCGGGCGTCGGCGAGCTGGGCCTGGTACGACTCCAGCGCAGCCTGCGCCTCGGCCTGGGCCTTCTCCGCCTTCTGGATGCCGCCCTCGATCGCGTCGGCCCGCTCCTGGTACGTCTGCTCGAACCGCGGCATCACGACCTTGGCGACCAACACGGTCAACAAGAGCGCGAACACGATGGCCGCGATGATCTCCGCGCCGTGCGGCAGGATCGGGTTCTCTTCGAGTGGAACGAGAAGCGTGATCATGGGGCTGTCCCGCTCAGTTCGCGAAGACGAAGGCGAGCGCGAGGCCGATCATGGCCAGCGCCTCGGTCAGTGCGAAGCCGATCCACGCGGTGCCCATCATCGCGCCACGGGCTTCCGGCTGACGCGCGGTGCCCTGGATGACGGCGGCGAAGATCAGGCCGACGCCGATGCCCGGGCCGATGGCGCCGAGACCGTAGCCGATGGCAGCGAGCGAGCCGCGAATCTCCATTGGGGTCATTGCTGTTGTTTCCTTTCCCTGTTCGGGTTTCCGCTGACCGGACTCCCGGCCAGAAGCTTTGTTTGTCAGTGCTCGTCGGCGAGTGCGGTGCCGACGTACTGGGCGGTCAAGAGGGTGAAGATGTAGGCCTGGAAGGCCTCGACGAAGATCTCCAGCGCGAAGATCGCCATTGAGAAGATCAACGAGACGCCACCGGCGACCTTGTTGATCACCGCATCGCTCTCGAACAACAGGTACTGACCGCCGAGGACGAAGATCAGCACCAGCAAGTGGCCGGCGAACATGTTGGCGAAGAGTCGAAGGCTCAGCGTGATCGGCCGCAGGATGATGTTCGAGACGAACTCGATCGGGATCACGATGAACCACATCGCGACCGGCACTCCGGCCGGCAGCACCGACCGACGCAGGTAGCCGCCGAAGCCGTGCTTACGGATGCCGACGAAGTTGTAGAGCACCCAGCTCATCAGCGCCAAACCGTACGCCCAACCGACATGGCTGAAGGTCGGGAAGACGAAGATCGGGAAGATGCCCCAGATGTTGTTCACCAGGATGAAGGAGAACAGTGCCACCAGGAACGGCACGAACTTCTTGAAGTCATGCCCGATCTGGTCGCGAGCGATCCCGTCGCGAACGAACGAGTAGGTGAACTCGCCGACGAACTGGCCCTTGGTCGGGACCAGCGAACGCTTGTTCGACATGATCAACCAGAAGCCGATGATCAAGATCATCGAGATGATCGCCATCAGCATCGGCAGGTTGAACCAACTCGGCGCGCCGTCGAAGATCGGCGGCCGCTCGAAGCTCTGCGCGCCGGGGGCCTCGAAGCCCTCCATCGGGACCAGTAGCGGTGTGCCCATGCTTACTTCGTCCCTCCCTGGGTGGTACGTCCGAATTGATCAAGCTGCGCGAAGGCGCCGCGCGCTGAGCAGATCACCTGGCGGTGTCCTCTCCCGTGTTGCCGGCGCCTGGGCGACCAGCAGCGTTCATTGGTTCTGGTCCGAACTTCTCCGGACGACCGGCTCGTCGTGCCCAGTCCGCTTCGGTGGCCTTCTTCTTGGCCACCAGCGCATCCGTGCTCTCCGAGCCCAAGTCCCCGTAGCGGACGATGATCAAATACAAGCTGAGTCCGACCCCGATGAAGAGGCCGACCGGCAGCAGGAAACTCAAGTGCAGGAAGTGCGCACCCAGCCAGCCGAGTCCGCCGTACACGACCATCCCGCCGAAAATGTACGACAGGATCGACATGCCCTTGGCCATTCCGTCCGGCTCGGAGACCGGATTGCCGGACGAGGCCGGCCCGGACAGGCGTGGCGCCTTGTGGCCGGACGAACGCGGTCGCTTGCGGATGAGCTGGGTAGGCATAGCGGTCCAAACGGTAGCAGTCTGCTCTCAGGCCCGACACAGGCCGGTGGGGCGTTGCTGGCATGATCAGCCGTTGCCCTCCTCACGCTGAGGAGATGTCACGCTTTCGGGCTGATCGGCGGGCTCGCGATGGGGGTCCCAGGACCCGTCGGCCGCAAGCTCTCGAGCACTCGGTCCGGCATCGACCTCGGTGCCGGTCGGATCGGTGCTCTCAGCAGATTCACCATCGGTCGGCCCGGTGTACTCGGTGTCGTAGATGCCGATCCGCAGCTTGCGGAACACCATCACCTCGACCACCAGCCAGCCGACGATCACCGCGATGGTGGTGATGAAGATCGTCTTGGCGTCGATCGCATTCCAGGCATCGCGGTTCTTCTCGAAGATCATCAAGATCAATCCGAGGATCACGACCCGGCCGGTGTAGCTGGCCATCGAGACCGCCATCAGGGTGCGTGCACCGGCATCGGCGAACGCGACCATCACCAACTGGCCGACGGTGTAGAAGAACAGCACCATGCCGGCGCCGAGTGCGGCCGAACCGAGCCCCCGGGCACCGTCCAGAACGGTGAAGATGATCAAGCAGAGGATGGCCATTCCGACGCCGCCGGCGAGCCCGCCGAAGAGCAGTTTGCGCGCGCGCACGACATGAATGCTCGGACCGGTTTGGCTCCGGTGGCTCGGGCTGTCAGTCGTCATGGCGGCGGCTGTCCTGTCTCGGTTTGCCAGACCGGCGCCGGTAGGTCCGACGGCACCGTTGGAGGCTGGCTGACTACGCTTGTGAAAACTAGCACAAAGTCGCCTTCACCTTCCACTCAGGATCCGTTTGGGCGCCGAGGCACCGCCCCCACCTTCCGGGTTGAGTCTGGCGCGTTGCGATTTCCCGGCAGCCCAGGGACCGTCGATGCCTGAGGGTCGGTACCGATTGCGCCCATCCGCTGCGAGGGCTGAGGGCGCCGGACTGCCACCTGCCCGGCTGCTCCGGGGATTCGATTCGTCGGCCGATAAGAATGTGGCCACAGTTCGCTCCCGCGGCCCGAGAACGGTAGGTGCGACCCAACTGCGGTCGCATTCTTATCGCTCTCGGGCAGCGTGTCACGCCGGGGCAAGACGCCCGGCAACACGGCGCGACCCGAACGCCGCGCCGGCAGAAGTCACCTTCGCGAGGTGGCGTCGTTGACGACCTCGGGGCGGTCGTCGAGGCGGCTGTGCCGAGGTTTGCGCTTGCGGCTCCGGCCGTTGATCGGGCGGCCCAGGGTGAAGATCGACAGCACGATCGCCAGGATCACGATCACCACCACGACCTCCCAGCTCTGCAACTGGGCCAAGGCGATCAGCCCGAAGGACAGCAGTGCGGTCCAGCCGTACAAGATCAACACCGCGCGGCGCATGCCGTGGCCCCGTTCCATCAGCCGGTGATGCAGGTGTTGTTTGTCGGCGACGAACCACCACTTCCCGTGATAGGTACGTCTGACGAAGGCGAGCACGAAGTCCAGGATCGGTAACGCCAGGGTGGCCAGCGGCAGGATCAGCGGCAGGTAGGTCGGCAACAAACCGCTGGCGGTGTTCTCCAACTGCGAGGAGTCCATCTGACCGGTCAGGGTGATGGTCGAGGTGGCCAGCAGGAATCCGAGCAGCATCGCGCCGGAGTCGCCCATGAACATCCGTGCCGGCTGGAAGTTGTGCGGCAGGAAGCCGATACAGGCACCGACCACCGCAACGGTGATCAGGCTCGAGGTGGTGGCCCGGACCAGATCCTGCTGATAGGTCAGCAGGTAGGCATAGATGAAGTAGGCGAAGGCGCCGATCCCGACGACACCGGCAGCGAGTCCGTCGAGCCCGTCCACGTAGTTGACCGCGTTCGAGCACAACAACACGAAGAAGACCGTGATCGCGATCTGCACGCTGCTGTCCAGCGCGATGGTGTTGTTGTTCAACGGGATGTAGAGCATCTTCACCCCGAGCCCGACCAACAACCCCGCGGCCAGCACCTGCCCGGCCAGCTTGGCGAACGGGTTCAGGTCGAGCAGGTCGTCCAACACCCCGACCCCGCAGATCACCACCGCCCCGATCAGCACCGCGCGGGAGTCGGAGCCGACGATCGACACCGACCCGAGGAACGGGAGGTGGGTGGCGACCAGGAATGCCGCCGCCACCCCGCAGAGCATCGCCACGCCGCCGAAGTACGGCATCTCCACGGTGTGCACATCCCGCGCGCGGATCTTCGCGACCGCGCCGGTCCGCAACGCAACCCGTCGCCACACCGCCGCCAGAACGTACGTGGTGGCCGCCGAGATCAGCAGGACGAGCAGATACTCACGCATCGATCAGTCGGCCGACCCTTCGACCGGCTCAGGGCTCTCCTCGGCCGACCCGGCACCCGGAATCGGTGGCTGCAGGGTGTGCCGGCCCCGGAGTTGATCAACGGTGTAGGTCGGCACCTCCTCCGGTTCACCGGACAGGTCCTCGATGTCGGGCAGGTATTCGCGCAGGGTCTCCAGATCGAGAGCGCCGCGGCGCAGGATCTGGCCGGTCTCCTTGACCGTGAAGTCGATCATGGTCGACGGCTTCCCGGAGGTGCCGCTGACCTCGCCGCCGTCCAGGTAGACCGCGACCGCGTCGCCGAGTTGCTCGACGGCGTTGTCACAGGTCAGCGCGGCCGGATGCCCGGTCCGGTTGGCGCTGCTGACCGCCATCGGCCCGGTCTGCCGCAACAGCTCCCGGGTCAGCGGATGATCCGGGACCCGGACGGCCACCGTGCCGTTGGTCTCCCCCAGGTCCATCCGCAGGCTCGAGTGCGCGGTACAGATGATCGTCAACGCCCCCGGCCAGAGCGCCTCGACCAGGCTCTGCGCCTGCGCGGGTACGTCACTGGTCAGTGCCTTCAGCACGCCCGGGTCGGCGATCAGGACCGGCGGCGGCATGTCCCGTCCGCGGCCCTTCGCGTCCAGCAGCCGCTGCACAGCGTCGGCGTTGTACGCATCGGCGCCGATGCCGTAGACGGTGTCGGTCGGCAACACGATGCACGCGCCGGACTCGACGGCATGACGCGCTGCCGTCGCGGCGGCGGCGATCGCAGCCCGATCGGAGTTGTCGGTGCAGTCGAACCGTTGATAAGCGGGCGCGGCGGTGCCCGGATCGTCGTCGGCTGCGGTGCCGTCGTCGTCGGCGGGCGTCTCGTCGATCGGGAGGGATTCCTCGTCGGCGGACAGGTCGGTGGCTTGGTCGTTCATCGGCGCCAATCCTGCCACGTGATCATCACCTCTCGTACGCCGTCCGGCGCGCTGTGCTGAACCGGGGCCGGCCGCTCAGGTCGCGATGATCGCGTACCTCGGTGAAGGCGCCGTGCCGGGCGAACAGTTCGGGCACCGATTCGGCCTGCACCTCCGCGTGCTCGCAGGCCACCCAACCGCCCGGTCGGAGCAGTCGGGCGGCGACATCGGTCAGCACCCGGACCGCGTCCAAGCCGTCCTCACCGGAGAACAGCGCCAGCTCCGGATCGTGGTCGCGAGCCTCGGTCTGCACCGATTCCCAGGCCGTCAGCGGGATGTAGGGCGGATTGCAGGTCACCACGTCCACCGCGCCGTTCAGGTCGGCGAAGGCGTCGGCCATGTCGCCGATCCGCAGCTCGACCCCGGTCCCGGCCAGGTTCTCCGTGGCCCAGCGGACTGCCGATTCACCCAGCTCCACTGCGTGCACCGACGCCTGGGGCACTTCGTCGGCCAGCGCGCGGGCGATCGCGCCCGATCCGGTGCACAGATCAACCACGACCGGCGGCCGTCCCTGCACCTCGCGCAGCCGGTCGATCGCCCAGCCGGTCATCACCTCGGTCTCCGGACGCGGCACGAAGACTCCCGGGCCGACCGCCAACCGGACGTGCCGGAAGTACGCCGTACCGGTGATGTGCTGCAGCGGCTCTCGGCCGGCGCGGCGTCGCACCATCGCGGTGAACGCCTCGGCCTCGGCGGCGCCGATCCGATCGGTGATCATCAGCTGGGTGCGAGTCATCCCGGTCGCCGCCTGCAGCAGCAACTGCGCGTCGATCTCGGGGTTGTCCACACCGGCCGCCCGCAGGGTCGCGGCGGCGTCGGCCAGCAACTCCCGTACCGCGTTCCGGACCTCCACGAGGCGTGACCCTATCGGCTGGCTGGCGATTCCGACGGATCGTGCGCCGCGCAGCATGCGAAAGCTCGTGATCACCCGCCGTGGTGAAGGATGGCGATGACCGCAGCGCAGACGATGAGGGATGTTTCGATGAAGATCATTTCGATCAGCAGCTACCAGCAGAACGACCAGCTGGCCCTGGTCCGGGTACGGACCGATGACGGTGCCGAAGGATGGGGACAGACCTCGGCCTATCTGGCCGACCAGAGCGTGCCCGCGATCCATGATCAACTCAGTCGCTACTTCCTGGGCCGCGACCCGTGGGATCTGCCCGCCCTGGTTGATGAGTGCGTCCGCACCGACTACAAGTTCTACGGCACGGTGATGTTCCGGGCCTTGTGCGGGATCGAGACCGCGATCTGGGATCTGCTCGGGAAGGTCGTAGAACGGCCGGTCTACCAACTGCTCGGCGGCACCGTCCGCAGCACGATCGGGGTGTACGGGTCGAGCATGCGGCGCGACATCACACCGGAGGCCGAGGCCGAGCGGCTGAGCGGGCTGGTCAGCTCCGGCCGGTTCACCGATTTCAAGATCAGAGTCGGTGCCGTGATGGGGCGGGACGCCGACGCTGCACCGGGCCGTACCGCCAAGATCATCAAGACCGTTCGCGAGGCCGTCGGCGACGACGTCTCACTGCGGGCAGATGCGAACGGTTGCTACACACCGGCCGCGGCGATCAAGGTCGGCCGGCTGCTGGAGGCCTACGACTACTACCACTTCGAGGAGCCGTGCCCCTATCCGCAACTGGAGAACACGGCCCAGGTCGCGGCCGCCCTGGACATCGCTGTCGCCGGCGGCGAACAAGATCAACATCTGGAGCAGTTCCACCGGATGATCACCGATCGGGTGGTGGACATCGTGCAGCCCGACATCGGCTACATCGGCGGCATCCTCCGGGCTCGTAAGGTCGCTCTGATGGCCGAGGCTGCCGGCATCCCCTGTACGCCGCACTGCGCCAACACCTCGCTGCTGCAGGTCTTCACGCTGCAGCTGGCGGCGTGCTCACCGTCGGTGCATCAGCCGCAGGAGTGGAGCATCGAGGAGGTCGACTGGACCAAGGACGTCTTCGACGGCCTCCCGCAGGTCCGCGGCGGCACCGTCGAGTTGGGCGCCGAGCCCGGTTGGGGCGTCGAGATCAACCAGGACTATCTGGCCCGGTGCGAGTCCCGCACCAGCAGCGTGACCGCCGGATAGTTGATCATGATGCCGGTCAGCGATCGAGCAGACCGGAAATGATCGCATCCACCGTGCGCTCTGCCGACAGTCGGATCTGGTTCGGTGACAGGCCGCGGAGCGGACCGTGCAGAACCAGTAGCGCGAACCCGTGAACGGCCGACCAGCAAGGCCACTCGGCGCCATCCCGAGCGTCGGCGGCAAGATCATCTTCGGCAACCATCCCGTCCAGGGCGGAGACCAGCAACGCCAGCGGTGACGGGAGCACCGATCCCTGCCGCGGATCCACCGGGGCGATGTCGGCGAACGCGGTCTCGAACCAGCCCGGTTCGGAGATCGCGAATTCGATGTAGCCGAGTCCGACCGCACGGAGCTTGGCACGGGCAGCGATCCGTCGGCCCCCTTCGCTCTGCTCGGCTTCGTACCGCTGCATCCGGGCGGCCATGTTCTGCTGGATCTGCAGGGCGACCCCGTTCAACAGCGCATCCCGGTCGGCGAAGTGTCGGTAGGCCGCATTGGGTGAGACACCGACACGACGGGCGACGTCCCGGAGCACCAGGGCGGTCGGTCCACCGGTACGGGTCAACTGCAGCCCGGTGTCCAGCAACACCTGCCGCAGATTGCCGTGGTGGTAGCCCTGTCGCTGAGTCGCAGCGGACGCCATGATCACCTTCTGGTTCGAACTCCTCGGCCGCAGTCCCTTGACAGCACCCGACCAATGTGTACGGTGTGAACATAGCAGCTGGTCGTCCACACCACGCACAACGGACTACCGGACTCAAACGGCTCCATGACTCACACCGGGGAGAACCTCATGTCCGACACCACCACCAAGCCGCAGACCCGACCGCCGGTCGTCGACACCGACGCGTGGCGCCGCGAACTCGATCAGCTGCGGATCCGCGAGAAGGCCGCCACCCGTGAGCTGGACGCCATCGCCGCCCAGCGCCGGCGACTGCCGATGGTCGAGCTGCCGGACTACACGCTGGTCGGGGCCGACGGCCCGGTCCGACTGGTCGACGTCTTCGACGGCCGCTCCCAACTGATCACCTACCACCACATGTGGTCACCGGGCGCCGACTGGCAGTGCGGCGGCTGCACCGGCTTCACGTCCCAGTTCAACCGACTCGAATTCCTGGACAACTACGACGCCCGGTTCGTCATCGTCACCCAGGGCGGCATCGACGAAGCGCTGGCCTACAAGGAAAAAGTGGGCAACAAGATGGACTGGTACTCGACCGCGGACAGCCCGTTCGGTGCCGACGTCGACGCTCCCGCCGGTGGCGGCTTCGCCGTCAATGTCTTCCTGCGGGACGGCGACACCGCCTACCGCACCTGGCACACCAACGGCCGTGGCACCGAGCAGTTGAGTCACACCTTCCCGCTGATCGATCTGCTTCCCTGGGGTCGAAAGGAAGGGTGGCAGGACTCCCCCGACGGCTGGCCGCAGTCGCCGACCTACTCGGGTTGGCTGGACTCGCCCGAGATCGCCGGACTCTACGGCCCGAGCAACCACTCCTGACTCGATCGAGGAATTCGAAGGAGACCGGCGATGGCGAAACTGGTCTATACGGCCATCACCTCACTCGATCTCTTCGTGGAGGACGAGGACGGCGGCTTCGACTGGGCAGCACCGGACGAGGAAGTGCACGCGTTCGTCAACGATGGTGAGCGGCCGATCGGCACGTATCTCCTCGGCCGGCGGATGTACGAGACGATGGTCTACTGGGAAACCGTGGACACCACCGGTGAGCCGGAGGTTGTCCGCGACTACGCGGACATCTGGCGTGCCGCGTCCAAGATCGTCTTCTCGCGGACGCTGCAGGCCGTCGCCAGCCAGCAGACCACGATCGAGCCCGACTTCGACCTCGACCTGATCCGCCGTTTGAAGCAGACCTCCGACTCCGATCTCAGCATCGGCGGCGCCGAGCTGGCCGGACAGGCGCTGTCGGCGGGGCTGGTCGATGAGCTCGGGTTGCTCGTCAATCCGATCGTCGTCGGCGGCGGGAAGCCGGCGCTACCGGTCAAGGTCCGACTTCGGCTCGAGCTTCTCGATCAGCATCACTTCGGCAACGGTGTGGTTTCCCTGCGATACAAGATCAACTCCTGATCGCGGCGCCCGGTCAGGCCGATGCAGCCAGCCGCTCGGCGGTGTCGGCTTCCTGCAGGGCGGCCACGATCGGCTCCAGCTCACCGGCCAGCACCTGATCGAGATTGTGGGCCTTGTAGCCGATCCGGTGATCGGCGATCCGGTTCTCCGGGAAGTTGTAGGTGCGGACCCGTTCGGAACGGTCGACCGTCCGCACCTGCGACTTCCGAGCGGCCGACGCGGCGTCGGCTGCTTCCTCCTCGGCCCGGGCGATCAACCGCGCACGGAGCATCCGCATCGCCTGTTCCTTGTTCTGCAGTTGGGATCGCTCGTTCTGGCAGGCCACCACGATCCCGGTCGGCAGGTGGGTGATCCGGACGGCCGAGTCGGTCGTGTTCACACCCTGCCCGCCCGGTCCGGAGGACCGGTAGACGTCGATGCGAAGATCATTTTCGTCGATCCCGACCTCGGTCTCGGCCACCTCGGGCATCACCAGTACGCCGGCCGCCGAGGTGTGCACCCGGCCCTGTGACTCGGTCACCGGCACTCGCTGTACGCGATGCACGCCACCCTCGAACTTGAGCACCCCGTACGGCATCGTGTCCGGCGCACCCGCCGATGGCGCCTTCACCGCAACGGTGATCGACTTGTAGCCACCAAGATCGGTTTCCTGGGAATCCAGTACCTCGAGCTTCCAGCCCCGATGCTCGGCGAACCGGCTGTACATCTTGAACAGGTCGGCAGCGAACAGCGCCGACTCCTCACCGCCCTCGCCGGACTTGATCTCCATGATCGCGTCGCTGGAGTCGTTCGGGTCCCGCGGGGCCAGCAACTTGGTCAGCCGCTCGGTGGCCCGGTCCAGTTGCTCCGCCAGCTGCTCTGCTTCGGCGGCAAACGACTCGTCGTCACCGGCCAACTCCTGGGCAGCAGCAAGATCATCCTTGAGCTGGTCGTAGTGATCCAGCGCCTTCACGATCGGAGTCAGCTCCGCGTAGCGGCGGCCGATCCTGCGGACCTTGGTCTGATCGGCATGGGTCGCCGGATCGGCCATCTCGGCCTCCAGCCGGGCGAACTCCTCGCGCAGCGGTGCCGCCGACTCGAACATGCCTGTCTCCTACGGGTGAGTTGTCCTCCTGGATGACAAAACGCCGGGAGCGGGACCTCGCGGTCCCGGCTCCCGGCGCCAGTGTTTCGCTACTTCTTCTTGCCGTACCGCTTCTCGAAGCGGGCGACCCGACCACCGGTGTCGAGGATCTTCTGCTTGCCGGTGTAGAACGGGTGGCAGGCCGAGCAGACCTCGACGCGGAGGCTGCCGCCGGCAGTGGACTTGGTTTCAAAGGTGTTGCCGCAGCTACACGTCACCTCAGTGGTGGTGTACTCCGGGTGGATGCCAGTCTTCATGTTTCTCCCTCGCTGTGCGTGCACCGGGTCGCCATGGACGTTGCGACGATCCTGACTGGACCATCGACGGGCGTGAACCGGCACCGGCGAACAAGTGTGCCGCATGCGGTAACGCAGCACCAAACCGGAACATTCCCGCCTGCCCGAACCGGGTCCGCGGCGGCGCCATCGGGGCGGGTGCCCCAGATCGCGGCCGGTCAACCCCGCAGGAAGCGGTCCACCTGCGCCCGGATCCCGGATGCATCCAGACCGTACAACCGATCGTGGTCCGCCGGTGTTCCGTAGCGATGTGGATCGGGGTCGGTGACCCCGAGACCCAGTTGCCGGTGGTCCAGGTCGGCCAGCGCGGCGGCGACCTGTGCCGCCGAGGTCCCGGCCAGATACGGCTC
>DATCVL010000273.1:0-5207 GCA_036566865.1 Microlunatus sp.
CCGGCGCGACGCCGGCGTGGCGCCGTACCGGAACCGTACGTCGGACAGGGTGATGCCGGACTTGAGCCGAACCGGCATCACACGACCGTTCTCGGTGATCTTGATCTCGGTACGGGCCCGCTGCTCGAGCTCGCGGATCGCATCCAGCCGCTGCAGCGGTTCCAGGGCGCCGATGCTTGACATCGACAGCTGGAACAGGCCGAGGAACAGCGACGTGATTGCCGTCAGGTAGAGGGCGACGTCGCCGGCAGTCAGGTCGCCTTGCCCGGCCTGCCGGACGACGTAACCGAAGCTGATCGCCACCGCGGCGGCGTAGCCGAGTGCGCCTGCGGCGGACAGTCTCGACGAACGCAGCCGGACGGCGGCCAGCTGGGCCAGCGCCGTGGACGACCGGCTGTCGAAGCGCCGTAGGAAGAAGTCACCGAGTCCGAAGGCCCGGACCTCCTTGGCCAGTTGGGGGTCCGATGCCGCGGTCAGGCAGTAGTCCATCTCCCGGGCGGCACGGGACTGGTCCCGCATGGTGCGGAAACGTATGTTGAGCATCCGCCGCTCGCCGATCATGTGCGGGACCGCGGCAGCAAGCAGCAGCACGGGCATCCACCAGACCAGCGAGCCGAGGGTGATCAGCAGGGTCAGCACACCGAATGCGCCGGTGATCGCGCGCAGCCCAAGTTGGGGGATCCGCATGCAGGCAACGATGTTGTCCCGGACGAAGCGGATCCGATCATGCATCGCCGGCCGTTCCAGCGGGCCGAGGTCGGCCATCGCGGCGCCGGCCTTGATCACCAACTCGTCCAGCCGGCGGACGGTTCGCTCCTCCAGGGTCACATTCGGTATCGAGGCGAGATTGGTCGCCAGCCCGGGGAGCAGGAAGGTGAGCGCCATCAGCCCGACCCACCAGGCCAGGCCGGAAGCCGATCCGTCGGAAACGACGGTGTCGACGATCCGCCGCGACAGCACTGGCTGCAACGCGGGCAGCACCGTACTGATGATCATCGGCAGCGCACACAGTGCAACCAGTGCACGATCCGGCAACACCAGCCGGCGGACGGCCCAGGTGAGATTGCTGATCACCGGATCACCCGCCGCGCGTCCCCGTCCCGTCGCTCGTCGGCCACTCGATCCCCTTCCAGTCGATCCTCGTTTCGTTGATCCCCGCCGCCCTCTTGATCTTGGTCCAGGTATTGGGAGGCCTGCAGCCGATACATCCGGGCGTACTCCCCACCGGAGCTCAGCAGGGTGTGATGATCACCGGACTCGGCCACCACGCCGTTGCGCAACAGGACGATCCGGTCGGCCATCCGGACCGTGGAGAAGCGGTGGCTGACCAAGATCGTCATCCGATCCTCGGTGAGCTCGGCGAACCGCTGGAAGACCTCGTACTCGCCGCGAGGATCGAGCTCTGCCGTCGGCTCGTCCAGCACCAGCAGGTCGCTGTCGGCCATGAACGCCCGGGACAGGGCGATCCGCTGCCATTGGCCGCCGGACAGCTCCCGTTCGCCGAGCTCCCGGCCCAGGGTCGTGTCCAGTCCGTCCGGCAGCGAGGAGATCAGCTGGGCGGCCCCACCGCGCACGGCCGCTGAGCTGATCTTGGACCGGTCGTCGAGGTGATCGACATCGCCGAGGCCGATGTTCTCGCCTGCGGTCAGCTCGTAGCGGCCGAAGTCCTGGAAGATCACGCCGATCCGGCGACGCAGCTGGTCCAGGTCGTACTCACGAAGATCAACTCCGTCGAGGGTGATCCGGCCGCCGGTCGGGTCGTACAGCCTGAGCAGCAACTTGATCACCGTGGTCTTGCCGGCACCGTTGCCGCCGACCAGGGCGAGGCTCTCGCCGGTGCTGACCAGGAAGGTGACCCCGCGCAGGATCTCGTCGTCCTGGCCCGGGTAGTGGAAATGCACGTCCTCGAAGGCGATTCCGTGCTGGATGATCGACGGTGGCGATGCCGGCGTCGGCGGGGCAGCCAGATCGGGTCCGGCCCGCAGCACCCGATCCACCGAGCGAAGGAAACCCAACGGGCTGGGCAGGAAACCAAGATCGAATCCGAGCAACGACAGGTGCTGACGCAGCATGATCGCAGCCGCAGAGAACATCACCAGGCCGCCCACTCCGACCCGGCCGGTGGCCGCGGCCCAGACCAGATAGCCGTAGGTAGCGGCCAGTCCGATGCCCCCGAGCAGGTCGGCGGCGATCACCGGACGGATCATGCCGGAGCGGGAGCGATGCAGCGCGGCTGCCGAGTCGTTCCAGTCCGCGCCGTAGCGGCGCCGAAGGTAGCCATGGGCCCCGGCCAGGCGTACGTCCTTGGCCGGCTGGGCCGCGACGCTGATGTCACGCAGGTACTCCAACCGTCGCGCCTTCGGCGTCAGGACGTACATCAGCGAACCGATGCTGTGGGAGTAGCGCCACTGCAGCGGTAGGCCGGGCAGTTGGGTGGCGATCAACAGGACCGGTGCCAGCGGGTGCAGGCCGCCGAGAGTGATCGCGATGCCGATCACGCTGACCAGTGAGACGACGACCCGCGAGCTGTAGTTCACCACGTCGAGTGCGGACGTGGTGCGGGTCCGGGTGACCGCCAGGTCATCGGCGAAGACGGGATCCTCGAAGCGCTGCAGGCCCGGCCAGGAGTTGCAGGTCTGCAGCACGGCGCGACTGAGGTGGGCCGCAAGTCGATCACCGAGCAGGGCTTGGATCAAGCCCGAGATCGGCCCGATCAGGACACCGGCCAGCAGTGCAGCGCCCAGCAGCCCGAACCACAGCACGGGATGTCCGGGGGCGTTCGGATCGGCGCCGGGAAGGTCCAGCGCCCGGGTCAGGTCGTCGACGGCCTGCTGGGTGAAGCGCAGTTGGGCGGGCGGGACCATCGCCTCCAGCACCAGCAAACCGGTCAATCCGATGAGTAGCCAGGGTCCGACCCGCCAGACCATCCGGACCGACAGGCCGAACAAGGAAACGGACTCGATGGCCCGAGTCCGGAATGAGACGTCGTCGTCGATCATCGCCCTCCCGAGGGATCAGTAGCGAGCCAGGAGACTCTACTCACGGACCCATGGTTGGGCTATCTTTTTGCCGGCTCGATTCCGGGAAGTTCAGTACGAATCGTCCGGCGGTGCGAGCCGGGGGAGAACCAGCCAGGCGGCGATCGCCAACAGCACGGCACAGCCGAGGACGAATGCGCCGGCCAGCGGTCCGCCGGTCGGTGCGTGTTGCAGCAGTTGGGCGCCGACCAGCAGCAGTTGGGCGATCAGGTCGATGATCACGAACCGGATCAGCGGCCGCCGAAGTGCTGCGATCTCGATCTTGGTCCGCAGAGGCAGGTCGGCCAGGGTGCCGGCCAGCATCCACAGCGCAGGAGCCAATGCCAGCAGGGCGAACTGAGCCGCCCCGTACGCCGGAGTGGGTGTGAACAGCCAGAACATGCCGAGGGCCGCGCAGAAGATCACGCCGGTGAGTGAGCTCGGCCGCACCGCCACCAGCAGCAGGGTGATGCTGATGATCACGATGGCGACCACGCCGGGATCGAGGACGATGATCGCCAGCACGCCGAAGGCAAGGCAGAGCAGCCGCAGCGACCAGTTCGGCACGCTGCGCCGGGTCGCGATCCGGACCGGGGGTTTCGGTTTGGTGACCGCGGCCCGGGTCCGCCGACCGGAGTCCTGCAATCGGCGCAGCCGGCCGGTGATCATGGAGCCCGGGCCGGTCATCGTCCACTCCTGGATCGCGATGATCTTGACCGCGACAGGGTGGCCATGGCCACCTGGATCGGCTGGCCGGACAGACCGGCCGCAGTACGGCGCCGGTGCCGGCGCCCCGACAGCGGATGCTCGGCGGCCTGCTGCCACCCGATCAATTCGACGCCGGACCTGGACAGGTTGATCAGCCGGTCCTCCCGATCCATCGCGATGATCCGGTACGCGGTGAGCAGCCGTTGCGGTGCATGCTTGAGCTCCGGTTCGGGCAGCACATCGACGGCCAGTACCCGATGACCGGCGCCGTGCCAGAGCTGGGCCAGATGCGCGGTCTCGTCGTCCAGGAAGGTCGAGCAGATGATGATCAACGCACCGGACGGCAACCGCGGCGGCCGTTGCCTGACCCGCGGCTCACCCTCCGGTTCGGCCAGCGCGATCCGCATGGTCAGCCGTTGCAGCTGTCGCTGACCGCCGGCCGGCGGCATCGGCCGCCGCATCCGGCCGAGATCCTCCAGACCGACCCGATCACCGGCCTGCAGGTAGCGGCGGGCCAAGGTCAGCGCCGCCGCCCGAGCATGATCAAGAGAGGTCGGGTCGTCCTCGGCGATGCTGCTGGAATCGTTCCAGGTGGTCAGATCCGGGCCGACCTCGTCCCGCGAGTCCAAGACCAGCATCACCGCCGCGTCGGCGGTCGCGTAGCTGCGCCGGACGTACAGATCGGTGATGCCTCCGGCCGCGCCGCCGCTGCCGTACCCGCCACCGTTGCGCCGGGCCGTCACGCGCCAGTCGATCCGCCGCAATCGATCACCGGGGGTGAAGAGGTTGATGTCGCGAAGATCATTTCCGTCACCGGCGCGGCGGGAGTCGTGCGGACCGGTCAGGCCCTGAAGCCGGTAGGGCAGCGGCACCTCGCGCAGCAGCTCCGGCCGCGGCAGCACCGTGATCGACATCGGGCCCTCGGTGCCACCCTCGGTGCCCAGCAGTTGCTGTCCGTAGCGCTCGCCATGATCAACGGTGAAGATCGGCCGGCGGCCGGTCCTGGCGGTACGGATGCTGATATCGGTTCGCAGCGGTCCGGCGTCGCCGGTCGGGGTGGCCAACAGCGCGTCGACGGGTCGGTGACCCGGCGCGGAAACCCTGACCCGCAAGGAATCTGCGCCGACCGCCGGCTGCCACTCCACCGACGCGCCGACCCGCGATGCGCTGGTCGTCTCGGCCCGTGCGGACAGCCGGACGCTGCCGCTCCGGCGGGGCCGGCGCAGCCACAGCCAGCCGGTGCCGAGCAGGATCGCGACCGCCAGTGCCGCGCCCTGCAACCTGCCGGTCAGGATGCCCAGCATCAGCAGGCCGACGCCGACCATGATCGACGCCGCCAGCCCGATGGTCGGCAGCCATTCCGGCTCCCGTTGGGTGTTGGTCATGCCGACCGGGTCACCGCCGGCCCGGCCACCTGGCTGAGCAGATTGATGATCACGTCGGTCGCGGGCAGGCCGGACGCCCAACTCTGCGGCGTCAGCG
>DATCVL010000274.1:0-3489 GCA_036566865.1 Microlunatus sp.
CACAACGAGGATCTTGCGAACACGATCGGCAACCTGGTCAACCGCACGGTCACGCTGGCCCGGCGGGCGTACGGCGATCGGCTCCCCGACGAGCCGACGCCGCCGAACACCGCGCCGAGGCGTCCTGCCCCGCCGCCGACACCGGAAGTTGCCGCCGCGGTCGAGGCAGCGCAGGAGCTCCCGTCGGTGATCGACGAGGCCTTGGCCGACTTCGATCTGCGCCGAGCCGCGCGGGCGATCACCAGGACGGCGGCCGCCGCCAACGCGGCGATCGAGTCCAGCCGACCCTGGCAGCACCTGACCGGCGCCGCAGCCGGCGACCCGGAGGCGATCGGGTTCTTGGGCACCGTGCTGCCGGCGCTGATCGGAGTCTGTCGGCAGATCACCGCCGAGCTGGGTCCGTTCGTACCGGACGGAGCGCAGCGGCTGGCCGATGCCCTCGGCAGCGGAGCCGAACTCGGTCGGCCGATACCGGCCTTCGTACGGCTCCAACATCCGGACGTTAGTTAAAGCGCACTTGAGGTCGAGCTACGCTGCTGGCCATGCAGACCACCGATCTCCTCACCATCGGGGACATCTCCGCCCGGTCCGGAGTCGCGCCGTCGGCGATCCGCTTCTACGAGACCCACGGTCTGATCAGCAGCGAACGGACCTCGGGCAATCAGCGCCGGTTCCGCCGATCGACCCTGCGTCGGCTGGCGTTCATCCGTACGGCGCAACGGGTCGGATTGTCGTTGGAAGAGATCAGCGACGCCCTGGCCGCGCTACCCGAGAGCCGTACGCCGACCCGCACGGACTGGGCCCGACTGTCCCGGGACTGGCGACCCCGAATTGATCAACAGATCGAGCGGTTGGAGCAGTTGCGGGACAAGCTGGACAGCTGCATCGGCTGCGGCTGCCTGAGCCTCGGGCGCTGTGCCCTGCAGAACCCCGACGATGAGGCCGCGAAGACCGGGACCGGCGCGCGCTATCTGGAACCGGTCGCATCCGGCGAATGAACCTCACTAGGGTTTGATCATTCGCTGGCCCCCAAGGAAGGACGACCACGTGCCCGACGCAGGATCGAAGTCAATCTCCAAGATCGCACTGCTCACGGCGGGCGGCTTCGCGCCCTGCCTCTCTGCGGCGATCGGCGGTCTGATCCAGCGCTACACGGAGCTGGCACCCGAGCTGGAGATCATCGCCTACCGGTACGGCTACCAGGGACTGCTGAGCGGAGATTCGATCACCGTCACCGACGAGGTACGCGCCAACGCCGCAGTGCTGGATTCCTTCGGTGGTTCACCGATCGGCAACTCCCGGGTCAAGCTCACCAATGCCGCCGATCTGGTCGAGCGCGGTCTGGTCGCCGAGGGCGTCGATCCGTTGCAGGCTGCCGCCGAGCGGCTGACCGCCGACGGAGTGGACGTCCTGCACACCATCGGCGGCGACGACACCAACACCACGGCTGCCGATCTGGCGGCCTACCTCGCCGAGCACGACTACAACCTCACCGTGGTCGGGCTGCCGAAGACGATCGACAACGACATCGTGCCGATCAAGCAGTCGCTGGGCGCCTGGACCGCGGCCGAGCAGGGCGCCCGGTTCGCGCAGAACATCATCGCCGAGCACAACTCCGGCTCCCGGATGTTGATCGTGCACGAGGTGATGGGCCGCAACTGCGGCTGGCTGACCGCGGCCACTGCGGCGGCGTACCGGCGTTGGGTGAAACAGCAGCAGTGGCTGCCGGCGATCGGACTTGATCAACGGGCCTGGGACATCCATGGCGTGTACGTGCCGGAGGCCGCTCTTGATCTTGATGCCGAAGCCACGCGCCTGAAGGCCGTGATGGACGAGGTCGGCTCGGTGAACCTCTTCATCTCCGAGGGCGCCGGCATCGAGGCCATCGTCGATCAACTGCAGCAGTCCGGCGCCGAGGTCCCCCGCGATCCGTTCGGGCACGTCAAGCTCGACAAGATCAATCCCGGTGCCTGGTTCGGCGATCAGTTCGCCGATCGGCTCGGTGCACAGAAGGTGCTGGTGCAGAAGTCCGGCTACTTCTCCCGGTCCGCTGCGGCCAACGATCAGGACCTGACCTTGATCAAGCAGATGACCGAGCTTGCGGTGGACAGTGCGCTGCGCGGCGAGCCGGGCGTGATCGGTCAGGACATCGAACGCGGCGATGAGCTGCGGGCGATCGAATTCTCCCGGATCGGCGGCGGCAAGCCGTTCGACATCAGTACCGACTGGTTCACCGAGTTGGTGGCCGAGCTCGGTCAGCCGGCGCCCAAGCCGGCCTGACCGCAGTGACCGGTCCGAGCCCTGCGCTCGGACCGGTGCAGCAGGAACTTCCGGCGGTCAGCCGTTGGCACCGATCGCGTTGTCGAGCTCGGCGACCGGCTTCGGCAGCTCGATCCCCAGCGCGGCAAGGAATGCACCGCGGGGATCTCGGGGCAGACAGGCGCCGTACTGGCCGTCGTAGGGCAAGATCACGACACCGGTGCTGCCGGCGAAACCGGGGTGCTCCGCAACGGCTTTCTTGATCAATTTCTGTTGCTCGGCGGTCAGTCGGGTGGCGTCCGCCGACTTGCCCAACACCTTGCCCAACAGCTCCAGCTGCTGACCACACCGAGGGCGACCACCCGGCGCGGTACGGCAGTGCCCGACCGGGTCCGCCGTTCGGACGCCCGTTCAGCGGCGCGTCCCGGCGCGTCGCATGAACAGCCGAGCCAACACCGAACCGGCGCCGATGCCGGTGGCCGTACCGACCAGGTAGCCGACCCGGGTGCCGGCTCGCACCGAGCGCGCGGCCAGCTGCTCGGGAATCAGTCCGGGAGTGCTGGACCACGGCCCACGGCCGTCGGCTGTCCTGGCACCCGCGGGGATCGGCGGCGCGGTGACCGGCGCGGCGTCGGTTGCTTCAGATCGTGATTCGTCCGTCAGCCCGGCACCTTCGTTCCCGGTGACGAACTCGGGCTCGGCCGGATGTTCGGCGGTCCCGATCCACGCCGCCACGAACAAGATCAACCGGGCGAACAGGTTGAGGAACAACATCAACACGATCACCGGGCCGAACAAGGCGGCAGCCGGGTTACCGGAAAAGGTCCCGATCAGGAAGCTGGTCAGATACTGCAGGATGCCCAGTCCGATCGCGCCGATCAGCGCGCCCCGTCGTACTGCCTTGGCGGGCTCTCGGGTCTCCGGCAACACCAGATAGAAGAACATGAAGATCACCCAGCCGGCGCCGATCGACACCAGGATCGGGACCAGCTGGAAGACCGGATGAAGCCACCCGATGTCGTCCAGCCCGAGCCAGCCGATGACCGTGTCACTCAGGCTGGTCGACACTGATGCCAGCCCGAAGGTCACTGCGATCATGATCAACATCGCGATCAAGATCACGATGTTGCTGATCAATCGGACGACGAAGTTCTCACGCTTGACCTGGATGTCGAAGCTCTCCCGCCACTGCGCCCGCACCGCATCCTTCAGGTTGCCGATCCAGCCGGC
>DATCVL010000275.1:0-12243 GCA_036566865.1 Microlunatus sp.
CTCGAAGGCTCCTGACCACGCTGCGCGGCTGGCTTGGCGATCCGCCGAGAGCGCACCCCAGCACAGCCGCGACCTGGTCGAGGGTCTTTGGGATCGCCGCCCCAGTGGGCGGACGTCTCGTTCCGCTCGCTGCAGTCTGCCCTGTTATCCCAGGTTGCGTTATCCCAGGTTGCGCTCGGCCAGCTCCTGCAGGAAGCGCGGCACCCGGCCGGTGCCGAAGTCGTAGAAGCGCACCCAGTCCGGCGTGATCGCGATGCGTGCCATCTGGTCGTACAGCTTGCGGCAGTTCTCCTCGAACACCGCCGCGGCTTCGGCCTCCATGTTCTTCCGCGCTGCCGCCAGATACTCCGGCACCACGCCGTCGAGGATCTCGACCTCGGCCCGCCCCCGGATCGACAGCGCACGCGTTTCGCCTGGTGTGTCGCCACCGTCGATCGTCAGGGCGACGTCCGGCCGGGCCGACAGCGCGGCGACCTTCGGGGACGTCGACGCCGTCGAGACCACGAACCGCTCCCCCGTCCACCAGAACCCGACCGGGATCACCCGCGGCGTGCCGTCCTTGGCGACGTAGGCGAGGTGTGCCGCTGAGGACGCCTCGAGCAACTCCTGCGCGCCCGCCGCGAACAGTTCTCCTTCGATCTCCTGCCGTTCCATCCGCACTCCTTCGGTAGTCGCACGACCGTGCTGGCCGCGTCCATAGAGGGAACGGAGCCGGCCGCGCCTTCTCGACATCGATCCGCAAGCAATCGCGACGCGGGCCTCGGCTACCGACATCCAGGCCTCGAGAAGGACGCTCCCGAGGACTCGCCATCGAACGATACCGAGCCGCTGCGCGCCGGTCCGGGGTGACATCCGCCGATCCGTTCGGCGCGAGTCCGCCGGACACCTGCTCAGAGCGTTCCCGCTGGAACGTGGCCCCTCGACCGGTGCGAGGTATCGACGGGCTTGGATCGAGTGTGCGTCCCTGGATTCAGTGCGTTTGCGCACGCTCGACAAGGGACCGACGGCCACAGCGTCGGAGAATTCCATCCGCCCACCAAGGTCGCGTGGTCGCACGAACTTCTCCTCCGACCGCAAGACCGGTAGCCATCAGCCCGCGTGTCGGGCGACCACCGCTCCGACACCGACACATCGCCTCTGCTCGACAGACTCAGGACCCGAGCGGCTTCATGCGAGGTTCGCCGCGTCGTGAGCGGCGGCGTCGATGTGTTTCTTCAAGCCCAGTTGGAGTTCGGCGATGTCGGCGCGGTAGGCGTCCTCGGTGTCGAGGATGTCGATCACCCGCTCGGCCAGGGCAGCACCCAGGCGCGGAGCGTCGACGTCGAACGCCCAGTCCGGGCGGCCGATGTCCTCGCAGAAGAATCGCAGCTTCGGATGCGAGACGATACTCAGCACCGGCGTGCCCAACCCGAACGGGATCATCGTCGCGTGCCCGCGCATCCCCACCACCACGCTGGCCGCCCGGTAGATCGCATAGCCCTGATCGAGCGTCAGATCGTAGAGCGGGTCGATCGGCAGCCGGAGATCGTAGCGTTGTTCAAGATCACCGGCCAGCTTCTCGTCGGCCGGCAGGTGTGCGGCCAGCCGGAGCTCCGCACCCGCGCCGCTGACCCGCTCGGCAAACTCGTGGATCTGCTCCAGGAAGGTCTCGTAGCTGTCGCCGAACCGTCGCTCCGCACGGTCGAAGGCGGCGTTCAGCAGCACCACCCCGGTGCCGGTTTGCGCCGGCGGAAGATCGGCGTGGATGTGCTCGGTGATCGTGGTCGGGCACGGGACGAAACGTAGTCGATCATGCAGCCGTGCCGGCAGCATCGCCTGGACGGCGGCGATCGACCCGCGGTTTCGTAGACCGATCGTCTGCGCCCGCTCGGCCAGCTCCAGCAGGTTCCGGGCGAAGAGATCTCCGCTGAATCGCTGCCCGGTAAAGAGATTGAAGCCGACCGCGTACACGTTGATCGGCACCTCGATCCGGCGCAGCAGCTCGGCCGGCACGTTCCATTGCCAGCCGCTGTTGCCGTTCGGTGAGGTGTCCGGCAGAAACAAGCCACCGCCGCCGATGATCAAGGACCGCTGCGCATTCACCAGTTCCAGCCGCTGCTCGTCGAAGAGCTGATGGGCGTGTACCGGCAGCCAGTCGGTTGCGCCGGCAACGTGCTGGATCGACTCGCGGACCGAGACCGGCAACGCGACATCGCCGAAGTTGCCGCCGTCGGAGACGTAGAAGGCGACGTGGCCGACGCCGCCCGTCGGGGCAGCGTCCGGCGCCGGAGTGATCGGCTGCCGGCAACGCCGCAAGGCGATCTCGGCCTTCCGGTTGGCCAGATTCGCCCGCAGTGCGTACGTGGCCGCCTCAGCGCCGCGGTCGTAGTCGTGTTGGATCCAGGCGATCTCGGCTTCCTCGGCCGCGGCCCGGCTCGCACTGACGGCGCTGTGGCGTGCCAGCTGCAGCACGTCCCGCGCGGCGTCGTAGCGACTCAGCGCCCGCAGCACCCTGGCCAACAGCAGGATGAAGCGTTGCGAGTCCCCTGACCACGTCGGCGGTGCACCGTCGGCTGCCAGCTCGGTCAGCGTCTGCAGCCCCCCGGGAAATTCGGCGTCCGCGACCTGGGCCTCTGCCAGTTCGAGCCGCTGCCCGACGGTCGGCCGATCACGAACAGGCCCCGGTTCGTGATCTTGATCGGTGTCGTGATCGCGGCTGATGACCTGATCATGGTCGGCCCGGGAGCCGCGGATCTTGCCGGCCAGGATCGCCATCAGGCCGTCCTCCTCAGATCAGTACGGACGGGCATTGAGATCACCTTGCCGGCGACGGAATCGGCGCGGGACAGCACCCACTCCTTCTCCGCGGCGGAGTTGTGTCCCGGCGAGTGCGGGATCAACGAAGCCCGGGTCAGGCGATGCATGCCGGATTCGTAGAAGTCGAAGCCGTACAGGTCGATCGCGGTGCTGACGCCGTAGTGCATCAGCAGTCGGATGAACTGGAATCCCGCCGTCGGTAGCTTGAACGGATCGTCCCGCGTGATCAATCCGAGCTGCACTGCCGGCCAGCGCAGGCTTGCGTCACCCAGCCACTGCTGCGCCCCGGGCCGGATCCGTTGCTTGATCGATTCGCGCCACAGATTCTCCTTCGCCGAGAGCAGGATCCTGACATCGACGGGCACCTCGGTGTTGAAGTCGTACTTGTGGAAGGCGACGTGGATGCTGGTTCGCGCGCCGGTGTCCGCGGGCTGCAGCGCAAAGGAGTTGAAGCGCAACACCAGATCATGATCATCGATCTGCCGGCCCAGATCGCTGCCCAGCAGGCTGGGTGAATTCGCCACCAGCGCGATCGACCTACCTGCCAGGTAGGACCGGAAACGTTCTCTGCTGATGCTCTGTATCGACTCCGCCACCTGTCGGGGAGCCAGCACGATCCGCTCGCGCTGTTGGGTGGAAGCCCAGGCCTGCATCAATGGGCGCAGGGCGGCGGTGTCGGACTCGATGGCGCGATTGATCAACACCGTGACCAGTCGAGCGTCGAACTCCGCCGGCTCCTCGGCCGGCACCCGGGCGAGCTCGGCAAGGCTGGCACCGGCGACGGTGGCCCTGGTCTCCGCGTCCGGCATCAGCGCGATCAACCGCCGAGCCCGCTGCCGACCGCGCTCGTTGATCGCCCAACGGCGCGCCGCGACCCGGTGCCGGGTGCCGCCGAGAGCGGTTCGCCAGGCATCCTGGGCCGGTCGCCACTCCCCTCGTACGGCGTGCAGACGAGCCTTCAATCGTTGTGCACGTTGGTGTTTCGGCGAGTCGGCCAGGATTGCGTCGATGATCAACTCGGTCCAGTCCAGGTCACCGGCGGCGAGCGACCGGTAACCGACTTCGATGGCCTGTTCGACCGTCACCCCGGGCAACGAACGCCAGCTGCGGACACCGTGCCGGACCAGTTGGGCTGCGGTGGAGTCGGCGTACCAACCGGCCGCGAGTCGGCGACTCAACGGCTGCCAGTACGTCGGAGCCGGCACCCGGTTGATCACCGCCAACACGAAGGCGTGGTTCCGGCTGCCACGGTCGGTCAGCCGGTTCCGCAGCTGCGCCCGGCTCCGCGGCACCGTACGCAGCCGTCGAGGCAATCGTCGGGCACGCAGCAGCTCGTATCGACCGCGACGCCAGGCGGCGAGGGTGAATTCGGTGGTGGTCAAGGACTTCCCGCGGTAATTGATCATGGAACCGTCACCACTTCCCTCGGCGCTCGGGCGGCTGTCGTCCGGTCGGAGTCGATCGCTCGGCCGAGCACCTCCAGCCACTCCTGCCGGTAACGCTGCCGCGAAAACCTGCTGGATACCTCGCGGGCGGCCCGCGACAGCTGCTGAGCAAGATCATCATCGGACAACAGTCGGATGATCCGCTCAGCTGCCGCGTCGACGTCACCCGGCGGCACCAGGAATCCGTCGACGTGATCACGAATCACTTCTGCCGGCCCGTAGTTCAGGTCGTAGGCGACCCATGGCGTGCCCACCGACATCGCCTCGGTCAGCGTCAGCGGCAGCCCCTCGTACCAAGAGGTCATCACCGCTACTCGGGCACCGGCGAAGGCGGCGAGCGCGTTGTGGGTGAAGCCGGCGAAGTTCACCCGCTGGGTCAGACCGCGTTCGGCCAGCGCGGAACGGAAGTCCTGCTCGGCCGGACCGCTTCCGTACACGTCGAGGATCGCGTCCGGGACCACCCGAGTGACCCGGTCGACGACCTCGACCAGATGCTCCAACCGCTTCTGCTCGGCCAGCCGGCCGAGGAAGATCATCCGCCGGCCACGACGGCCGTGATGATCATCGGCGACCGGCGGCACGCCGTGATGGACGACCTGCAACGGCAACCCCGGATAGCGCTGCCCGAGATCGGTACGCTGCCGCTCGGTCAGGCAGACCAGCAGATCCACATTGCGTCGATCGGTGAAGTAGGGCTGCCACTCCGCCTTCGTCGGCGCGGTTGCGTCGTACGGCGCTTCCAGGTGCGAGTTGTGCAGCACACTGACGCCACGCACCCCGGGATGCTGCAGCCGGCGGACGACCCGTTGCCAGACGTTCTCACCGTCGGCGAAGACCACCAGCCGCGGGATCTGGGCGAATTCGCGATCCAGCCAGTCGGCGATCACTGTGGCGTAGTCGGTCACCGTGCCGTCGGCATAGACCGCGCGGCCGGTCCCCGTCGAGCCCGAGACATCCGCGGTCAGCCAGCAGTATCGCCCGTCGAGGTAGAACCTGCGGGTCGTCGGCACGTCATCGGTCAGGTCGTCGACCATCGCCACCTTGCCGTCGACGAAGCGCCACAGTTGGGTGCAGTGCCCACTGTGGTCGTACAACCGGAACGAGCGGATCGCGCTGCCGTCGGTGTCCAGCACTTCCTCGCTGCGCAACTGCCCGGCCACCTCGACCCGGACGACTCGCGCTCGAATTCCGTCCCGGTCGGGCTCCTGCACGGTCCGCACAGTGCCGGGTGCGTTTTCGTCGAACCGGGGCAGATCGACGAGTTCATGATCAGCAGCGGCCAGCTGATGTTCCCAGCCGGGTGCATCGAGCCAGACGAATCGGACCGCGACCTGTGGGTGCAGTCCACCGGACGATCGGAGTGTGGCAATCTCGGAGTCCGACGCCATGCCGGAGATCACCAGCGTGACCGGATATCCCTCGCCGGCAAAGAGATTCGCCCGTTGCAGCACTGCCCGGCTGCCGCCGGCAACCCGCCGGCTGATGGTGCGGGCGAACAACACGACATGCGGCCGATCCACTACCCCTCCTCCGCGCCGGCAATTCCCTAGTACTACACCGGGCTTCGAGGAGTGAAGCGACATCAGGTGTCCTGAAGGTGTCATCGAGGTGTCGTGTCGCCGTCGTTACCGGGGCACGACTCAGCTGATCAGCTCATCCACCAGGAGCCGGGTCCGCCCGGCGCGGCCGGACGGCGGCAGCCGGCCGTCACGGGTCAGCGTCGCGAGCCCGTGCAGCGCCGCCCAGACCACCTCGGCGTAGGTGCCCACCTCTCGCCCTTCGGCGACCGGGCCAACCGTCTCGACGATCTCGTCGAACGCCCGGCGCAGATTGTCCGGGGTGTCCTCGGCACCGAACGCCAGCCCGCCCTGATGAGAGAACATCGCCGAATAGAGCGCCGGATTCGCCGCGGCAAAGTCCAGATAGCCGTCGACCAGCCGGATCAGCCGGGTCCTCACCGACCGCGCACCGCGACGACTCTCCCGAACGACGTCAGCCAGCTCGTCGAACCCCTGCAGGGCAACGGCGTCCATGATGGCCGACATGCCCCCCGGAAAGTGACTGTAGAGAACGGGCTGGCTGTACTCGATCGATTCCGCCAGCCGCCGCGTCGTGACGGCCGCCCAGCCCTCGGCCTCGGAGATCCGTCGCGCGGTGTCGGTGATCAACTTCTCCCGTGCCTGCCGGTCCCGCTGCTTCCGTTCGGTTGTCGACATGAGAAGACACTAGCAGCGCTAGCTAATCTGCGCTATCGTCGCTCCGCAATCTAGCAGCGCTAGTCAATTGGAGTCATTGTGAACATCATCGGTTCGATCCTGGTCTGGCTCGTCAGCATCATGATCATCGCGATCGGCGTCGCCTACGTCGCCCGGCACGAAGGGAATGCAGCCGGATTCGGACTTTCGGTCCTGCCGGAGAAGTCGGCCCGGGGATGGTGGCAGGTCAAGGGCGTACGAGACATCGTGACCGGACTGGCCCCGATCACCATCTTCTTCGTCCAACCTGAAGCCCTGCCCTGGCTGATCCTGGTCGAATCACTGATCCCGATCGGCGACATGCTGGTGATCCTCACCAATTCCGGTAGCAAGGCCCGTGCATTCGGCGTCCACGGTGCGACTGCGCTGGTGATGATCATCGCGACGATCCTGCTCTGGCTCTGACCTGGGTGCGGCCTGCATCGAATGGGTTCCGTCGGCATCGAATGGGTTCCGTCGGGGGCTTGGTCCAGAATGGGTGGGTGAGAAGTCGGGCGTCCATCCTGCACCTGGACCTGGATGCCTTCTTCGCCTCCGTCGAGCAGCGGGACAAGCCGTCGCTGCGGGGCAAGCCGGTGATCGTGGGCGGGATCGGTCCGCGCGGCGTCGTCTCCACCGCGTCGTACGAGGCCAGGGTGTTCGGCGTGCATTCGGCGATGCCCTCCCACGAGGCGCGGCGCCGCTGCCCGCAGGCGGCATTCCTGTCCGGACGGTTCGACGCGTACCGAGCCGCCAGTCGGGCGGTGATGGGCGTGCTGCGCAGCGTTTCGCCGCTGGTCGAACCGCTCAGCCTGGATGAGGCCTTCGTGGATCTCGCGGCGGCGACCCGGCCGGTTACGCTGGACCCCGACGGACTCGCCGCACTGGCCGCCGAGATCAAGGCCGAGGTCGCCGAGATGACCGGCGGACTGACGTGTTCGATCGGCGTCGGCAGTTCCAAGTTCATCGCCAAGCTCGCCACCGAGCTGGGCAAACCGGACGGTTACACCCTGGTCGAGCCGGGCAGCGAGGTGGCGTTGATCAGCCCGATGGGCGTACGCAAGATCCCCGGTGTCGGCCCCGCCACCTTCGACAAGCTCCGCCGGATCGGTATCGACACCATCGCCGATCTGCAGACGATCGACGACCAGGAACTGATCCGGGAGGTCGGCCGGGCGCACGGCACCGGACTCAAGGAATTGGCGTTCGCCCGAGATGACCGGCCCGTAGAGCCGGAGCGGGAGGCGAAGTCGATCTCCGTCGAGGACACCTTCGACACCGATCTGGTCGACCGGGACGAGCTCAATTCGATCATCGACAACGACGCCCGACAGGTGGCCGCCCGGCTGACCGCGGCCCGGCTGCTGGCCCGTACGGTGACGATCAAGATCCGGCTGCACGGCTTCGTCACCCACACCCGCAGTCGTACGCTGACCGGCGCCACCGACCGGGTGGAGCTGATCAGCCAGATCGCCCGTTCGCTGCTGACCGAGGTGGACACCAGTCCCGGGGTACGCCTGGTCGGCGTCGGCGTTGCCGGGCTGACCGACGTCCTGCAGGAGGATCTGTTCTCCGGCACCGATGATCCGGACCCGTCCGAAGCGGGGCCGGCGGAGTCAGGTTCGGCGGAGTCGGGGTCGGCGGAGTCGGGGCCGGCGGAGTCAGGGCCGGCGGGGCCGACCGACGAGGTCGGAGCCGATCAGCTCAGTGATGATCAACTCGCCGATCCTGAAGTTGATCATGACGCGGTCGAAGCCGAGGCTGACGTCCGGGATGACCCACGGTTGGCCGACCCCCGACCGAGCGGCGGTGTGGACGCCGAAGCCGCCGGGCTGCATCGTTCCCGACGCCGGCTGGACTGGCCACCCGGTGCCGACATCGAGCATGATGATCATGGTCGAGGCTGGGTCTGGGGAGCCGGCCTGGGTCGGGTCACGGTCCGCTTCGAAACCGCCGACACTCCGCCCGGTCCGGTGCGAACCTTCGCCGACGACGACCCGGCTCTGCACCGCCTGTGACGGCTCGTCGGCGGCCCGCGCACCGAAACTCAGAGCACCGGCCGACCCGGCAGTGGGAGGATGGGCCGATGTGGATCGGCTGGATCGAGTTCGACCTGTTGCTCGGGGATGTCCATTCGCTGAAGGAGAAACGCGCCGCAGTCCGGCCGTTGGTCGCGGAGCTTCGGCGTCGATTCCAGGTCAGCGCCGCGGAAGTTGATCACCTGGATCTGCACCGGCGTACCGGTGTCGGGCTGAGTTGCGTGGCGGCCCAGCGTGGCCACGTGGTGGAGTTGCTGGATGCGGCCGAGCGGCTGGTCGCCGGCCGAGCGGAGTTCGAACTGCTCTCGGCCCACCGCGACCTCGCCCACTCCGACGACGAGCGCTAGCTGCCAGACCCGTCGGCCGATCGGCCGGAGTTCTCACCGGCCCGGCCCAGTGATCGGATGATCACTCGATCGGACGGCCGAGCACCAGCCAACCGACCGCGTCGCTGAGCTCGCCCCCGTCGGCAGTCTCCTGCTCGGGCCACAGGGTGGCGGCCAGGGCGCTGATCCGGGTGCGTTCGGCCAGACCGTGCGGGGTGATGCCCCATCGATCGGCCAACGCCGGACCGATCGCCTCCGGCAGCAGGTCGAGCACCGCGGCGGCGTAGATCTCCGTACTCGGGCTGAGCCGACCGAGTCGATGACCGGGAAGCCCGGAGCCGAGTTCGGCCCCGACCGCCGCGGCATAGGGCAGGAGATCGGCCAGCCCCGACCCGGCGGCCGGTCCGGTGACGGTGATCAGCTCCAGAGCGGAGGCCACCGTACGAAGATGATCTTGGCCGGCCGACAGATCATCCATTTCACCGGCCGATTCCGCCAGCTCCCGCAACCGGGTCAGCACCGCACCCGGATCACCGTCGGACGCCAGCTCCGCCAGACACAGCCGAGTGCCGGCCAATCCGAGCCCTGGTTGGGGTTCGGTGAGATCGAGCAACGCCTCCTTCGCCCGGGCCAGCGGCTCCGGGTCTCCGGTACGCACCGTCTCCTGCGCCAGGAACGCCTGGTCCATGATCGACAACCGGTCCCGATCCAGCAACAACGCCGCATATCGGGCCAGCGCGTCCTCGGCGTCGGATTGATCATCGGACAGCCGCGCGACCACGGCCTGCTGCAGGCCGAGGGCCGCGCCGCCTCCGGGCAGCTCCCCGATCCCGGCCGCGGACCGATGCTCGGTGAGCCAGCCGCCGCTCAGGTCGGTGATCAACTCCTCCGCTGTCGGCACCCAGGCCAGGTCCAGCCGGGTCGTGCCGCGGGCCGACCTGAGCTCGATCGGGAACCGGCCGGGATGATCGCTGATCACCAGCTGGGTGTCCCCGTCGGTCTGCACCGACACCGGGTCACCGACCAGCACCGCGATATCGGGATCGTCGATCTCGTACGGCTCTCCCCGCGGCAGTTCGGTACGGGGCGACAGCAGCGACGCTCGGGATGCCGGTACCCGAGCAGGCTCGTCCACGAGTTCGATCCGCCACTGCAGCACCACCCGGCGGCCGGCCGGAAGCAACAGCCTGCCGGTACTGAATCCGCCGGACGTCTGACCGGACACCGCGCCCTGGGTCAGCTCCCCGGCCAACATCGGGCCCTGCCCGTCGGCCGGCTGGACCGTCCAGATGGTCGAGCCCGCGGTGGTCAGCGCCCAGCCGATCTGATCCGCTGCCGGACACAGCTGCAAGATCAGATCCTCCACCCTGACGGTGGACGAGGAGGTGTTCAGCAGCATGTGACGCTGCAGCCAGACGCCGGCGAAGGAGTTCCGTACGGTGTACTCCAGTTCGGGATGATCGACCACGGCGTACCGGGCCTCGGACTCGTCCACATCGGTCACCAGGCCGGCGAACTCCCACCGTTGGGCATCGCCGTCGATGGTCAACGTGCCCGGTTCCTGCTGTCCGAGCAGGAAGTCCTGGCCCAGGCCAGTGACCCGGGACGGTAGCCCTGTGTCGCCGATGTTGATCTTGAGATCACCGGCGGTGAAGATCAACTCCTGCGCTGACATCGCCCACACCAGAACAGGTTTCGGCCGTCCAGGACCTCGGTCCGCACCCGGGAACCGCAGACGTGGCAGGGCATCCCGGCACGCCGGTAGACGTACACCTCGCCACCATGATCATCGACTCGGGGCGGCCGCCCCATCGCTTCAGGCGTGTGTTCTCCTCGTACGGTGTCGATCCGGTTGTCGACAACTCCCTGCGGCATCAGCGTAACCAGATCGTCCCAGATCGCCAGCCACGACTTCCTTGCCAGCTTGCGTCCCTCGACATGCGGTCGGATTCGCTGCCGGAACAGCACCTCGGCGCGATACACGTTGCCGACCCCGGACAGCACCGTTTGATCCATCAACAAGGCGGCGATCGGCCGGCCGGAGCGGTGGATGCGGCTCCAGGCACATTCCGGATCGGCGTCGGCCCGCAACGGGTCCGGTCCCAGCTTGGCCAGTTCGGCCCGGACCTCGGCCGGGGTCCTGAGCACGCACAGCTGTGGCCCGCTGAGGTCGGCGGCAACATCCGGGGTGGCCAGCCGGACCCGTACCAGTCCCAGCGGCGGCGCCGGCGGCGCCAAGCGCAGCTTGCCGATCAGGCCCAGGTGGATGTGCAGGAGTTGATCATCGAAGTCCACGAAGAGGTGCTTGCCGTGGGCGATGGCGCCGCGGCATTCGCGACCCGAGATCAGCGCCGCCGACTCGGCGAACCGGCCCTGCGGACTGGACACCTGCGGGCGCGTCCCGGCGAAGGCACCCGTCAGGTCGAGCGCCAATCGATGCAGGGTGTGGCCCTCGGGCATCGTCTCTCCTGTTTCGTTCGAGGGAGGTCCGGTCTGAGGATTCGCCGGCTGCCCGTCAACAAAGTCGGGCGCATTCGGCTCGGCCGGACCTACACTATGGCGCGTGATCAAAGAACGTGATCGGCGAGGGGTCGCCGATGACGCGGGGAATGGCTCTTCGTCGGGCGACTCTCACCGCAACGACAGCTTCACCGACCCGGCCCGGGACGGCGGTCGCGACTTCGGCCGTGATCGGGATTTCGGCCGGGACGGTGTCTCCGGTTTGGTCGGCTTCGATCGCGCGATGCGTGCACGCGACGTGTCCCGGCCGGGCACCGCGGAAGAGGAGCTGGCCCAGGACGTGGTGGACGGCCTGCTCGCACGGGCCGAGGGGCGACCGCGTCGGGTGCCCGTCTGCTGAGATCGGCCCCGCTGCCCGGTGCGGCTCAGCCGGCCGGCAGTTCGCCGTCCTGCTCGTACGCCGCCAGTTGCTCGATCCGCCGTAGGTGCCGCGGCTCGCCGGAGAAGTCCGTTGCCAGGAAGAGCTTGATCAGCTCGGTGGCCTCGTCCTCGCTGTGCATCCGGGCGCCGACGGAGACCACGTTGGCGTTGTTGTGCAGCCGGCCCAGCTTGGCCGTGTCGGCGTCGTAGGCCAGCACCGCGCGGACGCCGGCAACCTTGTTGGCGGCGATCTGCTCGCCGTTGCCGGAACCGCCGATCACGATCCCGAGCGAGCCGGCATCGGCCACCGTCGCAGCCGCCGCGGGGATGCAATAGATCGGGTAATCATCGTCGGGATCGAACGCCCGCGGACCATGATCGACAACGTCGTGACCCTCGGCGGACAGCGCCCCCACCAGATGGTTCTTCAGCTCGAATCCGGCGTGATCGCTGCCGATGTGTACGCGCATGGGGTCACTATGTCATGTCCCCTCGGAAGGTCTTTGGGGACGTCAGAGCCGTC
>DATCVL010000276.1:0-5449 GCA_036566865.1 Microlunatus sp.
AACGGTGGGATGTGCACCAACAGCGCGTAGCCGGCGACACCGCCGATCGCGAGGTCTGCTCGGGTGAAGGCGTGTCGACCGAGGGTGTAGTTGATGCCCGAGAACGACTGCGGTGGTCCCCAGAGCGGAAAGAGACCGACACCGCGTTTCCCGGTGACTTGATGGTGAGTGTTCATCACTCCGCCGAGGTCGAGCAGCGTGGCGCGACTCACTGACTCGGGGACGCCTCGATGGCGGTGGAGCTCGAGAACGTCGGGCACCACACTCAGCAGCGACCAGGCGTACAAGAACATCCCGACCGTGCCCGAGCCCCGGGGGACGGTCGGCCAGGCACGGAAGCCGTCGGCAGACAGCGTCTGATCCATTCGACTGCGCAGCTCAGCAACCGTGCCGCGCAACAGCCACCACCAGTCCGGATTGCGGGCTGGATCTGGGCGCGCCGCGAGCATTGCTGCCTGATCCTCGGGCTCAATCGAGCAGAAGTCCATGTACTGGCGCGCTGCGGTGTCGTCTGGGAGATCAAGTTCCGATGCCGGTGGCATCAGTTCGAGCCGTTGATCGGCGCCTGCTCTCATCCGCAGACGGGTCCCCAGATCGGGCGGAATCAACGGTTCTGTCGCCTCCAAGCTCATGTGCTGCATCTCAGCAGACAACGCCGGACGATGCACGACCCGTGGGGCAGACGTCGCGCAGGAGGCCGCCGGAATGGCCGTTCACACGAAGGATCGTTCCACGACGGCGTGTGGCCTGGCCACAATTGCATGCGTCCGGTACGTGATTGAAATATGACGTGCCTGTCGGCGGCCAACGCACACCCCACTGCAATCCGGTGAAATCTCCGATAGGGGTCGAAAGACCCGGTGACATCGTCTCCATTGGCTGTGCATAGTGATAGCCGGTCGCACAGGTCGTGCGAGTTGCGTAACGGTTACACCCGGGAGGCTGTGCCATGGCGTTACCTCAACCCGTTTCCTTCGACCTGGGCGACTGTCGTGCCGCCCACGGCCACATCTACGACATCGAAGTGCTCGACGGTGATGACTGGACGTCGCAAGGGCAGCTGGCAGTGTTGCGCGACGCGATCACCCTCGGCGGCGATCACATCAAGATCATCGACTACCACGGGGCGTCCCACACTCTTTTGCTGAAAGGGAAAGTGGGCGATCCCTCCTTCCAGGCCAGGCTCAGCTTCACCGACTGCGGCACCGCGTTCGTGGGCACCGTGTCGTCCGGTGATGGAGATCCGCAGCCGATCCGAGGCGTCGAGATCGAGCAGGTCTACCAGACCGAACGGCATCTTGCCGAAGCTCCCGAAGCCCCGTACGTCGCGTGGGAGAGTCTGTCGATCAAGTCGCAGTGGGTCGACAAAGAGCTGAAGATCACCTATCTTCTCGGCACCGAGGACATTACCGATCGAACGCTGGTCACCCACGTCGACCGGGCCAAAGGCCTGACAACGCTGGAAATGGTTGCAGAATTCAATCCACCATTTCGGCAAAATGCCTTCAAAATCGTGCTCGCGTCCGGTAGCAGGACGTTTTCGGGCACCTATACAGATGATGACGCGGCTGACTATGCGTGGCGCGGTGGTACGGCCGCCGAGTTGGCCGCTGCCAGGGCGAAGGTTTTCGCGAGTGCCCACGCCTCGCGATCACTGGTCAACGCCATGAGCGCTGTCAGCGCCACGATGTCGCTGCAGGACCTGGACAACATCTCCTCGATCCAGGTCCTGACTGGGCCGGACGACAAACCGGTCACCGTCGACTACGCCCAGACCACCTGCGGCGGCTACTTCAACAAGTGTCTGGTCAACGCCCTGGACAAGAAGTACATCGACGGCATCTACGGCCACCCGTACAACCTGACCGACAATGCGGAGCAGGTCTTCCAGAAGTCAAAGCCCTTCTTCGAGTCCAAGTCGGTCCTCGGCACCGGCCAGATGCTCTACGACATGCTGGGCACGAGCCCGACCTATCACGACCTCATCGAGCGGATAAACCCGAAGTCGATGTCCGAGTCCTGGGAGAACCTCGGCAAGAGTACGGACACCAGTCTGGAGTACCAGGAGGCGTCCAACGCGCTCTACATCGCCGCCTACCGTGACAGCGTGGCCCAGATCAGGCCGTACCTCGCGGACAATCCTGAGCAGTGGGCCGAGCGCTACTTCAACTGGCTTTCCGATGACGCGAACCTCCTGACCTGGCAGATCCAGATCGCCAGCAAGGAGTTCGACAACGTGAAGGCGCGCATGTACGAGTGGTACGTCAAGCTCCAGGTCCTCGCCCCGAACAAGGACTTCGGCGAGCGCTTCATGACCATTGGCTACGCTGCCCTGCTCGGGGTGAACTATGCGAAGTCGCAGTGGTCCGAGGACCTGAAGCCGTACCTGCAGGCCGTGATCGAGAACGCCATCCTCGGCAAGGTCGACCCGGCCGTGATGGACCAGGTCCAGCAGCAGGCCGCGAAGGAGAACCAAGAACTCCTCGAGACGGTGATCACCACCACCGATCAGATCATGCTTCTGGTCGACGCCATCTCGGCCGCGCTGACCGCCAACGCCCTCAAGCAATCGCTCCAACAAGCAGCCCGGAATCCGCAGCTGCAGGCCCTGATCGGCCAGAATCTCCCGGCTGCCCAGCAGCAGGCCTGGAACCAATTGACCGGCAAGCAGAAGGTGGGCGGGGTGCTCAGCACCCTCTTCTATGGGGCGTCGGCAGGCTTCCTGATCTACTCGATATGTGAGGACGCCAAGCAGGAGCAGACGCCGAAGCAGATCATCCAAGAGGTCAACCTCGGGGTGATGGCCATGGCGGTCCTGGTCAAGGGCATCGAGAAGATGATGTCGCTGGGCGTCGGGCGGTTCATGACCAACTTCTCGCAGGCCGGCAATGGTGGGGCCTTCCGCGCCTTCGCCGGTGATCTTGCCACCTGGTTCAGCGAGGGCGGCAAGGTCATTCCGCAGACGAAGACGGGGAAGGCCTTCGTTGCGATCTTCGGAGAGAACTCGACCGAGTTCATGGCCAGGCGGATCGGCCCTGCGATGGCAGTGGTCGGCCTGGTCCTGGCCGCGGTCACGCTCTACAACGCCATCAAGGCGGGAGACATCCGAAACATCATCTTCGAGGCGCTGAACACGTTCGTGGCGTTGGCCACCGTGGTGCTGATCGGCTTCGAGCTGATGAGTTTCGCCTGGGCCGGCCCCGCTGGTCTGGCCGTCGCAGCGATCGGGATCGTCATCGTCCTCATCCAGTTCATCTGGAATCTGATCGACCCGCCCCAGCCGCCGCCGGATCCCATCCGCCAGTTCGTGGACGGTCCCATGGTCGACCAGAACTTCGCCCGCGCGTAGGCGCGCGGCAGCGATGTTCCTTCACATTCAGCCGCGTCCGGCGTCGCTTGTCACTGGAGCCGATCCCGTCATCGAGTCGCTGGTCAATCTGATGCCGGACTACAGCGGTGGTTCGCGCTTGCACGCGCTGTACGTCAACAAACTGCAGAGCGCCCTGCCGGGGAACTACTCTCAGATGTTCGGCACCGGTCCGGCCTTCCGCAGCATCTTCTATCCCAGCTGGCAGGCCGATCCGCTGCTCGGGCTGGTCGGCAACACAGGTCTGGACGAAGAGTGGTGGAAAACCTTCGCTGTCGCGGTGCTGTGCCAGGCGATCGCCGAGGCGGGCAGCGACATTCGCGGCCAGATGCTCACCGACAAGATCAACACGGACGTCTCCGGATTCAATACCGGACTCCGAGAACGCTCAACAACGACGTACGCCCTGGTCCTGGCACAGACCTATCCACCGTTGGTGAACCTCTTGGGTCGGCTGGATCCCAGCACGGCAAAGCAGCAGTTCCGCGACTGTCTGCTGGGCAACGTGCTGACCCGACAGCTCTGGTATCAGGCCGGTATGTGGACCAGTCCCGACTGGGAAATGTTCAACCAGTACGCGAAATACCTCGCCCTCGGCGCATCGACGGCCGAGGTCGATACGTTGATCACCGACCTCGCCGCAGCGGGTCTGCCGATCCCGCCGCAGGTCGGTGTCGCCGCGTGGCGCCAGTACGCAGAAGAGCTGCGTGAGAAGCCGCAGTTGGATCGTGCCGACGTGTTGCCCGCCAGCCAGCAGGCGATCGCCCAGACGACCTACCTGCCGACCTACAGCGGGCCTCCGGCGCGGTTGCCGAACGGAAACTGCTACGAGTTCACCGCCAACTCCCAGCCGGGCAATACGTACCGTCGAGCGCCGGGCGGATCCTGCTTCACCGGCAGCACCCAGATTCTCAACGGGGACGGGGATCCGGTCCTGTTGCGCGGGATCCAGGCGGGCGACACTGTGCTGACACGGGACGGCGTCGGCACGGTCGAATACGTCGGACAGCCGCTGCGCGGTGGGCGTGGTCTGGTGAGACTCAGCGGCGGCGGGCCGGTGTTCACGGCCACCCACCCCTTCGTCAACGCGGCATCCACCGCGACCACGGTGCCGCCTGAGCTGCTGGCAGTCGACCCGGTCACTCTCGCCTGGGCCGTGCCCACGCTGGGCGAGAACGGCATCGGCCACCTCGTACCGGGCGCCCAGGTGTTGGCCCGGGCTCCCGGAGCGGAGCAACAACCAACTGTTGTGACGGTCGACGGGATCGAGGAAGTTGCACCGAGCGAGGACGACACCTATCTCCGCGACCTCCGGATCGTCGATCCCTCGGGCGCTCCGCAGAGATTCTGGGTCGGCTCGGATCAGCGCTTCTATCTCGTGGCGCCCGAGTTTCCGATCCTGGATCAGGCCGGTCCGGCCGCAACGACGGTGGTCGCCCTGATGGAGGGTCTGCTCGCCTCCGACGGCCCGGACGGCGATGGCTGGCCGGAATGGGTCATCACAGCCTTGGAGCGATTCGGCCCGGGACTTTTCCACGGCGCCATCAGCGAGAGTTTGGCCGCGACACCGTCCTTCGGTGCTCAGCCGCCGACAGAACCTCTGCCCGTCCGCATCGAACGGTTGTTCCGCCGGCTTCAGCCCGGGTCCCAGCCGACGGCGTCGGTGGTGGCCGCGATCTTCGACGGCCTATTGGCGTCGGTCGGTCAGTGGCTGGCCTCCCTGGTCAACCTCGGCTGGCGTTCTTGCGACGTCCTGGGCGGCGACATCCTGGCGGTAACGATCTTCGACCTCGCACTGACTCCGGCGAATCCGCTTCCTGAGGATGCCTCGATCGTTGTGACGCTCGGCGTTTCCGGACGGGCTTCCTCCGAGCAGTCCCGCGTATGGGATCGCCGGGGCAGGCCCAACAGCCGCTTCTACCACTACCTCGATCAGGTCCTGCATGTCGACCGGGCGGCAACCGATCCACCGGCGGAGTTGTCGTTCGCCGTCGGGCTCGAGGGTGTGCCGGTCGCCAGCATGTTCGCCCGCGGTTCCGGTCTCCAGGACCTGTCCGGGCATACCCTGCACTCGATTCCACT
>DATCVL010000277.1:0-8961 GCA_036566865.1 Microlunatus sp.
GGCCCGCCGCAACCGGCCGGCCAACTGGCTGAGCAGACCTTGGGCAACCTCGGGGCGACCGACCAGCCATTGATTGAGTACGTCGTGTTCGAGCACCCGCAACTCGCAGCTGGTGACCGCGGTAGCGGTGGTGGAACGCGGACCGGGATCGAACACGGAGAGCTCACCGAACATCTGGCCGGGCCCGAGCACGCCCATCAGATTCTCCCGGCCGGCCGATCCGCTGCGGCCCAATTTGATCTTGCCACTGACCACGACGTAGAGCCGGTCCTCGGTGTCACCCTCATGAAACAGGATCTCGCCCTTGGCGAGTTTCACCGTGCCCATCGTCGCCGACAGTGCAGCCACCGCCTCGTCCTCGAGACCCTTGAACAGCGGCGCCTGTTTCAAGACTTCGGGGTCCACGTGCCCTCCTGGTCATCTGCAATTTCCCACGACAGGCTACCGTCAGCGGCCCGCCTCTGCACCAGGTCGCCGGTCGGCGCGGACAGACGTACGGTCTGTCCTGGCTGCTCAGTAGGCTGACCGGCATGACTTCAGGCTCGACCTCGACCGCTCCGGACGACTCCGGGACAGCTGCGGCGACCGGCAGCACACCGCCGGAGCGGCGGATTGTCGACAAGAGCCGGACCGCGTTGGTGCGCCGCGCGCGGACGATGAATCGCAGCCTGCACGAGCTGTATCCCGACGCCCACTGCGAGTTGGACTTCGCCAACCCGTTGCAACTGCTGGTCGCCACCATTCTGAGCGCGCAGACCACGGACAAGCGGGTCAATCTGGTCACCCCGGCACTGTTCGCCCGCTACCCGGACGCGGCCGCGCTGGCCGGTGCGGACCGGTCCGACCTGGAGGAACTGCTGAAACCGACCGGGTTCTTCCGGGCCAAGACCGACTCGGTGATGAAACTCGGCGCCGCCCTGGTCGAGCGGTTCGACGGCGAGGTGCCGGGCAAGCTGAAGGAGCTGGTCACCCTGCCCGGCGTCGGCCGGAAGACCGCCAACGTCGTGCTCGGCAATGCCTTCGGCGTGCCGGGCATCACGGTGGACACCCATTTCGGTCGGCTGGTGCGCCGGTTCGGCTGGACCACCGAAACGGACCCCGACAAGGTCGAGGCCGAGATCGGCGGTCTCTTTCCGCGGCAGGCCTGGACCCAGCTCAGCCACAACGTGATCTGGCACGGCCGGCGCCGGTGCCACGCCCGCAATCCAGCCTGCGGAGTCTGCCCGTTGGCGCGTTGGTGCCCGGCCTACGGCGAAGGACCGACCGATCCGGTCAAGGCGGCCAAGCTGGTCCGGGAACCGCGCGGATGAGGAGATCTTCTCCGCTGACCTGGCCGAAGGATCCCAAGCTCAGGACCCTGTTCGTCGCCGTGCTGGTCACCGCGACGGTGGCGTTGGCCGGCTGCGGCGGGTCGGACCAGAGCGGGCAGGCGGGACCGAGTTCGATCGGTACGCCGGCAGCCGCGGACGGATCGACCGCCTCCGCGATCGAACTGGCGAAGCTGAAGAAGCAGGCCGGGATTGCGGCCTGCCCGACCAGCGATCAGAAGGTTGCGGCCCGGCCCGACGGGCTGCCCGATGTCACGCTGGACTGCCTCGGCGGGGGAGGCGAGGTCCGGCTGGCCGGACTGCGCGGCACTCCGACGGTGATCAACATCTGGGCACAATGGTGCCGGCCCTGCCGGCAGGAGGCTCCGCACCTGGCCGCGCTGTCGGCGAAGGCCGGTGACAAGATCAACTTCCTCGGCATCGACTACGACGATCCGGATCCGGCCGCTGCGATCGAGTACGCCGGAATGGCCGACTGGAGCTATCCGCAGCTGCAGGACCAGGACAAGGAGCTGAAGGCTCCGCTGAAGATCCTCGGCCCGCCGCAAACGATCTTCGTCGATGCCGACGGCAAGATCAGCTACCGGCACAACGGTCCGTACACCTCCGACGCGCAGCTGGAGCAGGCCATCCGTGATCATCTGGGGGTTGCACTGTGATCGAGGACGGTCAGCTGCCGGAGTGGCTGGACCCGCTGCGGAGCAGCCTGACCGATCCCGGTACGCCGTACGAATTCACCGACCAGGAGCGGCGCCCGGCCGCGGTGTTGATCTTGTTCGGGGAGAGCCCGGAGGGTCCGGATCTGCTGTTCATCGAACGATCGGCCGCGCTGCGGTCCCATCCCGGTCAGGTCGCCTTCCCCGGCGGCGGGTTCGAGCCCGATGATCATGATCTGGCCGCGACCGCCCTGCGGGAGGCCCAGGAGGAGACCGGGTTGGATCCGGCCGGGGTGCAGATGTTCGGCGAGCTGGCCACCATCGAGGTGCCGGTCAGCGGCTATCGGGTGACGCCGGAGCTGGCCTGGTGGCGGCGGCCGAGTCCGGTCACGGCCGCCGATCCCGGTGAGGTCGCCTCCGTACATCGGATCCCGATCGCGACCCTGACCGACCCGGCGAATCGGTACGCGATGACCCACCCGGGCGGACGGATCGGTCCGGGCTTCTTGATTGACGAGCTGTTGATCTGGGGACTGACCGCCCACATGCTCAATGGCGTACTGTCGCGTGGCGGTTGGCAGCGCCCGTGGGATCGCAGTCGCACGATGGCCGTACCGCAGCGCTATCTCGGTCGTCCGGCCGCGATCGAAGATGATCTTGACCTGATGAAGGAGCAGTCCGATGACCAATGAGCTGTCCGACGCGCTGTCGGCACGTTTTGCCACCTTGCTGCCGCAGCATCCTGAGGTCGCGGCGGGGCTGCTCGACCGCTACGCCGAACCGCACCGCAGGTATCACGACCAGCGACATCTGGCCAATGTTCTTGATCAGGTCGAGGCGCTCGCGACCAGCAAACATGATCTCTTCCTGGTCGGACTGGCGGCCTGGTTCCATGACGCGGTGTATGCGATCCCGCCGGGTCAGATCACCAACGAGGAAGCCTCCGCCCGGCTGGCGATCCGGACCCTCGGTCGCTGCGGCTTCGAGCAGGAGGAGATCGGCGAGGTCGCCCGCCTGGTGCGGCTGACCGAAACCCATCGGCCGACCGGTTCGGATCCCAACGGGGAGCTGCTCTGTGACGCCGACCTGGCCGTCCTGGCTGCCGACCCCGCCGACTATCGTCGCTATGTCGACGATGTCCGGCAGGAGTACGCGGCCGTTGATGATCATGATTTCGCCCGCGGCCGGCTGGACGTGCTGCTGCAGTTCGGTGGTCGGGAGATCTACCGCACCAGCAAGGGCCGGAAGCTGAATCGACCCGCCCAGGCCAACGTGACCGACGAGGCGTTCCGGCTGATCGAGCAGCTCGACGTCGGCGATCAGCTGGACCCGGACGGCTGGCCTCTCAACACTCGCTGATCGAACGGCCGGATGCTGGTTGGGCCGTGAGCACAACCAGCATCCGGCAGGTCGGTCAGGCCTTGGTGCTGCGGAGGGCTTCGCGCAGCGAGACTCGAGCACCGGTGCGGAGCAGTGCGTTGCGATAGATCCTGGACGCGACCATGATCACCGCGATCGTGCTGGCGACCAGGATCACCAACGACAGCAGCGGTTCCCACCAGGCCGCCTCGGAGAGGAAGATCCGCAGCGGCATGCCCACCGCAGCCGAGAACGGCACGTACGACATGATCGTCACCACCAGCTCGTTGCTGTTGAAGAAGATCACCAGGAAGTACGGGATCATCACCAGCATGGTGACCGGTGCGACGGTGGACTGGACGTCCTCCTGCCGCGAGACCAGCGATGCGGCGGCAGCGAACAACGACGCCAGCAAGACGAACCCGATCACGAAGAAGATCACGAACCAGGCCAGCGGTGCCCCCAGCGAGGCGAGCAACTGGCTGTTGTCGGTGATCGTCAGCCCGATCACCGCGCAGGCTCCGATCAGCACCACCTGACCGAAGGCGAGCAGACTGTTGCCGACGATCTTGCCCGTCAACAACACCCGGGCGGGAATGGTGGAGAGCAGGATCTCCACGATCCGGGTCTGCTTCTCCTCCACCACACTCTGGGCGATGGTGCCGCCGAAAGTCGTTGCCGAGATGAAGAACAACAACCCGAACGCCAACGCGGCCAGATAACGGACGCCGTCCGAGGTCGAGCTCGGACTCAGGATCTCCACCGGCGGTCGGACACTCAGCGCAGCCACCAGACTGTCCGGCGCGGAGTCCTCGGCGATGATCTTGATCCCGGTCGGGTTGCCCGGGTCGGCGATCACCGCTGCGTCGACGGTCCCGTCGTTGATCAGGGCAACCGCGGCATCCCGATCGTCCACCGCATGCACGGTGACATTCGGCAGCTGATCAAGCGTGCTGGCGGTCGATCCGACCGCGGCCACGTCGGTGCTGGACTGGTGCTGACTCAACACGCCGCCGATGATCACCGCGGCCAGCACCGCGACCAGCATCACTGCAGTGGAGATCAGGAATGCCTTGCTCCGGACCCGGGCGATGATCTCGCGTTCGGCGACCAGCCAGACGGACTGGCCGAGATTCGGTGCAGACGCTCCGCCGCCGGTGTGCGACGCGGTGGGCTGGATGGTGCTGGTCACTGGATGACCTCCTTGAAGATCTCGGCCAGCCGGGGCCGGTGGGGCGCGAAGTTGAAGACGGGGCCGCGTTCGACCGCGCGGCGCAGGACGGTCTGCGCCGCCTCAGGTGTCTCCGCATCGAAGAGCGCATTCGGTCCGTCGAACTCACGAACCACGATGCCGGGCTGATCACGCAGCCAGCCGGCGTCGGCTCCGAAGGTGGCCCGATAGCTGTTGCCGGAGTACTGATCCCGCAGCTCGTCCCGATCGCCACTGGCCCGGATGCTGCCGTCGGCGATGATCACCAGGTCGTCGCAGAGCCGTTCCACGATGTCGAGTTGGTGCGATGAGAAGAGCACCGGGATGCCGGCCGCGGCACGCTCGGACAGGACACCGAGGACGACCTCCACGGCCAGCGGATCGAGTCCGGAGAACGGCTCGTCCAAGATCAACGCCTCCGGGTCGTGCACCAGCGCGGCCGCCACCTGGGCTCGCTGCTGATTGCCCAGGGACAGCGCCTCGACCCGGTCACCGATCCGATCGGTGAGTCCGAGCTTCTCCAGCAGATCGGCCGTATTCGCCCGCGCAGCCGCCGGTGTCAGCCCGTGCAGCCGGGCCAGATAGATCAACTGTTCGCCGATCGGCATCTTCGGATACAGGCCGCGTTCCTCGGGCATGTAGCCGAAGCGGCGCCGATCGGCCTCGGTGATCTCGGCCCCGTTCAACCGGACCTCGCCGCTGTCGGCGGTCAGCACTCCGAGCATGATCCGCATGGTGGTGGTCTTGCCGGCGCCGTTGCGCCCGACGAATCCGGTCAGCCGTCCGCCCTCGACGGTGAAGCTCACATCGGTGAGCACCCGCCGCACGTCGAACGATCTGTTGATCTTGTTGACCTCGAGCATGATCACACCGTACGAAGATCAACACGGTGCACACATCCCCCACAGGGTGGGTCTTGCCGGGTCCACCTCACGGCGGAGACTCGTCCACGCTCGGGCCCATGACGGCGGCGGACCGGCGCCGTCCGGGTTGGCAGGGTAGCGGCGGCTAGTCCAGCTCGGCCTGCTCGACGCAGATTGCGATCTGCACCCGGTTGTTCAGTTCGAGTCGGACCAGCAGCCGGGACACGTACGTCTTCACCGTGGGCACCGACAGGTGCAGGCGACCGGCGATCTCGGCGTTGTTGGCGCCGTCGGCGATCGCCGACGCCACCTCCAACTCACGTTCGGACAACTCTGCGAGCCGGGCCCTCGCTCGCTCCCGTCGCTCCGTTCGATCGTCGGCCTGGACATGATGCAGCAAGGTTCGAACCGCGCTCGGAGACAGAATCGGCTCGCCGTCGCGGACCGCGCGGATCGCGGACACCAACTGCGCCGGCGGAGTGTCCTTGAGCAGGAATCCGTCGGCCCCGGCCGACAATGCAGCCAGCACCATGTCGTCGGTGTCGAAGGTGGTCAGTGCGATCACCGTGATCGACGGATGCTCGGCGGTCACCTTCCTGGTCGCCTGAATGCCGTCCAGTACCGGCATCCGCAGATCCATCAAGATCAGATCCGGGCTGAGAGTTTCCAACACGGCAAGGCATTCCCGGCCGTTGACCGCCTCACCGACGACGGTGAAATCGGACTGTCCGCCGAGCATCAGGCCCAGCGCGGATCGGACGATCGGGTCGTCATCAACGACCAGGATCCGGGTCGGCCCGGCACCGGGCGGCTCAATCACACCGACCACGGTAGCCGTACCTGCAGCTGGTATCGATCGAAGCGGCGGCCGGACTGCAGGGTGCCGCCCAGCAGGGCGACCCGCTCCTGCAACCCGATCAACCCGAAGCCGGAGTCGGGCAGCGATGAGCCGACGATCCGCAGCGGATTGCTGATCATCACCGAGACCTGCTCGCCGACCGACCCGTCGATCGTCACGCTCACCGGTGCGTCGGGTGCATGCCGGGAGGCATTGGTCAGCCCTTCCTGGACGATTCGATAGACCGCCCGTCCCAGTTGATCCGGCAGTCGTTGGATGATCATCGGGTCGATCTGTTCGATCACCTGCATCCCGGCGGATCGGTTGAAGTTGATCAACTCCGCTACGTCGGCCGAGGTCGGCAGCGGGCGGCCACGACCGTCGCCGTCGGTATCGCGAAGCACACCCAGGACATCCCGCAATTCGATCATGGCCTGGTGGGAGGCCTGTTGGATGATCTCCATCGACTGATGCAGCTCGGTGGCCGAAAGGCCGTCGCGGAAGGCGAGCGCCCCGGCGTGCATGGAGATCTGGGAGATTCGATGCGCCAGTCCGTCGTGCATCTCCCGGGCGATCCGTTCCCGTTCCATGCTGCGGGCCTGGGCCACCCGGAGGTCCCGTTCGGCCTCGGCCCGTTCGGCCCGATCCCGTAATGTCCACAGCAATTCGCGGCGAGCACCGACCTGGCCTCCCCAGGCTGCGATCAACGCCATCGCGCCGACCACCACCAAGACGAACAGCGCGACCACGATCACCGTGATCGGCCAATGGGTCAGGAGTTGGCCGTCGGCCCCGGTGATCCGGATCTCGTCGAAGAGATCCGGGTCACCGATCGGCGCGTAGATGAAGGTGGCGACGAGCGAGACGGATGCGGCGAGCACGTACCGTGACCAGCGGCGGGTGGTCGCCAGCGAGAACAATGCCCACAGCGCCGGGCCGGTCGACAACGGAGACACCGTGCCCAAGATTCCGAGAACCAGGGCCACCGCGGTCGGCCAACGCCGACGCCAGAAGACCAGCGTCCAGCAGAAGGCGGCCACGACCAGGTCGACGATCAGCATCGCCGTCGACCGGTGGGAGGCGTCGGCAATGAAGATCGTCAGGCTGATCGCTGCTGCGACCACGATCCGCCACAGATAGCCTCGTCGGCTGACTGCGGGCGGTTGATACTCTCCGACGCTCACCAGCCCGAGGTTAGCCAGCCGACCGACGCGCTGCGAGCCGGCGAACGAACGATCGCCGTGCGACCAAAGTATGACCGGGAACGGTTCCCTCGCCCGATACCGGGCGGCAGTTGCAGCGGCGAGGCTGGCTGCATGATCGTTGCGAACCAAGTCTCCAAACAGTACGGGGCCGCGCACGCGCTGCGCGACGTCTCGTTCCGCTGTGAACGCGGCCGGGTAACCGGCCTGCTCGGCCCCAACGGTGCCGGTAAGTCCACCATGATGCGGATCATGGTCGGCCTGACCCGGCCGACGACCGGCGCGGTCACCTTCGACGGCGTGCCCTTTGTCCAGCTGCCGTCACCGGGCCATGTGGTCGGGGTGATGCTCGACGCCGCTGCCCAACACGGTGGCCGTACCGGCGCCGAGGTGCTGACGCTGGCCGCCCGAAGTCTGGGACTCGGGTCGCGCCGGGTGGCGGAGGTGCTCGACCTGGTCGGCCTGTCCAATGCCGAGTCCCGGCGGCGGGTGAAGGCGTACTCACTGGGTATGCGGCAACGGCTCGGCATCGCCCATGCCTTGCTGGCCGAGCCGGAGGTGTTGATCTTCGACGAGCCGGCCAACGGTCTGGACCCGTCGGGCATCCGCTGGATCCGGCAACTGCTGGCCGACCACGCGCAGGCCGGTGGCACTGTGCTGCTGTCCAGTCACCTGATCCACGAGGTGGAGCTGGTCGCTGATGATCTTGTCCTGATCGGCCGCGGCCGGGTGCTCGCCACCGGCACCAAGCAGGAACTGTTGAACGACCTGACCACGGTCAGCACCCAGGTCGACTCGACCGACAACGCGGCACTGGCCGCGGCGCTCACCACCGCCGGGCACCAGGTCCGGCCGGACGGAGTCGGCCTCACCGTGTCAGCCGAGCCGGCGGCGGTCGGTGCCGTCGCTGCCCGGCAACGGATCGCTCTCAGCCATCTGAGTCGGGCGGCCGGCAGCAGCCTGGAGGAGGAGTTCTTCCGGCTGACCAGCGACACCTCCCGCGAAGCCGCCGTGTCGCCGGCGGCCACAACGGCCGAACCAACCCCGCAATCCCATCACAACAACCTGACAGGAGCCGTTCGATGAGCACCGTCACCACCGCCCCGGTCCGACCGAAGGGCCGCAGCATCCCGTCGGTCGCCAACCGATTCGACCGCCAGGTGCTGGTCGAGCTCCGCAAGTCCGTCGACACCCGCTCCGGCCGAACCCTGGTGATCATCATCGCGGCGCTGGTGCTGGTCGTACTGGCCATCCAGATCGCCCTCGGCCGCAGTGTCGACGGGATCGGATTGTCCTTCGGTGACCTGGCGTTGACGACGGGCACCGCGACCGCGATGTTGCTGCCGATCCTGGGCATCCTGTTGATCACCAGCGAGTGGAGTCAGCGGACGACCTTGATCACCTTCACCCTCGAGCCGCGGCGGACCCAGGTGATCGCCGCCAAACTGGTCGCCGGGGTGATCATGGCACTGGCGGCGATGCTGTTGGTGCTTGCGGTTGCGGCG
>DATCVL010000278.1:0-12185 GCA_036566865.1 Microlunatus sp.
CGGCCGGCGGAGTTGATCTTGAACGCTGGACCAAGGAATGGCTGCTCACCGCGGGCCTGGACACGCTGCAGATCCACACCCTGACCGACCACAGCCGGGAGTTGCGCCGGACACCGCCACCGCAACAACCGGCCGACCGTGTGCATGCCGTCGAAGTCGCCGGTGTGGCCGCCGACGGGGAGTTGATCGATGTCCGCCGGGTGGTGGTCGGTGATCTTGGCCAACCGGTGCCGTCCTCCGACACCGCCGTGGCGCTGGTGCCCGACGCCTTGGACGAGACCTGGGCCAAGATCAGATTCGAGCCACAAGACTGGGCCGCGCTGACCACCAGCGTGAGCAAGATCAAAAACTCCGGCACCCGGGTGATGATCTGGAATAGCTTGCGTGATCAGGTCCGGGACGCCGAACTCGATCCGCAGCAGGCACTGCAGACGATCATCGATCAACTGGGTGCCGAGCCCGAGGACGTGATCGTTGCCAGTCTGCTGTCCTTCGCCCAAGGCACCTTGGCCGGCGCCTATGCGCCGGTGCCGCAACGGGCGGCCCGGCTGGCCGCGGTCCACCGGCTGGCCGAGCAGATGCTGATCGCGGCCGAAGCCGGCTCGGACCGTCAGCTGATCGCATTCCGGGCCGCGATATCCAGCCAGGCCGATCAAGATCAACTCGAGGCCTGGCGGCAGCAGCGTGACCTGCCGGACGGCATCGAGCTGGATCCGGAGCTTCGCTGGGCGATCGTCACCCGGCTCTGCAGCCTGGCCGATCGGCCGGAGATCATCGCCGAGACGCTACGCATCGACTCCTCGGCAGCGGCCACCGTGAATGCCGCCCGGGCCCGCGCGGCCCTGCCGACCCCGCAGGCCAAGGAGGCCGCGTACCGGCTGCTCACCGAACCGTCCGAAGTGTCCGCCTACGAGTTGTATGCCACCGCCGAAGCGACGTTCGGCTACTCCGCCGAGCAGGTCGAACTGACCAGGTCGTACGCGCTGAGGTTCTTCGACGACATCGGTGGCACGGCCGCCTTCCGTTCCGGCTGGGTGCTCGGCCGGGTGCCCACGTTGGCATTCCCGGCAGCGATCACCGAGCCGGAAGTGCTGGCTCGGGCAGAACGACTGGGTAGCGATCCCGCCACCCCGCCGGTGATCGCCCGGGTGATGGCCGAGAAGACCGATCCGCTCCGTCGGGCGCTGGCCTCGGTCCGTCGCTTCCACCGCTGACGCGCCCCCGCGCGCACCCTTGCCGAATTCCGCATCGATCCCCGATGCTGGTGCCAGGCAACCCCAAACGCAGAGTTTGAACAGTTTCACCCCGGTTACGACGTGAATGTTTGCGCAGAACCCAGGTCACGATCGGGTTTCTTGTTCTATCGTGTCTCGGCGTCGGCCTTGCTGGCAGGGCAGGGTTGCCTTCAGTAATTTACCCGTCATTGCGTACGGCATCCGTCGGGCACATAGCTGGCTGCCGTACGCACCTGCGCCCGAGATCCGGGCGCTCGAAGTAGGAGGACATTCATGCGAGGACGCACTCGCGCAATGGCCGCCGCGGTGGGGGTCGCAGCGGTCGCCCTGATCGTCGCGGCGTGTGGCGGCGGATCGGAGACCGGCAGCAGTACCCAGTCCAACGCCGCCGGGGGCACCGGCGGCGAGATCTCGCTGCGTGGTTGCACGCCGCAGAATCCGCTGGTCGCCGGCAACACCGCAGAGGTCTGTGGCGGCAACATCCTGGACGCGTTCGTGTCTCGGCTGGTCAAGTACGACCCGAAGACCGCGAATCCGCAGAACGATATCGCCCAGAGCATCGACACCTCGGACAACCAGAACTTCACGATCAAGATCAAGAAGGGCTACAAGTTCTCCGACGGCACCGAGATCAAGGCGAAGAACTTCGTCGACGCCTGGAACTACACCGCAGCAGGTGAGAACGGCCAGCAGGGCTCGTACTTCTTCGAGCCGGTCGAGGGTTACGCCGACACCCAGTGTGGGGTGGACAAGCAGGGCGAACCGGACTGCGAAGGTCATCCGGCCAAGACCAACAAGCTGACCGGGCTGAAGGTCGTCGACGACTACACCTTCACGATCAAGACCAGCGAGAAGGTCTCCAACCTCCCGGTTCGGCTCGGCTACACAGCCTTCGCGCCGCAGCCGGACGCGTTCTTCGCCGACCCGGATTCGTTCAAGACCAAGCCGATCGGCGCCGGACCGTACAAGGTCGACAGTGTCACCGACACCGGCATCACCTTGAGCAAGAACCCGGACTACTCCGGAGACTTCGCCGGCAAGGTCGACAAGATCACCTTCAAGATCTACAACGACGAGGGTGCCGCGTACAACGACGTGGTCGCCAACCAGCTCGACTACACCGACATCATCCCGACCGACCGGCTGGTCGGAAATGCCTACCAGACCGAGCTTCCGGACCGTTGGCTGAAGCAGCCGCAGGGCGTCATCCAGGCGATCGGCTTCTCGCCGAACGACCCGCAGCTGAAGGACGTCAAGATGCGGCAGGCGATCTCGATGGCGATCAACCGGGACGAGATCACCAAGCAGATCTACAACGGTCGCTCGACACCGGCCGACAGCTTCGTCTCGCCGGTCGTCGACGGCTACAAGAAGAACTCGTGCGGAGACCTCTGCACCTTCGATGCAGCCAAGGCCAAGCAGCTCTACACCGAGGCCGGTGGCTACAAGGGCACGCTGACCTTCGCGGTGAACCAGGACGGCGGCCACCGGGCAATGGCCGAGGCGGTCTGCAACCAGCTCAAGAACAACCTGGGCGTCAAGTGCGCGGCCAAGATCGAGCCGGACTTCAAGACCCTCCGGGACGAGCTGAACAACCGCGAGCTGAACGGCATCTTCCGCAGCGGCTGGCAGATGGACTACCCGTCGATCGAGAACTTCCTGGCACCGATCTACGCCAAGGGAGCGGCCAGCAACGACACCCGGTACGACAACCCGGACTTCCAGAAGCTGCTCGGGCAGGCTGCGGCCGCATCCAGCACGGACGAGGCGAACACCCTGTACCAGCAGGCCGAGGCACTGTTGGTCGAGGACGTACCCGCCTTCCCGACCTGGACCGATGACGCACTGGTCGGCTGGTCCGATCGGGTGACCAACGTCAAGGTGAATGCGTTCGGCGTCCTGGATTACACCTCGATCCAGGTCAAGCAGTGACCCGTTGATCCGTCCAACCAACCAATAGACGCGGATGTGGCGATCCGGCCCTCGGGCCGGGTCGCTGCATCCGCGCTCGGGCCCGCGATCGGACGACAACCACACCGATGTGGGGCCGATGTCTTGATAGAGGAGGCAGCGCGTGATCAGTTACATCGTGCGCCGGATTCTCCAGATGATCCCGGTGATCCTCGGGGCAACCTTCATCTTGTACGCAGCGGTCTTCGCACTGGGCAACCCGGCCGAAGGACGTTGCGGCGAGCGGCCTTGTCCGCCCGCCTACGTGGCCAAATTCACCGAGGAGTACAACCTCGACAAGCCACTGATCGTTCAGTACGTGCTCTACCTCGGCAAGCTGCTGCACGGTGACCTGGGCACCAACTTCTACGGCAATTCGGTCGCCCACGAGCTGGCCATCCGCTATCCGACCACGATCAAGCTGGCGATCATCGCGCTGCTCTGCGAGATCATCATCGGCATCTCGGCCGGTGTGCTGGCCGGTGTCTTCCGCGGCCGCTTCATCGACTACCTGGTGCTGGTCTCCAGCCTGGTCGTGATCTCCATCCCGGTGTTCGTGCTCGGTAGCGTGGCGCAATTGCTGTTCGGCGTCCGCTGGGGCATCTTCCCGGTCACCGCCAGCGAAGGCACCTGGTATCAACTCTTGTTACCCGGGTTCGTGCTGGGCTCGTTGCAGATCGCCTACGTGGCCCGGCTGACCCGGACCAGCCTGGTCGAGAACATCCGCTCCGACTACGTCCGGACCGCCCGTGCCAAGGGCCTGGCGCCCAGTCGGGTGACCGGCGTACACACCCTGCGGAATTCGCTGATCCCGGTAGTCACCCAGATCGGCACCGATGTCGGTGCGCTGATGGGCGGCGCCATCGTCACCGAGCGGATCTTCAACGTCAACGGCGTCGGCTACTTCATCTACCGCAGCATCAATCAGAAGGACGGCGTCTCCGTGGTGGGGGCGGTTCTGGTGCTGGTGATCGTCTACCTGATCGCCAACCTGATCGTCGACATCCTTTACGGCGTACTCGACCCGAGGATCAGCAATGACTGAACCCATCACCGAGAATTCGAACCTGCCGGTCGCGCCGACCGCGCCGCCTGCCCAGGACGTGCCGAGGGCGCGGGCGCGGTCGGCCTGGATCGACCGCTGGCACGAGCTGCGGCGCAACCCGGTGTTCTGGGTGTCCGCGGTGTTGATCTTGCTGTTCCTGACCATGGCCGTGGTGCCGCAACTGTTCACCTCGATCGATCCGACCTACGCCGATCTGTCCAAGGCCCGGCAGAAGCCGTCTGCCGAACATTGGTTCGGGATGGACGGACAGGGCGCGGATGTCTATGCCAGAACGATCTACGGCGCCCGGGCCTCGATCCTGGTCGGCGCTGGTACGGCCCTGGTGACCTTGATCTTCGGCTGCTTCATGGGCGTGGTCGCCGCGTACTTCGGCAGAGGCCTGGACGCGGTGCTGCAGCGCACTGGCGAGATCTTCATGGCCTTCCCGCTGCTGCTGGGTGGGTTGTTGATCTTGTACCAGTTCCCGTCCGACCCGGACGATCCGTACGCGTTGCAGGTCGGCCGGATCATCCTGATCCTGGCGATCTTCGGCTGGCCGGTGACCGCCCGGATCATGCGATCCAGCGTGCTGCAGGTGTTGCCGAACGACTACATCCAGTCCGCCCGTGCCTTGGGCGGTGGCGGATTCCGGATCATCTTCTCGCACGTGGTGCCGAATGCGATCGCGGCTTCGATCGTCGTCTCCACCATCAACCTGGGTGTCTTCATGGGCGTCGAGGCGACGCTTTCGTATCTGGGTATCGGATTCCAGCCGCCGGTGATCTCCTGGGGTGTTGCCATCTCGGACGCCTCCGGGATCGGACTGATCCAGGCGGCGCCGCACATGCTGCTGTTCCCCAGCCTGTTCCTGTCGGTTGCGGTGCTTTCATTCATCCTGCTCGGCGACGCGGTCCGCGACGCGCTCGATCCGAGACTTCGGTAGGAGGGAGTTGATCATGACCGAGACAGGGTTGAAGGGCACCAAGATCGGGCCCGACGGTACCGAGACGATCGGCAAGAAGTGGCAACCCAGGCCCGACGGGCTGCTGCTGGAGATCGACGACCTGCAGGTCGAGTTCCGTACTCGGGAAGGTTTGGCGAAGGCCATCAACGGGGTCAGCTTCGACCTGTACGAGGGACAGACGCTGGCCATCCTGGGAGAGTCCGGCTCGGGCAAGTCGGTGACCGCGCAGGCGATCATGGGCATCCTGGACAGCCCTCCCGGCTACATCACCGGCGGACAGGTCCGCTACTGCGGCACTGACGTGCTGAAGTTGCCGGAAACCCAACGGCGCAAGGTCAGAGGCCCGGAGATCTCGATGGTCTTCCAGGACGCGTTGAGCGCCTTGAACCCGGTGTTCCCGGTCGGCTGGCAGATCGCGGAGATGTTCCGCAAGCATCGGAGCATGAACAAGTCCGATGCGCTGGCCCGCGCGGTCGAGTTGATGGAGCGGGTGCAGATCCCCGGCGCCAGGCAACGGGTGAAGGCCTACCCGCATCAGTTCTCCGGCGGTATGCGGCAGCGGATCATGATCGCGATGGCGATCGCGCTCGATCCGGCGGTGCTGATCGCCGACGAGCCGACCACCGCTCTGGACGTGACGGTTCAGGCGCAGATCATGCAACTGCTGGCCGATCTGCAGGAGGAGCGCAAGATGGGGCTCATCCTGATCACGCATGATCTTGGTGTGGTGGCCGACGTCGCAGACCGGATCGCGGTGATGTACGCGGGCAGGATCGTCGAGCAGGCAGACGTCTTCGACCTGTACGCGTCCCCGGCCCACCCGTACACGAAGGGATTGTTGGAGTCGATCCCGCGGCTTGATCAAAAGGGCCAGCAGTTGGCCGCGATCGGCGGCCTGCCACCGAATCTGACGGCGATCCCGGCAGGCTGCCCGTTCCATCCGCGCTGCCGCTATGCGCAGGATGTCTGCCGTACGGGTTCGCCGCCGCCGCTGCGTGAGGTCGGGCCGCATCGGCGAACGGCCTGCCATTTCGCCGAGGATCTGCTTGCAGAGAGTGGAGCGCAACGATGACCAGCAGTACCCGGACCGGTGTCGGCACCGAAGTGATCATGAAGGCCGAGGGCCTGGTCAAGCACTATCCGATCAAGTCCGGCGTCTTCCGGCGCACGGTCGGCCAGGTCAAGGCCGTCGACGGTGTCGACTTCGAGCTGTACCGCGGCGAGACGCTGGGCATCGTGGGGGAGTCGGGCTGTGGCAAGTCCACCCTTGGTCGGCTGCTGATGCGACTGGAGGAGCCGACCGCCGGCAAGCTGACCTTCGACGGCGTGGATGTCTATGCCCAGAAGGGAAATGCGATGCGCCGGCTGCGCCGGGACATCCAGATCGTCTTCCAGGATCCGTACACCTCACTGAACCCGCGCAAGACGGTGGCCGAGATCGTCGGTGAGCCGTTCGAGATCCACTCCGACGTGGTGCCGCGGGCGAAGCGGCGACAGCGAGTGCAGGAGCTGCTCGAGTTGGTCGGGCTGAATCCCGAGCACCTGCACCGTTATCCGCATCAGTTCTCCGGCGGACAGCGGCAGCGGATCGGCATCGCCCGGGGGCTGGCGCTGAACCCCAAGGTGATCATCTGCGATGAGCCGGTGTCGGCGTTGGACGTGTCGGTGCAGGCGCAGGTGGTCAACCTGCTCAAGGATCTGCAGCGCGAGCTCGGCCTGTCGTACGTCTTCATCGCGCATGATCTTTCGGTGGTTCGGCACATCTCGGATCGGGTCGCGGTGATGTACCTGGGCAAGATCGCCGAGATCGGCAACGATCAACAGATCTACGAGCACGCGACCCATCCGTACACCCAGGCGCTGCTGTCGGCGGTGCCGGTGCCGGACCCGACCCAGCGGCAGCACAAGAAGCAGATCGTGCTGACCGGGGACGTACCGAGTCCGGCGAATCCGCCCACCGGCTGCCGCTTCCACACCCGTTGCTGGAAGGCCCAGGACCGCTGCTCGGTCGAGGAACCGTTGTTGATCAACCGTCCGGACGGCGCCGACGAACACGAGTCCGCCTGTCACTTCGCCGAGCCGATCGGCTAGCGGCAGCTACCGAAGACGGCTGATCACCAGCTCGCCGAGTCGGACCATCAGCTCCGGATCGGCGGTGATCTCCGGCCGGTCAGCCCTGGTCAGGACGGCGACCAGGATCTGCTGGCCGTCCGGAGCGGTGATCAGTCCGATGTCGTTCGCCGTGCCGTAGTCACCACCGCCGGTCTTGTCGGCGAACCACCAACCGGCCGGAAGGGCGGCTCGGAATTTGCCGATGCTGGTGGTGTTTCCTTGCATGGTTGCGCGGAGGAAGTAGCGCCGGTCCGCGGGCAGCACATCGCCGAGCAGGATCTTCGCGTAGGTGTCCGCGATCGCCGTCGGCGTTGTGGTGTCGCGAAGATCGCCCGGGTAGGCGGTGTTCAGCTCGGTCTCCCAACGATCCAGCCGAGTGACTCGATCGCCGATCGAGCGGACGAAACGGGTGAAACCCCGGGGTCCGCCGATCTGCTGCAGCATCAGGTTGCCGGCGGTGTTGTCGCTGTACCGCACCGCCGCGTCGATGATCTCCGCGATCCGCATCGACCGGCGCTCGGAGCTGACCGGTGAATTCTCGACCAAGATCGACTCCGGGTAGCGGACAACATGATCAAGGTCGACCCGCTCCCGCAACACGGCTGCTGCGGCGACTGCTTTGAAGGTCGAGCAGAGCGGAAAGCGCTCGGTCGGCCGGTGCTGGATGGCTGCCCGGGTACGGAGGTTCTTCGCGGTCAGGCCGATCCGGACCTGGTAGTGCTGCTCCAGCTGCTTGATGGCTGCATCCGGTTGATCATCCGATTTCGGTGCTGCGGCCGCCTTCGGTGCCGTGGCGATGCCCACGATCGGTGGCACTGCGGCGGCGATTCCGACCCCGAGCACGGTTCGACGACTGACGGCCCGTTCGGTGTTGTGCGTCATGGCTGAGCAGATCCCTTCGATTGGTTGTCCGGGAAGTTAGCCCGCCGCGGGATGGCGGAACCAATAACGTTGGGAAGATCAATTCGTATGCTCGCCGGTTATGGATGGGGTTGCTGGCGCAAGCCGGCGACCGCGAGTCGGGCCGACTCGCCGATCGCCCGGTCGACCTGATCGGCCCGGGCGGCCCCACGGTCTCGGGTCATCACGGCAACCGCGTAACACCGTCGGTCGGGAAAGCTGATCACTCCGATCTCATGCCGATACGGGCCGAAGGTGCCGGTCTTCCCGGCAACCTCGATGTTGTCGAGGGGAAAGCCACTGCGCAGTCGTTGCCGCCACAGCTGCCGCGACATCAGATCGCGCAGCTGAGCGCAGGCCGTCGGATCGGCCGCACGGTCGTGCCAGATGTGTCCGAGCAGCGTGGTCATCTGCCGGGCGCTGCCGCGGTTGGCGGTGCTCGCGTCCGGGTGCTGTTCGGTGATCACGAACCGGTCGTAGAGATCGCGGAACGGCTCACCGAGCGTCAGCCCAGCCAGCCCAGGCAATTCGGCCAGCGATTCCTGCAGCCGGTCGGGACCGATGGCGTCCCAGAGTCCATCGGCAGCAGCGTTGTCGCTGATGATCAACGCGAGCTGCATGGCATCTCGCAGCGACAGCTGGACCTCGTCGTTCATGATCGAAATCCCGGTGGTACCGGACGCCCGGCCGTCGGAGGACAGTCGGACGAGCCGGCTCAGGTCGACCGCTCCCCGTGCCTCGGCACGGTAAGCGGCGACACACAATGCCACCTTGGAGACCGAGGCCAGCAACCACACGGCGTCGCCGGCGATCTCGATGCAGGCGCCGGTCTCCAGATCGACCGCGTGCAGCGATCCCTGCACTCCGACGTCGTCCCAGAGCCTGGTGATTCTGGCCGTTGCCACCCGGCTCGGGCTGTCCTCGGGTGGCCTCACGGGTGTGGTCGCGGCACCTCCGAACGTGGCCGAGATCTCTTCCACCAAAGAGATCCGACGGTGATGGTCGGACAGCGGCGAGTCGACCCGGTAGTGCCGTCGGATGGTCTCGCCGGTCAGCGGCAGCCAGGCCAGCCCGAGGTCGACGGCATGAACCCGATCCGTCAGACAGGCCGTCCCACTCAGCACCCGCGCCGGCGCGATCGAGGTCGCCACCGGCTCGATCCGGCCCTCCGGCAGCCCCTGCCGGACCAGCTGAGCAGTGATCAACTCGCGTGTCGGTTCGTCCTCGTCCAAGATCATCAAGCCGTCCTCCCGCAGATCCCGTGGATGCACCTCGGGCATCGTCGACAACGGGTGGTCGGGAGCGAGTGCTGCCCCCAGCGGCACCTGCAGGTCGCCGGCATCCCCGACCACCAACATCGCGGCATCGGCCTGGGCACCCGTCAACTGATCACGACGTTGCTCCGGGCTGCCCGCGGTGAGCACGCAACGCCGCGGTGCCACGAGCAGGTCGAGTCGCCGGGTCAGTTCGTGCAGACGTGCGGCACTCAACGTCGCCGGCACGGAGATCGTCCACGGCGTCTCCGCCGGAAGGGAAAACCGGCGGAGCCGATCGATGAGCTCGTCGAGTTCGGCCAGGGCACCGGGGGCTTCGCGGGCGAGAAGCCGACCGGCATCGGTCAGCCCGATCCCTCGGCCGGACCTCTCCAGCAGGCGTACACCCAAGCTCGTCTGCAGGCCACGCATCCGCTGGGTCAGCGCCGGTTGGGCGATCCCGAGCCGGTCTGCGGCCCGACCGACATGTCCCTCCTCGGCGACGACGACGAAATACCGCAGATGCTTCACCACGTCCATGCCGTGCAGAATCGCACGACGCGGTGCCGGCTTCGCCGAGCCGATCTCGGGGCAGCCTCGCGATCCGTTCGCCCTCTTACGCCGGCTCGGCCGAGTGCCCGGGCGCGAGGATCGGGCAGGCGGTCGGTGCGAAGGGGTCCGGCAGCGAACCCAGAGTGCATTCGACCAGCTCCGTGCAGTGGGGATCGCCGCACTCGCAGTCGTAGGCCCGTACCAGATCCTGGCCGGTCGTGTTGCCGGCCCGGGCCAGGCCGCCGCGATATTGAGCCACGATGGCGGCATTGCCTTCCCGGATCAGGCGCTGCCGTTCCCGCCGGTCCGCCGCGGTCGGCCGTACTGCCAGCCAATCGGCGGCGATCGCGTCGATCAGGTCGACGGTGTCCACCGGGTCGGAATGGTCGCCGGTTTCGATCACGGTTGCCTTGGCCCGGTCCAGCTCGGCCAGCAGCTCACGTTCCTTGATCAGATCGACCTCGCCGCCGGCCGCGCCCCAGCCGCGCTGCCGGTTCCGATCTGCCCGGACGCGTGCCGGTGCGGTCAGCCAGATCGCCAGGCTCCGGTGGGGGACCATCGACGGAACGACGTTGGTTCCCTCCGCGACGACGGCCGGTTGATCGGGCAGCCCCATCACGTCGTCCAGCACCATCGCCGATCGGTCGATGGCGAGCCGGATGGTGTCGGCCGCCGTCAGCTGCGATCGCTGCGTCGGGGTCAACCGCTCCCAGGTGATCGCACCCTGGTGGCCGGCGATGATGGCACGGTCTCGGTGTTCCCAGGTCCGGGTGTCGCAGCTGTACCAGCGCAATCCGTGCCGCCGGGCCAGCAACCGAGCCACGGTTGACTTTCCCGCTCCGGAGCGACCGCCGATCCACAACACATTCGCCAGTTCGGTCATCGCGATGATCTTCCTCCGGGGGAGACAATCACCCGCACCCGCCCCGGTGTCGGACGGTTGATGTTGGTGGGTTGGGACCTCCGGAGACGGCGGCGATCCGGGCAACGAACCCACTTGACCTCGACCAGGGTTGAGGGGGTTGGCTGTGCGCTATGGACATCTACTTGTGTCGCACCTGCGGCAACGCGTACCCGATCGATCAGGACCTCCCCGAGGTCTGCCCGATCTGCGCCGACGATCGGCAGTGGGTGCCGCCGGACGGGCAGCACTGGGCCCGGGGCTCGGAGGTCGCCGCGGAGCACACCTTCGGCTTCACCGAGGTGGAGCCGGGGCTGACCAAGATCGAGGTGATTCCGGAATTCGGCATCGGGCAGAAGACGATGCTGGTCAAGACCGATGTCGGCAACCTGGTCTGGGAGCCCAGCGGCTTCGTCACCGACGCTCTGCTCACCGCGGCCGCCGAGCACGGTGGCGTGGCAGCGGTCTCGGCCAGCCATCCGCATCTGGTCGGGTCGTCGGTGGTCTGGGCCCGCGAGTTCGACGTACCGCTGTACTTCAACGCCGACGACCGGCGCTGGATCACCCATCCCGACTCCCAGATCGAGCTCTGGCAGGACCGGTTGGAGATCCTGCCGGGCATCACCCTGGTCCAGGCCGGCGGGCACTTCCCGGGCAGTTCGGTGGCGCACTGGGCCGGCGGTGCCGACGGTCGCGGCGTACTGCTGACCGGCGACACGATCGCGGTCGGGCCCGCCCAGACGGCGAGCTTCATGCGGTCCTACCCCAATCTGCTGCCGCTCTCGGAGCGTTTGGTACGCCAGATCGTGGCCGCCGTCGATCCGTACGACTATGACCGGATCTACGGCGCCTTCGGGCGGACCCTCGACCGCGACGCGAAGCGGATCGTGGCCGATTCGGCCGAGCGCTACATCGGCTGGCTGACCGATCGGATCCGCGACCCCGACGAGCGTTCGCTCAGCGCTACCACTGTTTCGTAGTCTTGCCTGCGTGACTTCTGTGCTTACCGACCGGCGGCTGATGCTGGTCCACGCCCATCCCGACGACGAATCCATCGGCACCGGCATCACCATGGCGAAGTATGTCGCCGAGGGTGCCGGCGTGACGTTGGTGACCTGCACCCTCGGTGAGGAGGGAGAGGTGCTGGTCCCCGACCTGGTGCATCTCGGTGCCGAGGAGGAGGACCGGCTCGGTCCGCATCGGATCGGTGAGCTGCACGACGCGATGGCGGCCCTCGGCGTCACCGACTACCTCCGGCTGGGCGGCGACTTCC
>DATCVL010000279.1:0-3729 GCA_036566865.1 Microlunatus sp.
GATCCGGCTGCTGCGTCATGATCAGCCGACCGGGGCGATGCTGCTGGAGCGCGCCGATGCGACCACGACGTTGGACGACGTCGACGATGATCTTGCGGCCCTTCAATTGCTGACCGAGCTGATGGCCCGGCTGACCCGGCCGACGGCACCGGCAGAGCTGCGGCGGCTGGCCGACATCGGCGCGCTGTTGCTGGATCGCGTGCCACCCGTCCTCACCAAGATCGGCAACGATCCGCTCCGGCCTACCATCGAGCAGTGCACGGCCGCACTCCGCGAGGTGCTGCCCGAACCCGGCGATCGCTTGCTGCATTGGGATCTGCACTATCAGAACGTGCTCGGCTCCCGGCCGGACAGCGGCCGGGAGCCGTGGCTGGCGATCGATCCCAAACCACTCGCCGGAGACCCTGGCTTCGAACTGCTGCCGGCGCTGCACAATCGCTGGTCCGATGTCGTTGCCACCGGCGACGTCGACCGGGCCGTGCTGCGACGATTCGATCTGATGACCGAGACGCTCGGCCTGGACCGCGATCGAGCCGTCTGCTGGACGCTGACCCGGGTGCTCCAGGAGCTGGTCTGGACGATCGAGAACGACGCCGACACCGGCCTCAGCGATCACGACACCGTCGTCGGTCGGGTACTGCGCGAGCACCGCCGCTGAAGCCTTCGGCGCTGTCCGCTCAAAGCGTTGTCGGCGGCGCACCCTAGAGTGTCGGGCGCCATGGGAATTCAGCTGCATCGGGCAACTCGGGCCGACCGGTTGGTCACCGGACTCGGCGCGATGTTGCGTACTCCGTTGGCCGATCCGTTCGCGACCGAGATCGTTGCCGTGCCGACCCGCGGGGTGGAGCGATGGCTGGCCCAGTCGCTGTCCCACGTGCTCGGCGTCGAGGGCGAGGGTGTCGGCGACGGGGTCTGCGCCGGGATCGACTTCCCATCGCCGGAGCGGATGGTCGGCGACGCCCTGTCCGGAGTCACCGGCATCGACCCGCGGGAGGATCCGTGGCATCCCCGGCAGGCGGTCTGGCCGCTGCTTTCGGTGATCGATGCCGCCCGGGACCAAGCCTGGGCCGAGCCGTTGTGGCGCTATCTGGCCCGCTCCTTCGACGATGACTCCGACACCTCGACCGGCACCGGCCGACGGTTCGCCACCACCCGGCACCTGGCCGAGTTGCTGGACAGCTATGCAGCCAACCGCCCGCAGATGATCGAGCACTGGATCGCCGGCCGGGATGTCGACGGCGACGACGAACCACTGCCTGCGGCCCTGGGTTGGCAGGCCGAGTTGTGGCGACGGCTGCGGGCGGAGATCAGGGTCCCCAGCCCGGCCGAGCGGCTGCGTACGGCCTGTGAGCAGTTGATCACCACGCCGGACAGCTCCGGCCTGCCTGGCCGGATCTCGATCTTCGGCCCGACCCGATTGCCGTACGCGACCCTGGCGGTGCTGTCCGCGCTGGCCAGGCATCGCGACGTCCATCTGTGGCTGCCCCATGCCTCCCCCACGCTCTGGGCCGAGCTCGCCGAGCAGTTGGGTGGCCGGCAGGTGATCACCCGCGAGTTCGACGGCGGCGAGCTGCTGCCGATGGCCACCGGGCGGCGCTCGGCCGATCCGACCGCAGTCGTCCCGCGGAATCGCCTGCTCGGCTATCTGGGGCGGGACTCACGCGAACTCCAGCTCGGGCTGGTCAGACTGCCTGCCGACCTTCATGATCATCTTTTGGATGATCATGATCAACCGCGGTCATCGTTGCTGTCCAGGCTGCAGTCCGATCTGGCCGCCGACCGGCCGCTGCGGACGCCGTCCGCCGCCGATCGGATCGCGGTCGACGACGACAGCATCGCGGTCCATGCCGCGCACGGGCCGGACCGACAGGTCGAGGTGTTGCGCGAACTACTCCTGGGGCTGCTCGCCGACGATCCGACGCTGGAGCCCCGCGACATCATCGTCATGTGCCCGGACATCGAGACCTACGCACCGCTGATCTCGGCCGCGTTCGGTGCCCAGCTCTCCGATGAGGACGACGCCCCGGCCGGACACCCCGGCCACCAATTGCGGGTCCGGCTGGCGGATCGCTCGCTGCGTCAGCTCAACCCGCTGCTGCAGCTGCTGTCGGAGTTGTTCGAACTGGCCGAATCACGGGTCGAGGCGTCGGTGGTGATCGACCTGTGTGCGACCGATCCGATGGCGAGGAAGTTCGACTTCACCGACGACGACCTGCATCGGCTGCGCGAGTTGGTCGAGCGGTCGGGAGTGCGCTGGGGGCTGGACACCCGGGATCGCCGCCGGTTCGGGATGGACGGCTTCGCGCAGAACACCTGGGCAGCCGGTCTTGACCGGATGCTCCTCGGGGTCGCGATGGATGAGGAGGGCGAGCATTTTCTCGGCACCACGTTGCCGATGGACGACATCGACGCCGGCGATGTTGATCTTGTCGGCCGGCTGACCGAGGTGGTGGGACGGCTGCGCACCGTGATCGACTCGTTCGCCCGATCCCAGCCGTTGCCGGCGTGGATCCAGGCCTGTCGGCAGGCCCTGGAACTGCTCACCGCGGTCTCCACTGCGGACAACTGGCAGCTCGGGCAGGCCTACGGCGAGTTGGCCCGGATCGCCGATTCCGCCGCGGGCCGGGACGACCTGGCGCTGACCCGACGGGAGGCTCGGGCTGTGCTCGCCGACCTGTTCGCCGGTCGACCGAGCCGGGCCAATTTCCGTACCGGCACGCTGACCGTGGCGACTCTGATGCCGATGCGTTCGGTACCGCACCGGGTGGTCTGCCTGCTCGGCCTGGACGACGGGGTCTTCCCGCGCGCCGGCCGGATGGACGGTGATGATCTGCTCGCGCTCGATCCTTGGATCGGCGACCGCGACCGGCGGGGGGAGGATCGGCAACTGCTGCTGGACGCGATCATGTCCAGTACCGAGCATCTGATGATCATCTACTCCGGCGCCGACCCGCGGACCAACGCCGACAAACCGCCATCGGTACCGCTGGGTGAGTTGCTGGACGTACTGGATCAGACTGCGCTGGCCGCCGACGGTGGACCGCTCCGCGATCAGATCCTGCACCGCCATCCGTTGCAGCCGTTCGACCCGCGCAACTTCTCCGAATCGTCCGTCGAGCGCCGACCGTTCAGCTTCGACCCGGACGGGCTGGCCGGCGCTCGCGCCATCCTGAAGCCCCGCCAACCCGCCGAGCCGGTGTTCGACGCCCGGCCGTTGCCGCGCTATCCGTTGCCGGAGTTGATCCAACTCACCGACCTGATCAGCTTCTACAACCATCCGCTCCGCTTCCTGGTCCGCAGCCGAGCCGGCCTCAGCCTCTACGAGGACGAGCAGCCTGACCTCGACACCATGCCGATCGAGCTGGATCCATTGCAGGCTTGGGCGATCGGCGATCGGATGCTCCGACTACAGCTGACCAGAGTTGATCTTGATCAGCTGATCGGTGCAGAGTGGCGACGTGGCGACGTACCTCCGCGTGCGATCGGCCAGCGCGCTCTGGCACCGGTAGCAGAGAATGTCGCCGAGGTCGCCGGCCGCGCCAGGCCGCTCTTGACCGGAGCCCCACGCAATGTCGACATCAACGCCGAGCTGGAGGTGATTGACGGCAGCGGCGGCTACTCCGAGCATGCGCTGGTCGGCACCGTCGCCGGCGTGTACGACGACCAGTTGATCACCGTGCAGTACTCCCGGCTCGGGCCAAAACACCGACTGCAGTCGTGGATCAAGCT
>DATCVL010000280.1:0-19238 GCA_036566865.1 Microlunatus sp.
CGGGTCGGCGGTCGGTGTGGCCACCTCGGACTCGCCGACGGGTCCCTTCACCGTGTCACAAGAACCGGTTGTGGCCCCGTCCGACATCCCCGGCAACCCCGGTTCGAAGCGCTCGACGATCGACCCGGAACTGGTTCGTGATCATGGTCACGACTACCTGTTCTACGGTGGTTTCGGCGGCGGCCTGCTGTCCCGGACGCTCAGCGCCGATGGGCTCTCTACGGATGAGAGCTCACAACAGCAGATCGCCATCGACAACCGGTACGAGGGTGCGAACGTCGTCCGACGCGGCGGTTGGTGGTATCTGATGGCCTCGTCGACCAACTGCTGTAACGGGCCGCTGACCGGGTACACCGTGTTCGCTGCGCGATCGAAGACCGTGCTCGGCCCCTACCTCGACCGACGCGGCCGTTCGGTGCTGGACAGCCAAGTCGGCGGCACCCCGGTCGTCGCCCAGAACGGGAACCGCTGGGTCGGTGTCGGGCACCACACCATGATCACCGACTTCGCCGGCCAGGACTGGATGATCTATCACGGCATCGACCGCAGCGACCCCTACTATCGCGGCGCCGTCGGATACACCAAGCGGCCCGGCCTGATCGACCCGGTCGACTGGATCGGCGGCTGGCCAGAGGTCAACGCCGGCGCCGGCCCCTCGGACGGTCCGCACCCGGGACCGGTGGCCCAGCCCGGTGAGCGGGTGACCTACCACGCCCGCCCGGCCCACGACACCCGGCCCGGGCTGCCGATCAGGTCACTGTCGGACGAGTTCACCGGCGATTCCCTCAGCTCGCAATGGACGTGGATCCGCCCGCCGGACGCATCCACCTACTCGCTGACCGACGGCACCTTGGTCTGGGACACCCAGTCCGGTGATCTTCATCCGCCGACCGACAACCTGCCGTCGGTGCTGACCGAAACCGCGCCCGCCGGCCCCTACGTCGTGGAGACCAAGGTCGCCATGTCGTGGCCGACCTCGGGTTGCTGTCAGAACTACGTCCAGGGCGGTCTGGTGATCTACAACGATGACGGCAACTACATCAAGCTCGCATCGGTGTCGATCTGGAACACCCGGCAGACCGAGATCGGCAAGAACGTCTATCCGCAACCGTCGGGCTATCCGAACTACGGCAACGGTGTGATCGGCCCGGTGGGCAGGACCTACACCTATCTGCGTCTGGTCCGGGGCTCGGTCGGTGACCTGGACACATACACCGCCTACAGCAGTCCGGACGGGCGACACTGGGACAAGGGTGCGACCTGGACCCAGGAGCCGTCACCCGACACCAAGATCGGCTTGGTCTCGATGGCCGGTGCCGGCTTCACCAGCACCTTCGAGTACGTCCGGGTCAGCCGCCCGCGACGGTGAGGATGTTGATCATGTGGCCTGTTCCCGGGCCACATGATCACCACCGAGATTCGCCAGATGGATCGGGGCGGCGCAAGACCGCACCCGGTCGGAACGCGAGGCGTGGGGCTCGGCCCCACACACAAACTCAGTACCAGGTCATCGGGTTGATCATGGTGCCGTCTTTCCACACCATCAGGTGCATGTGGCAGCCGGTGGCGTAGCCGGTCTCGCCGACGTACCCGATCACCTCGCCCTTGCTGACATGTTCGCCGACACCGACCGTGTAACGGATGGCGTGGTTCATCGCGGTGGTGATGTAGTGCCCGTCCACCATGCCGTGATCGATGATCAGCCGGTTGCCGTAGCCGGCGTTGAAGTAGCGTTCGGCCACCCGCCCCGAGTACGGGGCATGGATCGGGGTGCCACAGCCGGCGCCGAAGTCGGTCCCGTCATGCAGCTTCCAGACGTGCAGTACGGGGTGCAGCCGCATCCCGTACGGCGACGTGATCGGCCCGTTCACCGGGTAGATGAAGCCATGGTGCGCCGACGAGCTGCTGGCGGTGTAGCTCGATCCACCGGAGGATCCGGAGTTGTTCGACCTGCTCCGTGACCTCGCCCGAGCTGCCGCCGCCTCGGCCGCGGCCTGTCGCTTCGCGGCTGCTGCGCGGCGGGCGGCGGCTGCCTTCTCCCGGGCGATCCGCTCGGCGATCCGCTTCTGCACCGCAGCATCCTCACGCTGCAGTTCGTTGTAGCGGGCCTCGTCGGCGGCGACGGCCTTCTTGGCTGCCGCCTCGGCTGCCTGGCGCTGGGTGACCAGCGTGGCGACCTCGGCGCGCTGGGTCGCGGCCCGCTGCTCCAGCTCCCGCTTGGTCTCCAGGTTGCGGGCCGACTCCGCCTTGGCGGCGGCGACCTGCTTTTCCAGTTCGGCCTGCCGGGCCTTCTCCGCGGTGAGTTGCTTCTGCAACTCGGTCAGGTCGTTGAATTCGCTCTGGTTGGTGTCCAGCATCGTCCGGGACAGCTGGGCGCGCTTCTCCAGATCGGACATCGAGGTGGCCGAGGTCAGCATCGCCAGCGGCATCAGGCTGCTCTGGCGCTGGAACTGGTTACGCACGATCGACCCGACCAGGGCCTTCTGATCGGCGATCTTCTTCAGACCCGCCTGGACCGCAGCCTTGGCCTTGGCCAGCGCGGCCCGCTGCTCCCGAAGCTTCTCTGCCAGCGCGAGGTCCTTGGCCTTGGCCGCGGCAACCTCTTGCTGGGTCTTCTCCAACGCCGCCTGGGCCGTGGTCAAGGCGTGCTGCGCTCTGGTCAACGCGACCGCGGCGGCCGAAGCCTCCGCCGACGACTCGCTCATATCCTGCTTGGTCTGGCTGATCTGATCCTGCAGCCGGTCGTGCTTGGCGTCGAGCGGATCAGCGGCGGCCGGCGCCATCAATGCCGTGCTGCCGATCAGAGCCGCAACGGTCAGCGCCACGCCGGCGCGCACAACGACGTGCGGTCGGCGCGGTGCCAGGCGGCCCCGTACGGTGTCGGTCTTGCGTTCAGTTGTGCCCATGGACGCTGGCCGTAGCCAGGCGAAGCGACCTCGTGCTGCTGGTGCCTCGCTGTCGTCCGGAACGCCGTTGGCGGCGCAGGGAAGGTCCGGAACCACAGCTTTCCCCCATCAGTACCCCGAGTAGGTTCTGTCGGTATCGAGTTGTCTGCGAGGCAGCGCTCAGCTGACTCCATGCAGCGCTCGCACCTGGCGAGCGGCTCCACGCAGCATCCGAACGGGGCAACGCGAAACTGATTTAACAGCACAGATCACGCCCGTGGTGCCACCCCGCTACGCGTGTCCACCCGATCAGGGGACAAAGCTGAGCCGACGCACAGGTCAGACTCGCAGGTACTTTCGGGTCGTCACCAGCGTGGGGATGACGGCCAGCAGGATTCCGACCACGGCAACCGCGCCCATCGCCAGCAGTGTCTGGTTCCAGCCGATCCAAGCTATAGCTTGAATCGAGACTTGAGCCTTACGCATGATGAGGAAGTAAACTCCTGCGGCCAATGTGCCGCATGCGAACGCTGCACCGATCAACGCCGAGATCACGGACTCCAGTAGGAACGGCAACGTGATGTAGAAGTTGCTCGCTCCGACCAGCCTCATGATGCCGATCTCGCGTCTTCGGGCGAACGCGGTCAGCCGGATCGTGTTGCCGATCTGCAGCGCCGCGGCGAGCAGCAACAGCGCGGAGGCGATGATCGTCCCCCACTGCAGCAGGTTGATCCAGCTGAAGAGTGGATCGAGGATCTGTTTCAGGTCCTGGATCGCCTGCACGCCGGGCAGGCCTTGCACCGCCGAGACGACCCCCTCGTACTGCTCCGGGTTCTTCAGCTTGACCCGGAACGACTCCTGCATCTGGTCCTCGGTCAGCGAACCCTTCAGCGGGTTGCCCTCGTACGCCTTCTGGAACTCCAGGTAGGCGTCGTGCTTGGACTCGAAGTAGACGCCGCCCTGGGCGACCTCCGGGTTGGACTCCAGCGCCTGCCGGATGACAACCTTCTGCGCCTCGGTGGTGTCCTGGCCCGGCGCGCAGTTGTCGCCGGAGACGTCCTTGGAGCAGAGGAAGACGGTGATCTCGATCTTGTCGTACCACTTGCCCTTGGCCAGTCCGACCTCTTGCTGAGCCAGCAGGCCGGCCCCGAACAGGGACAGCGAGACCCACATCGTGACGATCACGGCCAGCGTCATCGTCAGGTTGCGGCGCAATCCGGCGCCGGCCTCGGCGAAGATGTGTCGTAGTCGCATTGAGCAGGTTTCCTCTTCGTTCTTGCTTGTTACACGCCCGACGTCCCGGGCCGCCCGGCTTCAGTTCTCCCGCGCCAGGGCGATATCGCACACCAAGGCTCGATCGCGTCCCTCCAACAAACCCCTCCGGCGCGAGGACGCGATCACGCCGGCGGGTCCGGGGTCACCCCCGGGAGCTTGATCACGTCGCGTAGCCGTAGACGCCGCGGCTCTGGTCGCGGACGACCACGCCGTCGTCGAGTTCGATCACGCGCTTACGCATCTGGTCCACGATGGTCTGATCGTGGGTGGCCATCAGGACTGTGGTGTCGGCCCGGTTGATCCGGTCCAAGAGCTTCATGATCCCGACGCTGGTGGCCGGGTCAAGGTTTCCGGTCGGCTCGTCGGCGATCAAGATCATCGGCCGGTTCACGAACGCGCGGGCGATCGCCACCCGCTGCTGCTCGCCGCCGGACAACTCGTCGGGAAGTCGATCTTGTTTGCCGTCCAGCCCGACCAGGTCCAGCACCTCCGGCACGACTCGGTCGATGGTGGTCTTGGACTTGCCGATCACCTGGAGCGCGAAGGCCACGTTCTCGTGCACGGTCTTGTTCGGCAGCAACCGGAAGTCCTGGAAGACGGTGCCGATCTGCCGCCGCATCCCGGGCACCTTCCAGCTGTGCAGCTTGGACAGCTCCCGACCGGCCACGTACACATTGCCCTGGGACGCCCGAAGCTCCCGCAGGATCAGCCGCAGGAAGGTCGACTTGCCCGAGCCGGAAGTGCCGACCAGGAAGACGAACTCGCCCTTGCTGATCTCGACGTTGACGTCAGCGAGCGCGGCTCGCCGCTGCCCGTCATAGATCTTGGTTACGTTCTCGAATCGAATCACAGTGCTTCTCAGTTTGGGTGTGTGCCCGCCGCAATGACCCCCTGCAGCGGTAGTGGCCGGAATGAGTGTAGGCGAGACCCAACCGTGATCCGGACATTGGCACAGACCGGGCGCGTACGACCTCGTGATCGGCTCAGCGTGCGGCGCGGATCATCCTCAAGGCCCGCCAAAGCGGGCGTGCGTGCTCAGCTCTGCTGAGAGAACTCGCCCCAACCGTGCCACCGGTCGATCTCGATCCAGGCGTTCACCCGCGGGCTGGTGCGATTCGGGTACGGGCGGCCGGTGTACTGGATGCTCAGCCGGTCGATGCCGGACAGGTCGGTGTCGTCGGCGAACTCGGTCACGTGGCCCTGCAGGCTGATGTGGCTGTACCAGTCCTCGGCGAGCACGGTCAGCGATACCCGCGGATCGTTGCGCAGGTAGTCGACCCGTTTGCGGCTGGCGTCCATGTTCACCAGCACCCGGCCGCTGTCCTTGTCGTAGACGTACCAGGTGGCGACGGTCACCGGTGCGCCGTCGGGACGGACGGTGCCGATGATCGACGGATTGGGCTGGGTGAGGACATCGGCGAGCTCCGCCGGAATCGGTCCTTTGGGCATCAGGCTGCTACCTCCTGGGTACGCCTCCACCGGACCCCGGCATCCAGGAAATCATCGATCTCCCCGTCGAAGACCGCGTCCGGACTGGAGGTCTCGTAATTGGTACGAAGATCCTTGACCATCTGATAGGGATGCAGCACGTACGACCGCATCTGCGCTCCCCAACTGTTCCCGCCGTCACTCTTCAGCGCATTCAGCTCGGCCTCACGCTCCTGCTGGGCCCGGGCCAGCAGTTTGGCCTGGAGCACCTGCATGGCAGCGGCCTTGTTCTGCAGTTGGGACTTCTCGTTCTGACAGGACACCACGATGCCGGTCGGCAAATGGGTGATCCGGACCGCCGAGTCGGTGGTGTTCACGCTCTGCCCACCGGGACCGGAGGAACGGAAGACGTCCACCCGGATGTCGGCTTCGGGGATGTCGATGTGGTCGGCCTGCTCGGTCACCGGCAGCACCTCGACACCGGCGAACGAGGTCTGCCGCCGCCCTTGGTTGTCGAACGGCGAGATCCGGACCAGCCGGTGAGTGCCTTGTTCGACCGACAGGGTGCCGTAGGCGTACGGGGCCTTGACCGCGAAGGTCGCCGACTTGATCCCGGCCTCCTCGGCGTAGGAGGTGTCGTAGACCTCGGCGTTGTAATGATGCCGCTCGGCCCAGCGCAGGTACATCCGCAACAGCATCGCGGCGAAGTCGGCGGCATCCACCCCACCGGCCTCCGAGCGGATCGTGACCAGGGCGTCGCGCTGGTCGTACTCGCCGCTCAGCAGGGTCCGGACCTCCAGCGAGTCGATTTCCTTCTGCAGGTGCTTCAACTCCTGATCGGCCTCAGCCAGGCTGTCGGAATCGGACTCCGACTGGGCCAACTCGATCAACACCTGGACATCGTCCAGCCGGGAACGCAGCTTGCCGACCCGCTCCAACTCGCCCTGCAGGCTGGAGAGCCGGGAGGTCACCTTCTGGGCGTTCTCCTGGTCGTCCCACAGATCGGGTCGCGCCACCTCTTTCTCCAGCTCGGCGATCTCGGCCTGCTTCGACTCCGGATCAAGCACGGATTCGATGGAGGTCAGGGACCGGTCGAGCTCGGTCAAGACGACGGGATAGTCAGTAGCCACAGCGGCCCAGACTACCCCGCAGACTCGCGCCGTTATGCTGCGCGTTGCTGCAGGGCGTTCCTCCCGGCCAGGAGGCGCTCCTCGGGCGTGCATCGGTGGGCAAACAGGGTGGAGTAGATGACCGACTCGGACAGTTCAGTGCTCGCGATCGACATCGGCGGGACCAAGATCGCCGTCGCGGTGGTGACACCGGACGGAGTGATCACGCACGAGCTGCGTACTCCGACCCTGCGCGACGTCGACGGCGACGCGACCTTCGCACCGGTCGCCGAGATCATCACCAAGATCATCACCGATGCCGGTCTGTCCGGCCGGCTGCGGGTCGGAATCGGCTCCGCCGGGCCGCTCGACGCACCGGCAGGATGGATCTCGCCGGTCAACATCGCCGCCTGGCGTGAATACCCGGTCGTTGCCCGCGTCACCGAAGCCGTACGCGAGGCAACCGGTGTGCAGCCGATCGTCGGGCTGGCCGGCGACGGGCACTGCATGGCGCTCGGCGAACACTGGTTGGGAGCCGGGTTGGACTGGCATTCGATGGTCGGCATGGTGTTGTCCACCGGCGTCGGTGCCGGCGCGGTGATCAACGACCGTCTGTACCCGGGCTCGACCGGCAATTCGGTCCTGTTGGGGCACATCAGCGTGAACGCCGACGGCGCGCGCTGTGTCTGCGGCGGACACGGCTGCGTTGAGATGTACGCCCGTGGTCCGGCCATGGTGCTGGCCGCGAAGGAGGCGGGCTGGACCGGCGGCGACGACGCAGAGGCGCTGACCGCCGATGCCCGCGCCGGCAACGAGATCGCCCTGGAGGCGATCAACCACGGGATGCGGGCGCTGGCCGCCGGTATCGCCGCTACCGCAACCCTGCTGGACGTGGACAAATTCGTCCTCGGCGGCGGCGTCTCCAAGGCCGGTTCGGTGATCTTCGATCCGCTCCGTACGCACCTGCACGACTTCGCCGTGTTGTCGTACGTGAAGGATCTCGAGGTCCGACCCGCCGTACTGGAGAACGCCGGCATTCTCGGCGCCGCCGCACTGGCCCACCGGTTCTGAATTCTGCGTCGGACGTCACGATAACGTTCCCATATCGCTCCCAAGCGCCGGTTGTGCCGGGGCAACGGTGGTCGTTACTGTCCCGATTTACATCGATGTAGCCGACCAGCAGGCAGTTGCGCTGTCGGCTCGTTTCTTGATCAATGTTGATCGGAGTCGCATGCCGAGTGCTCGCCTTGTGTTGGACGCGGACTTCAGGGTTGGTCCGGTACCACGACGACTCTTCGGCTCATTCGTGGAACACATGGGGCGGTGTGTCTACACCGGGATATTCGAACCCGACCACCCGGATTCGGACCCGGACGGATTTCGCCGCGACGTTCTTCGAATGACCCGGGAGATCGGTCCGACGGTGGTGCGCTATCCCGGCGGGAACTTCGTCTCCGGCTACCGGTGGGAGGACGGGATCGGCCCACTCCCCGATCGGCCGTCCCGGCTGGATCTGGCGTGGCGGTCCACCGAACCCAATGCTGTTGGCATCCACGAATTCGACCGCTGGGCCCGGGCGGTGGACACCGAGGTGATGATGGCGGTCAATCTCGGTACCCGGGGCATGCAGGAGGCGTGCGACCTGCTGGAGTACACCAACCATCCGAGCGGCAGCTATTGGTCGGATCTCCGGATCGCCAATGGGGCAACGGATCCCTTCGGCTATCGGCTCTGGTGCCTGGGCAATGAAATGGACGGCGACTGGCAGATCGGCCACAAATCTGCGCACGAGTACGGTCGCCTCGCCGCCGAGACCGCGCGGGCCATGCGGATGATCGATCCCGATATCGAACTGGTTGCCTGCGGCTCGTCGAATGCGCAGATGGCCACGTTCGGGTCGTGGGAGAACGAGGTCTTGACCCAGGCGTACGACGACGTCGACTACATCTCATTGCACGTCTATTACCCGGGGGATGAGGAGGATCCGTCCAGCTACCTCGCCTCCGCGCTGGACATGGATCAATTCATCGACGGCGTCATCGCGACCGCTGACGCGGTGAAGGCGCGAGGTCGCCACCGCAAATCGATCAAGCTCTCCTTCGACGAGTGGAACGTGACCCGGCCCAGTGGGTCGCACGCCGACGACGGGCCGACGCGGGAGCCCTGGTCGTTCCGTCCCCGGCTGGGAGAAAGCGAGTACCGCGCCGTCGACGCGGTCGTCGTCGGGACGATGTTGAACTCGCTCCTGCGGCATGGCGATCGGGTCACCGTGGGGTGCCAGGCGCAGTTGATCAACGTCCTCGGCCTCCTGCGGTCCGAGGAAGGCGGCGACGCCTGGAAGCAGACCATCGCCTATCCGTTCGAGCAGATGCGCCGGCTGGCTCGAGGACAGATTCTGGCCGTCGTTGCCAGCGGAGACCGCTACGACTCTCGCCGGTTCACCGACGTGCCGTTGGTTGACGCCACCGCCACGTTCGACGAGGAGTCGGGCCGCACGGCCCTCTTCCTGGCAAACCGGAGTCAGACCGAGTCGGTCGATCTGACCGTCGACTGTCGTGGTCTGCCCGTCCGGCGGGTGCGTGAGGGCACCAACCTTCGGCTGCCGGCCGATGCCGACCCGACCTTGACCAACCGCGAGCGCCACGACGCGATCGCACCTCAGCCCTTCGACGACACCCGGCTCGACGGCAGCGTACTGACGGCACGGCTGCCCGCACTGTCGTGGACCGTCGTAGAACTCGACGACGGACCGGCCTCGCCCTGAGGCTTCCGATCCAACCCCAACCGAACCGAGGATGACCCATGACAACGACGTCGCGCTCCGACCTCAGTCGACTCGAACGAACGACCAACACCATCTCCCGCCGGGGCCTGCTCGGTGGCGGAATCGGGGCCGCTGCCGCCATCGCGGTGAGTGCCTGCTCACCTGGCTCGGCCGGCACCCCCGGCACCCAGAAATCGGTCGCCGGCGGTGGCGGTTCCGAGGGCTATGACGGGCCCCCGGTCTCGCTGGCCTTCTGGAACGGGCTCACCGGTGGTGACGGGCCGATCATGCGGAAGTTGATCAAGCAGTTCAATGCCGAACACTCCAACATCACCGTCAGCATGACCGCGATCGCGTGGGCGGAGTACTTCCAGAAGTTGCCGGCAGCGGTGTCCAACGGGAAGGCGCCCGAGATCGGCCTGATGCATGCCGACGATCTGGCCACCAATGCCGCGCGTCAGGTGATCATCCCGATGGATGATGTCGCGGCAGCGCTCAAGTTGAGCGAGAACGATTTCCCCACGATCGCCTGGAAGGGCGGCCTGTACAACGGCAAGCGCTACGGCATCCCGCTCGACGTCCATCCCGCCGGGCTGTTCTACAACAAGACCGTCCTGGAGAAGGTCGGCGCGGATCCGGACAAGCCGCCGGCCACCGGCGACGAACTGATGGCGATCCTCGACCAGTGCAAGTCGAAGGGTGTTCAGGGGATGTGGACCTCCGCGCTGAGCGTCAACGGCATGGAGTCGCAGACGTTGGTCTACCAGTACGGCGGGAAGATGGTGAACGACGACGGCATGTCCGTCGGTTTCGCCGATCAACCCGGCGTCCAGTCGATCGCGTGGTGGAAGTCCTTGATCGACAACGGATACAGCCCCAAGAACGCGGCCGCCGACGGCAACTTCGTGTCGTTCACCAACGACAAGGCCGCCTTCATGATCAACGGGCCCTGGAACACCACCCCGCTGAATGCGATCAAGAAACTGCAATGGGGCGCTGCCCCGGTGCCCAACATCGGTGGCACCCAAGCGGTTTGGGCCGGTTCGCACCAATTCGTGCTGCCGCGACAGTTGAAGGTCGACGACAACAAGGCCGTCGCGTCCCGAGTGTTCGTCAACTGGATCTCCCAGCAGTCGTTGCCGTGGTCCGACGCCGGCATGGTGCCCGCTCGCAATTCAGTACGGGAAGATCCCGAGTTCCAGACCAAGGGCGCGGTGCTGCAGTTCGCCAAGGCTCTGGACTACATCCACTTCGTACCTCCGATCGCCGGGGTCAACGACGTCCTTCCGGAGTGGACCACCGCGACCAGTGAGGCGATGCTCGGGAAGAAGGACACCCAGGAGGCGCTCGACACCGCCTCCGAACGCGCCAACAAGATCCTCGCTTCGAACAAGAAGAAGTACGGATGAGCACCGCAACCACGACCGCGTCCTCGACCACCCCATCGTCAGCGGGGGCGCGTTCGGGTCGGCTTCGGTTGCATGCCTGGTTCACTCCGTATCTGTTCCTGTTGCCGTATGTGGTGCTGCTGTGCACGTTCGTTCTGGGTCCGGCGGTCTACGGCATCTGGATCAGCCTGCACGACTGGGACTTCATGCTGCCGAACAAGCCGTTCATCGGGCTGCAGAATTATGCCGATCTCTTCAACCCCGACTCGGTGACGTTTCCCCAGTTCTGGAACGGCATCGAGGCAACCGCGATCTTCACTGTCTCCAGCGTGCCGTTCCTGGTGCTGATCCCGCTCGGCATCGCCCTGCTGCTCAATCGGGTATTCCCGGCGCGGTCACTGCTGCGGGCGATGATCTTCGCTCCGTTCGTCCTGGGCATCGCCGTGATCGGTGTGCTGTTCCGATACCTGCTCGATTCCCAGTTCGGGTTGATCAACTGGTTCCTCGGCCTCTTCGGTATCCCGCAGATCGGCTGGACCCAGACCCAACCGTGGGCCTGGATCGCCCTGGTCGGCATGACGGTGTGGTGGACGCTCGGCTTCAACGCGGTGATCTATCTCGCAGGCCTGCAGAGCATTCCCCGCGATCAGTACGAGGCGGCGTCGATCGACGGCGCCGGGTCATTCGCCAAGTTCACCAACGTGACCTTGCCGGGACTGCGCAACATCCTGGTCTTCATCATCACCATGACCGTCCTGGCCAGCGCAAACATGTTCGGTCAGTCCTTCCTGGTCACCAACGGCGGTCCGGGTGCCAGCACCCGGACCGCGATCATGGTGATGACCCAGGAGGGATTGCGTTCCTTCAAGATGGGCACCGCGACCGCGATGAGTTACCTGCTGGCGATCTTCCTGGCGGTCATCTCGATCATCAACTTCTTGGTCCTGCGCGAGAGGGAGGGACTCAAGAAATGACCGGGACACAGACCGAAGCGCGGACCGCGGCACTCGATGCCGGACCACCGACGATCGGCCGGCGAGGTCGTCGGCGGGCCTTCCGACAGGACCGCAACGGGCCGGTCTTCTGGGTCGGCATCATCGTGCTGGCATTGATCTTCGTCATACCGCTGTTGTGGATGATCTTGACCTCGTTCCGCACCGTCGAGGACTCCCGACGGATCCCGATCTCGATCATCCCGGATCAGCTGACCCTGCGCGCGTACAAGCTGCTCTTCGCCGACGAGCAGAACCCGGTGTTCACCTGGGCGCTCAACTCGCTGATGGCAGCGGTCGGTCACGCGCTGCTGGTCCTCGTCGTCGCGTCGATGGCAGCATTTGCGCTCGCCCGGATGAGGTTTCGCGGCAAGAACTTGATCTTCGGCGCGATCATCGGAACCCTCTTCGTACCCGGCTTCATCTTCCTGATGCCGAACTACCTGATGATGGATCGGCTCGGCTGGCTCGACACCTTGTTCGCGCTGATCGTGCCCGGGGCGGCCGGTGCCTTCGGGGTGTTCTTCCTCCGTCAGTTCTTCCTCGCGATCCCCCGCGAACTGGAGGAGAGTGCGCTGGTCGACGGCGCGAACAGTTGGCAGATCTTCACCCGGATCATCCTGCCGATTTCCAAGCCCGGTTTGGTCACCCTCGGCGTGCTGGCCTTCCTGGGCAACTGGAACGACTTCGTCTGGCCGATCTTCGTCCTGTTCTCTCCAGAGCGGCTGACCTTGCCCGCGGGACTTTCCACCCTGCAAGCCGCCTACAACATCGACTATCCGGTGGTGATGGCGGGTGCATCGATCGCGGCCATTCCGGTGTTGATCTTGTACGTGTTCGTCCAGCGGTACGTGATCGAGGGCGTCGCAACCAGCGGCCTCAAGGGCTGACCGAGGAGGCACGCTCTCGAGCACGGTAACCGGACGGCGAGATCGCCGCGGTCGCCCGGAACCGTCGGGAGAAGTACAGCGGGTCCCGGTAGCCGACGCGACCACCGACCTCGGTGATCGGCAGGTCGGTCATCGCCAGCAATTGCCGGGCCAGGTCCATTCGCTGTCGTTCCACATGGGCCATCAGGCTGATGCCGAGCTGGGCGCGAGCCAGGTGTGTGAGTCGGGTCCCGGACAACCCGCCGACCTTGGCCAACGATTCGACGGTGTGCGGTCGGTCCAGGTGATCACCGACGTGCTCGAGAACGGTCAGGAGTCGCCGATCCAGCACCGGCTGGCGGGGATTCTGGGTGTCACACCACAGCAGTGCCTCCTCGACCGCATTCATGGCGAACCGGACGCTTTGCGCCAGTCCGCTCCGGGCTGCGGAAGTCGCCCGGTCGAGGTTCTGCACCACCCTGGTGAGCACGGTCTCGTCCACCCGCAACCGGCGGATCCCGGGCGCGACCGCCGGCCAGTCCAACAACGGCAACCAGTCCGGGCGTGGATCCAGGTGGGCCCACCGCAGCGACCAGCCGTCGGCAGTCGGATCGGTGCCGTAGTCGTGCGGGACGTACGGCTCCACGGCGGTGAGCTGGCCGACTCCGATCCGAATTTCGGATCGCCCGGGCAGGCGGAGGCGGCCGCGCCCGGCGACCGTCACCAGGAGCAGCCAGTCGGTGGTGCCTCGGGGCCGGATGGTCCGGTAGTCGCGATCCTCGTCGAGTCGACCGGTGAGCACCCGGGCGGTCGGCACAGTGACCGATACGACACCGGAGCGGCCAGCAGCAGTGGGACGAGCCATGACCGGATTATCCATGCCTTCGACCGGATCGGCACTTAGCGGACAAGCACCGTACGGGCCAGGATTGGAGCATGACCACAACACAGAACGAGCTGGTGCTCGGTGCGGACGACCCGACCGCGCTGCGCCGGCACTATGAACGGGACGGTGTCGTCCAGGTCAACGGCGTGCTCTCCAGCGGTGAGATCGACGAGATCCGGGACGCATTCATGCAGCAGGTCGCCTCCGACCGGGACGCGCTCGGCGCTGTCCAGGAGGTGGCCGACGACAACATCCTGTCCCGGTATCCGCGCTTCATGCAGCCACATCGCCGGCCGGACCTCGACGTCGGCACGATCTCCCATCGGCTGATGACCGACCCGCGGATCCTCGACATCGTCACCGCGCTGATCGGTCCGGCGTACGGCGCCCAGTCGATGTTCTACTTCAAGCCGCCGTCGGCACGTGGTCAGGCGATGCACCAGGACAACTACTTTCTCCGCGCCGATCCCGAAACCTGCCTCGCCGCCTGGATCGCGGTGGACCGCTGCGACGCCGCCAACGGCGGATTGTCAGTGGTGCCGGGTAGCCACGCCATGGAGGTGGTCTGCCCCGAGCAGGCCGATGCCGAACAGTCCTTCACCAAGGGCCTGGTCCGACCGCCGGACGGAATGACGGCGGTACAGACCGACATGCAGCCGGGTGACGTGCTCTTCTTCCACGGCAGCGCCGTCCACGGGTCACTGCCGAACACCACCGCCGACCGGTTCCGCCGATCGCTGATCTTCCATTACGTACCGCAGGCCAGCCGCGAGGTCTCCCGGTTCTACATGCCGCTGGTCGCGCCGGACGGCACCGAGGTCCGGATCGACGAGGCGACCGGTGGCGGTCCCTGCGGCGACGGCTGGGAAGGCTCGATGCATCAGTCAGGCTCGATGCATCAGTCAGGCTCGATGCATCAGTAAGGCTCGATGCATCAGTACAGGGTGTAGCCGCCGTCGAAGACCAGGATCGAGCCGGTCATGAAGCTGGACGCATCCGAGGCCAGGTAGACGATGGTCGGGCCGAGCTCGGCAGGTTCGGCGGCGCGCTGCATCGGTGCGTCGTCGATCCAGTACGGCTTGAACCTCGGATCGTCGGCGGGCGCCATCTCGGTCTTCACATAACCCGGCGCGAGCGCGTTCACCCGTACGCCGTTGGGCGCCCACTCGGCGGCCAGCGACTTCGTCAATTGGTGCACTGCCGCCTTGGAGGCGTTGTAACCCGGCTGCCACTGCGGCCGGTTGACGATCAGGGCCGAGATCGACCCGATGTTGATGATGTTGCCGTGACCCTGCTCGACCATCCGTCGCCCGAAGGCCTGGGCGCAGTGCCAGACACCGTTCACGTTGACGTCCATCACCGAGTTCCATTCCTCGGCCGTGACCTCGAGCGCCGGACGGTGCACGCAGGCACCGGCGTTGTTGATCAAGACGTCGACCGTGCCGAGCCGGCGATAGGTCTCCTCCACTGCTTGCTGCACCTGGCCGGAGTCGGTGACGTCGGCGCCGACCGCCAGCGCGCGGACTCCGTGCTGCTCCAGCTCAGTCACCAGGTCGTCGACGGCATCCGGACTGCGGACCAGCACCGCAACGTCACTGCCGGCCTCGGCCAGCGCCAAGGCCAACGCCCGGCCGATCCCCCGGGCGGCGCCGGTGACCACGGAAACCTTGCCCTGCAAAGAAAAAGCATCCAGAACTGCCATCGCGCGTCCTCATCGTCTCGGCCGATCCGGCCGCCCAGTGTTCCGACCCACTCTTGCCTATCGTTCCGCCGTCGCCATACCCCAGGACCGCATCGCGAGCGGCAATTCTGGCAGTTGACCTGGCCCGCCGAATTCGGGGCCCGATCGGCGAGCTGCTGCGACACTCTCACCGAGCGCGCTGTTACGGGCGACGTCAGGCAGCCGGCGGATCCTGGCTGTCCTCGATCCGGAACAACCGACGGCGAACGTCGCGCGGCGGTCGGCGATCATGCCGCCAGATGATCACGAAGCCGGCGAAGGAGCAGGCCAACCCGAGCACCGGACCGACGGTCCCCCACCAGACCAACAGCAACCCGGCCACGGTCAGCAGCGCGGCCACCAGCGACCAGAGCCGTCCGATCGCGCTCCGGCGAGCGCCCCGGGCCGCGTACAGCACCCAGGGCGCCATCACGATCACCACCACGACAGCGGCGAAGATCATGCTTCCTGGGAAGCCGGCAGTGACCAGCCGCAGCATCGCGATCAGGCCGACCAGTCCGATCGCGGCGCCGAGCAGGGTCTGAGGCAGCCGATCCAGCATCGGTTCAGCGTAGGCGATGGCGCCGCTTGCGCCTTCGCCACCGGGCCGATCGGATCGCAGCCCTGGTACGGGGTTGGTTCTGTGTCCGAAGACCGATCCGATGCGGCCGTACCCGACCATCCCGATTATGCTGCCAGGAATTGGGTGCCCGGGCGGCACTCGGCCGCTACGGGCTCGGTTGCCCAACCGGTCGGCCCCGTCCCGGTAGCTGCCAGATCTGATCCTGTACGAGAGGCGCCGGTGGATTTCTTCGACCCAGGACTCCTGCTCGGCGGCCTCGGTGTCGGCATCATCGTCGGATTGACCGGCATGGGTGGCGGCGCGCTGATGACGCCGATGCTGGTGTTTCTGTTCAAGATCGATCCGCTGGTGGCGATCGCCAGCGACCTGGTCACCAGCCTGTTCATGAAGCCGGCCGGCGCGATCGTGCACCTGCGGCGCAAGACCGTCAATCTGAAGCTGGTGGGCTGGCTCTGTGTCGGGTCGGTTCCGGCGGCCTTCGGTGGTGTGTTCGCCCTGAAGGCGCTCGATCTCGGCGAGGCCACCAACACGGTGCTGTCGTACACGCTCGGGGCGGCGCTGTTGATCGCGGCAGCCGGACTGATCTATCGGGCCTGGCGGCAACTGCGGGTCAATCACACCGCCTGGGGCGAGGGCCGGCCGGTGACCGTCACCGCACCGGAGATCGTCATCCGCCCGGTCCCGATCGTGATCCTCGGCGCGGTCGCCGGGTTGTTCGTCGGGCTGACCTCGGTCGGCTCCGGATCGATCATCGTGGTCGTGCTGTTGATGATGTTCCCGGCGCTGAAGGCGTCCCAGTTGGTCGGCACCGATCTGGTCCAGGCGGTGCCTCTGGTGGCTGCCGCCGCGACTGCGCATGTGATCAATGGCGATGCCGACTTCGGGGTCGCGATCTCCTTGTTGATCGGTGCCGTACCGGGTGCGGTGATCGGCGCCCAGATCTCATCCCGGGCGCCGGGCGGCATCGTCCGGCGGGCGTTGGCGATCTTGCTCGTCTGCTCCGGGATCAAGATGCTCGGCGCTCCGAATCTGGTGGTGATCATCGCCGCGGCAGCGATGCTGATCCTCGGCAACCTGGCCTGGATCAGCGTCCGCAACTACTCCCGCCGTCGGGCCGATCATCGCCGCACCGCGACCCTGACCGGACAGGATCTCCCGGCGGTGCCGGATCAAGCACAGCTGCCCGATCCGGCTCGTGATCATCGGTCCGATGCGTCGGATCCGGATCGGACCGCGGTCAGCAAGAGTGATCAATCCAGCTCGAGCCGCAACGCGTCGTAGGTCGCCTGAGTGACCACGTCGGCGATGCCCTGGTTGACCGTCAACGTGATCACGTTCTCCCCTGCCCGCAACCAGGCCGGATCAAGTCGAAACGCTCGGACGAAGTTGCGAGCTCGGTTGGCGCTGCGATAGATCGCACCGCGTGGGGCGTCGGGGTCGAAGTCCCACACCAACGGGGCCCCGTCGTTGCAGCCGATGGTGAGATTGCTGGGCAGGCCGGGATTGGGCACCGCCGAGTCCAGCGACCAGGCGGCCAGCGCGATCGTCAGCGTGAGCACGGCGTCGGCAGCCGGCTGCTCACCAAGATCAAATCGGATCCGCCACGGGTCAACCTCGGAGCCGTCGATCCGCTGCGGCTGGGTGAAGAACCAGTCCTGGGGGCTGCCGACACCGACCCGGTAGTCGACGCCTCGGGGGTAGCGATCGAGGTAGCCGGTCATGCTGTCGTAGCGCCGGGCCTCGGCGCCGCCGGCGAACTCGACCGAACTGCCGTTCGGGGTGCCGATCTGCCAAACGGTACGGCCGTGGCGCTCGGGTCGCCAGTCGATGTTGATCTTCATCGGGGCGTCGACCAGGACATGATCACGGACGTACTCACCCCACAGACCCGACCGCCTGGCGGTCAGCCGGTAGCGACCGGGCCGGACACCATCGATCCGGAAGCTGCCGTCGGCGTCGACATCGGCCCAGTACTGGAAGCCGGCCGCGCTGTCCTGCGCGGGCGTCTCGTCATCGGACAAGATCACCGACGCACCGGCTTCGGACGCACCGCGGATGTTCAACCGGCCTTTGACGGTGACCCGATCGACAGAACGCACCCAGCCGTACAGGCCGGACCGGTCGTACAGGTCGGCGTGCCGCTGCGGATCGGCGTACTGCAAGGCATCCCGCCGGAGCCGGGCCGGGTCGTCCGCGGTTCCGAGGTAGACGAAGTACGGCCCGTAGGTCTTCGACCAATCGCCGTCGGCAATCACGAACGGGGCGCCGTAGTGCGTGGCATGCGGTTCGAGCAGCAGAACCGGGCCGGCGTCGGTCTGGTGCAACGTCAGATCCTGACGATCCGGGCCGCCGTTGAAGGACTCCCGGTTGGCCAGCACCGCGAACGCTCCGACGTAATGATCACCAACACGCCCGTAGAGACCGTGCGTGAGGTGATCACGCATCGAGATCGCCCAGTCGTACTTGGTGTAGTAGCGACGCGGATAGCCGCTCCCCAGACCGTCCAGGTCGTACGTTGCATCCATCACCATCGGACCGGTGCCGAGCTCATCCGGCGTCGGCAGTTGAGCGGCGGCCGCTCGCCACGGCTTGCCGAAGTCGTCGTCCTCCAGGCTGGCATGGGTGAAGATCGCCGGGTCGAGCCAGCACACAAACCGGTGTTGTTCCACCGAGATCGTGGGATGCTCGGCGCGGTGCGCGAATCGCGGCGCCAGGTGGAAGCCCGGCTCGTCGGCCGCGAAGATGTAACTGCGATCGCGTTGATAGGGCGCGTCGGTGGACGGCGGCAGAGAGACGGTGACCATCACGATGCCGTCGGCACGTTCGATCGCGTACGTGACCGGTGCCGGAGTGATCTCGATCTTGGGCTCGAGCAGATTGACGTTCTGGTCGAATCGACCACGACCGCCGGGGCCGATCAATTCCTGATCACCCAACCGCAACGAGGTGACCCGGCCTTCGAACTCCTTGGAGATCACCGCCCGGATCCGACCGTTGTCCACCGCGATCTCGGTGTCGGTTTCGGTCACGATCGGGAACGTCGCTGGGCCGGCGCGGTTGGCGGTGCTGCCGTTCTCCGTGTCGCCACCCGTCGGCGTCGCGGCAGCCGTAGTGACGCGTCCGCCGAGCAGCACGGAGCCGGCCACTGCCGCGGCCGACCGCTGAAAGGTACGTCGAGAAATGCTCATCGGGGCTCCAACCTCATCGCTCGTCAGTGGCGTCTGTGTCGATTTCGGACCGGCGGCCGGCTACCCCACGAGTCGCCATGGTCCGTGGTGTGCACCGGGTGCCTGGTCTCGGGTGTGCTCGCGGGCCTGCCACCAGTGGCCGCGGTAGGAC
>DATCVL010000281.1:0-10486 GCA_036566865.1 Microlunatus sp.
CACCGTGCCCTGGTACGTGCCGGTGATCCCGGCCCACCAGACCTGGACGCCGATCCGGCCGGGCGCTGCCTGGGGCGACGTCGCGGTGCTCACACCCTGGCTGCTGTATCAGCGCTACGCCGACGTGCGGATCCTTCATGATCAATACTCCAGCGCGAAGGCGTGGGTTGATCTGATCGACCGATTGGCCGGCCCGGATCACCTGTGGAACAAGGGATTCCAGCTCGGCGACTGGCTTGATCCCGATGCGCCACCGCAGGATCCGGCCGATGCCAAGACCGACAAGTACCTGGTCGCCACGGCCTACTTCGCACACTCGGCCGCGACGCTGGCCAAGATCGCCGAGACGATCGGCCGGCACACCGATGCCGACCATTACCGCAACCTCGCCGAGCAGACTCGGAAGGCTTTCTGTGCCAGCTACGTGATCATGGACGGCGACCGGCTGCGGATGACCAGTGACGCCCAGACCGCGTACGCGTTGGCGATCGGGTTCGCGCTGTTTCCGGATGAGCAGAGCACTCGCGCTGCCGGCGTGCGACTGGCCGAACTGGTGACTGCGGCAGACCACCGGATCTCCACCGGTTTCGTCGGCACGCCGCTGGTCAGCAAGGCGTTGTCGGACACCGGGCAGTTGGACGCCGCCTATGACCTCTTGCTGGAGCGGGAGTGCCCGTCCTGGTTGTACGCCGTGACCCAGGGCGCGACCACGGTCTGGGAACGCTGGGACAGCCTGCTGCCGGACGGCACGGTGAATCCCGGCACCATGACTTCCTTCAACCACTACGCCCTCGGTGCGGTCGCGGACTGGATGCATCAGGTGGTGGCGGGGATCAGGGAGGTCGAACCGGGCTATCGACGGATCGGCTTCCGACCGCAGCCCGGCGGCGGGTTGCACTGGGCCGAGGCGAGCCTGGAGACGCCGTACGGACCGGCCGGAATCCGTTGGCAGCTTGACAACGGTGAGCTCAGCGTCGAGGTGGAGGTGCCGATCGGCAGCGCCGGAACAGTCGAACTGCCCGACGGCAGTGTGTTCAGCGTGTCGCCCGGACGACACCACTTTCGCTGCCCGATCCGGTGATCGGGGCCGCGGCCGCGGTCAACGACGCTTGCGAGCGCGTTGCCGCCGGCTGCTGCCCCGGATCACCAGTTCCGGCGCGAAGATCCGATGCGGGTCGGCCAACGGCTTGTCGCTGTCGATCACTTCCAGCAGCAGCTCGATCGCGGCCCGGCCGAACTCCTCGTGCGGAGGCCGGACCGAGGTCAGCGGGACGATCGCATTCTCCGCGTACTCGATGTTGTCGTAGCCGACCACCGCGATCTCACCGGGGATGTCGATCCCGGAACTGATCAAGGTCTGGGCCAGGCCGATCGCGATCATGTCGTTGGCGGTGAAGATCGCGTCCGGACGGGCAGCGGGCGGCCGGGCGGCAATCGCTGATCCGATCTGATGGCCGGTGGAGATCAGCCGGGTCTCGACGTCGATCACCTCCAGCGTGGCCGTGCCCGATTGGCGGACGGCGTTGCTCGCGCCCTGCAGTCGATCGGACACCTGCTGAACGCTGATCGGCCCACCCACAAAAGCGATCCGGCGATGCCCGCCGTCGATCAGGTGGGTCGCCGCCAGGCTCCCGCCCAGGACGTCGTCGATGGACACCGACGGTTGTTGATCACTGCCGGCCAGTCGGCCGACCAGCACCGACGGTGTGCCTCGGCGCCGGATCACCTCCAGCCGATCCTCGATCGCCAGCGGTGAGGCGACCAACATGCCTCGTACGCCGTACTCCTGGAAGAGCGCAAGATAGGAGTCCTCGCGCTGACGTTCGCCGCGAGAATTGGCCAGGAAGACCGACAGTCCTGCCTCGGCGGCACGTTCCTCGGCGCCTTCTGCCAGCGTTGCGAAGAAGGGATTGGACACGTCCGGCGCGATGTAGGCGACGGTGGTGCTGTGGCCCAACCGCAATTGCCGGGCGGCGTTGTTGCGGACGAAGCCGAGTTGATCAATGGCGGACTGGATCCGCTGCGCCTTCTCGGCGGACACCCGGTCGGGATGATTGAGGAAGTGCGAGACCGTGCCCATCGAGACTCCCGCGTAGGTTGCCACCTCGCGGATCCCAACTCGAGCCATCGTCCACCTCCCGTCCGTTCGGCGTCATCCTGCCATGATCAACGATCAATCGCCGGTCGGCTCCGGCAGCGCGGCGCCGTTCTCCACCAGCGTGTCGGTGACCACCTTGATCGCGTTGAGGGCGCGCGGGAAGCCGACGTACTGGACGGTGTGGATGATCGTCTCCAGAATCTCGGTCGGCGTCGCACCGACATTCAGCGCGCCGCGCGTGTGTCCACGTAGCTGCGGCTCGAGCCCGCCGAGTGCGACCAGCACCCCGAGCGTGATCAACTCACGTTGGGCCAGCGTCAGGCCCGGGCGGGCATAGATGTCGCCGAAGTTGAACTCGATCCCGTACCGGGCCAGGTCCTGCGCCAGCCCGGTCTGCATGGCAATCAGGCCGTCGGCCTTGCCGTCGCCGTAGACCTCGTTGAATTTGTCCTTGCCGCGCTGCAGTCGGTCCGTCATCGCTTCTCCTTGATCATCTTCGCTGATCGCCTGGCTGTCGGTGTCGATCGCCACCGACGGTTCAGATGGAATGCCCGCCGTCCAGCGGCAGGATCACGCCGGTGACATTCACCGCCGCGTCGGAGGCCAGGAAGACCACCGACTCGGCCAGGTCCTCCGGCCGCCCCAGCAGCCGGGTCGGGATCTGCGCCAACAGGGCCTCCCGGCGCTCGGGCGTGTCCCGATCACGTCCCGGAGTTGCCTGCGCACCCGGCGCCAGACAGTTCACCGTGACTCCCTGCTCGGCGACCTCGATCGCCAGGGCCTTGGTCAGGCCGACGATGCCCGCCTTGGCGGCCGCGTACGCGGTCGCGCCACGGACCAGCCGACCGCCCGCAATCGCCGCCACCGAAGCGATGCTGATGATCCGGCCGTGATGTTGATCAAGCATCCCGGGCAGCACCGCGCGGGTTACGTTGAAGACCGAGTTCAGGTTGCGATCGATCTGAGTGCTCCAGGTCTGGTAGCTCATCTCGGAGAAGAAGCTGACCGCACCGCCGCCGGCCGCATTGACCAGGATGTCCACCGGGCCCCACTGATCGACCGCGCCTTGCACCCCTGCCTGCACCGCGTCGAAGTCGGTCAGGTCGACCGCGACCGCGATCGCATCGGTGCCGACCTCGCGGACCGACTTGCCGAGCCGCTCCAGCCCGTCGGCATCAAGGTCGAGTCCGATCACCCGCGCTCCCTCGGCGGCGAGTCGTTCGCCGATCACCGAGCCGAGAGCACCGGCCGCTCCGGTGACCAATGCTGTGCGTCCTTGCAGTCTCATGATCTTCCTTCAGTCTGTCGTCCCAGCCGGCGCTGTTATCCTGGCCGCCCGCTTGAAACGAGTCAAGATGTCGTTCCGGCGTCGGCGCATCGGCCGTCGATCCTCTTGACGGGATGAGTCAACCTCCGTACGGTCTCGTCCTGAAACGCTTCAAGCATTCAGTCAGGACGGCAACGTAGCAGTGATCGACTTCCACCAGGATCCTTGCCCGGGCTCGGGCCGGCGGCTCCCGCGCGCCGACTTCAGCTCCGATGCGCCGCGGCTCAGCCTGAACGGTCAGTGGCGATTCCGGCTGTCGGCCACCGATCGCGGTATCCGCGAACACGTCGGCAGCGTCGACCTCGAGGACGGCGACTGGGACCAGATCACCGTACCCGGGCATTGGGTGCTGCAGGGCTACGACCGGCCGCTCTACACCAACACTGCCTTTCCCTTCCCGATCGATCCACCCCGGGTGCCGACCGACAACCCGACCGGTGACTACCGCACCCGCTTCGATCTGCCGGCGCCCTGGCCGGGTGACCAAGATCGCGAGCGCGTGGTGCTTCGCTTCCAGGGCGTCGATTCCTGCGCCACGGTCTGGCTGAACGGCAGCCTGCTGGGCCATTCGAAGGGCAGCCGACTGCCGTTCGAGTTCGAGGTCGGCCGGCTCGTCCGGGATCGCGACAATGTCCTGGCGGTCCGGGTTCATCGCTGGTCCTCCGGCTCCTACCTGGAGGACCAGGACATGTGGTGGCTGCCCGGGATCTTCCGCGATGTGGAGTTGTTGTGCCGGCCGGCGGACGCGATCGACGACTACTTCGTGCACGCCGACTACGACTCCGCCACCGGCGCCGGACTCCTCCGGGTCGACGCCGACCGGCCGGGCCGGGTGGTGATCAAGGAACTCGGTCTGGACCTCGCCACCGGTGAGCAGGTCACCATCCCTGACGTCGATCCGTGGAGCGCCGAACAGCCCCGGCTGTATCGCGGCGACTTGTCGGCCGGTGGCGAATCGATCGAGCTGGCCATCGGCTTTCGGCGGGTGGAGATCCGCGACGGCCGGTTCCTGATCAACGGCTCGCCGACCTATCTCCGCGGTGTCAACCGGCACGAACATCATCCGGACCTGGGACGCAGCCTCGACCGGGCGACCATGATCACCGATCTGATCATGATGAAGCGAGCGGGTGTCAACGCTGTCCGTACCGCGCACTACCCACCACATCCGGATTTCCTCCGGCTCTGCGACGAGTACGGGCTGTGGGTGGTCGACGAATGTGACATCGAGACCCACGGCTTCATCTACGCCGGCTGGCAGGGCAATCCGCTGGATGAACCGCAGTGGCGGGACGCGCTCCTGGACCGGACCGCGCGGATGGTCGAACGGGACAAGAACCATCCGTGCGTGGTGATCTGGTCACTCGGCAACGAGAGCGACGCCGGGGCCAACCTGGCCGAGATCGAGGACTGGATCCGGCAGCGGGACCCGAGCCGACCATTGCACTACGAACGAGACCGCAGCTACCGGCACTCCGACTTCTTCAGCCTGATGTGCCCCGATCTGGCAACCCTGGAAGCGATCGGCCGTCGCGAGGAGCCGACCCCGGACGGCGTCAGGCCGCACTCCCCCGATGATCAACGACGACGGCAACTGCCCTTCCTGCTCTGTGAATACGGCCACGCCATGGGCAACGGGCCCGGATCGCTGCAGGACTACCAGCGGATTCTCGATGATCACGACCGCTTCGCCGGTGCCTTCGTCTGGGAGTGGATCGATCACGGCCTGACCGGCACCACCGAGGACGGCAGCAGCTACCTGCGCCACGGCGGTGACATCGACTACCGGCCGAACGGCGGCCGCTACTGCCTGGACGGGCTGTTGTTCGCCGACCGTACGCCGTCGCCCGGCTTGGCCGAACTGCACAAGGCGATCCAACCGATCTCGTTCACCCTGGCTGCCGCTGATGCGCATACTGCCGGACCGCAGCTGGTGATCAGCAACCTTCATGATCACCGCGACCTGTCCGGCCTGGCCTTCGGTTGGAGCCACCAGGTCGATGGGCAGGAATGCAACTCCGGCACACTGGCTGTGCCGCCCTGCGGGCCGCGGCAGTCGATCACCGTTCCGCTGCCGGTGCCGGCGCCGCAGGAAGTCGGCGAGGGTCGCTTGCTGGTCGAGGCCCGGCTGACCGCCCGAACCGCCTGGGCTCCTGCCGGTCACTGCGTGGCCTGGGAACAGTTCCCGTACGGCACCGGCACAGCGCAGCGACCGGCTCGAGCCGTCCGACCCTCCGTGTCGGCGACTCCGGGCCAGGAGATTGTCGAGCTCGATCCGGACACGGGTCGGCTGCTCAGCGTCGCCGGAGTGCCGGCCGTCGGACCGACCCTGGACCTCTGGCGCGCACCGATCGAGAACGATCACGGGCAGGGCGACCGAAATGATCTTGCCAAGACCTGGTCGGCGGTCGGACTGGACCGCATCCTGCATCGCGTCGACGGGGTCGAGGTGTGCGACGACCGGGTGGTCGTGAGCGGTCGGAGTGGACCCGCCTCGCAGACGCTCGGCTTCCGGACCCGACTGGAGTGGATCCTGCGGCCCGATCACGTCCGGCTGGAAGTGACCGCCGATCCGATCGGTGACTGGGACCCGACCGGATACGGTGATCACCATGTTCGCCCGCCTCGGATCGGATTGCGTTTCGGCCTGCCGCCCGGATACGACCTGGTGCGCTGGTTCGGGCCAGGCCCCGAGGAGACCTATGCCGACAGCCGATCGGCGGCCGTCGTCGGCTTGCACCAACGATCGGTGGATTCACTGCAGACGCCATACCCAGTGCCGCAGGAGAACGGAAACCACGTCGATGTTCGCTGGCTGGAGCTGTCCGGCGGCGGCCTACCGACGCTGCGGATCGACGGTGATCCGGTGATCGACTTCACCGCTCGCCGGTGGACCAGCGAACAGCTCGCCGCGGCCGACCATCCCCATCAACTCGTCGACTCCGGGCAGCTCTGGCTGAATCTTGATCATGGTCAGCAGGGTGTCGGCAGCGCGGCCTGTGGCCCGGCCCTGCCGGACCGGTATCTGTTGCCACTGCAGACGTATCGATTCGCCCTGGAGATCACGCCGATGCCGGAGCGGACATCGTGACCGAGACCTCGTTGGACGATCTCGACGCCGCAGCCTGGATCACCCACCCGCAGTGGGCGGCGAAGAATCCGCCGCTGGCCGCACCGGTGCTGCGTACCGTGCTCGAGCTTGATCAACAACCGGTTCGGGCCCGGGTCACCATCGCGGCACTGGGAGTCTGGGTCGGACACCTCGGCGGCCACCCCGTGACGGACGACGTGTTGGAGCCGGGCAGCAGCGACTTCGCGGTCCGGGTAGCCGCTACCTCTCACGACGTGACCGACCTGCTGGCGCCAGGACGGACCGAGTTCGTCCTGCAACTCGGTGAAGGCAGCGCTCACGTCCGGCGGATCCCCGACCGATACACCAAGTTCACCGGTTTGCTGGTGCCGCCGCGAGCCCGGGTTGCCTTCATGATCGATTTCGCCGACGGATCGCACCGGGTGATCAACTCCGATCACGGCTGGCAGTGCCGGCTCGGCCCGACCACCCTGTCCCATTGGTACGGCGGTGAGGACTACGACGCAGCCCTGGAGCCGGACGGTTGGCTGACGGCCGAAGGGACCGATGATCACGCGTGGACCTCGGTGACCGTTCTCGACGCCGCAGCCGGCCCGCAGCCGTGGCGTCGGCGCACGCCGCCGATGCGGGCGGTCGAGACCCTGCAGCCGGTGGCCCGAACCACCGTGGACGATGCAATGATCTTCGACTTCGGCCGAAATCTGGCCGGCCGTGAGCTGGTACGCCTCGGGGCCGACTTTCCTGCCGGTGCGAGGGTCGAGCTCTGGCCGTCGGAGTATCTGGACCAGGCCGGGCACGTTGATCAACACTCCACCGGTCGGCCGATCGTCGACTCCTATCGGGGTCGCGGCGGTGCCGCCGAGTGGCACCCGCAATTCTGCTATCACGGATTCCGTTACCTCGAAGCGAAGATCATCGATGCGGCGGGCGACCCCGTACCGCCGACCGACGATCTGATCATGGTCGACGCCGAGCGGATCATGACCGACAATTCGCTGGTCGGGTCGTTTGCAAGCTCCGATCCGGTGCTCGACGGGATCCATCGTCTGGTCGGCAACGCGATCGACTCGAATCTGGTCAGTGTGCCGACGGACTGTCCGCACCGGGAGAAACTGGGCTGGCTCGAACAGACCCATCTGGTGTTCGAGCCGCTGGCTTTCCGGTACGACATCCGCCGGCACTTCGCCGATCTGATCACGCACATGGCCGATGCCCAGACCGCCGACGGGTTGGTGCCGGACATCGCACCGGAGTTGGTGATCTTCGACAGTCCGACCCATATCGGGCCCGACTTCGGCTTCCGTGACGACGTCAACTGGGGCAGCGCGATCTGGCAGCTCCCCCGGCTGCTGTATCGGACCTACGGTGATCTCCGACCCGCGCGCGAGGCGTGGGTGCCCGGCTTGCGCTATCTCGACTACATCGACGGGCTGGCCGGCGCCGACCTTCTTGATCACGGACTGGCCGACTGGATCACCCTGGACGACTCCACCCCGCGCCCGCTGGTCGCGTCGTACGGCCACGCCCTGATGCTGGACGCGGCGGCGGAGTTGGCGCCGCTGATCGGACATGATCACGAAACCGACCGGATCCTCCGACGGACAGCGGAGATCCGAGGCCGGTTGGCGGATCGCTACCTGACCCGGCAGGACGACGATCCGCTCACCGTCAGTAGCCAGGCGAGCCTGGCCCTGCTGCTGGACCTCGGCGGCGTCTTCACCGATCAGCAGCGATCAACGGCAGAGAACCTACTGCTGCAACGGATTCATGCCGACGGCGATCGCTTCACCGTCGGCGAGATCGGGCTTCCCGCATTGCTGCGGCAGCTGACCCGGCTCGGCGAACACGAGTTGATCGCGACGATGGCGACCCGGACCGACGTGCCCGGCTACGGCCAGATGGTGACCGAGGGCTGTACGGCGTTGGCCGAACACTGGACCGGTGTCAGCTCCGGTGCTTCTGCCAATCACTTCATGCTCGGCTACATCGACCGGTGGTTGACCGGGTCGGTGGCCGGCCTCGCCCAGGCGCCGGGCGATATCGGCTGGCGCCGTGCCAGGATCGCCCCGATCCCCTTGTCCGGTGTGGATTCGGCCCGTGCCGATCATCACAGCGATCTTGGTCGCTGGGCGGTTGAGTGGGCTCGGGAACCCAGCCTGGTCCGGCTGCAGGTCTCGGTGCCACCGGGTGCCGAAGCGGAGATCGTCAGCCCGCCAGGGCTGACCGTTGAAGGTCGTACCGACGCCTCAGCATCGTGGGTGGTCGGGACGGGCGAGCACGTGACCCTGTTCCGCTGAGCGCCGACGGTGGCTACAGTGCCGAGCATGGCTGGTATCCGCGGATTCACCGGTTGGCTCGGCGTCGTGCTCGGCAGCCCCGATCCTCCTGCCCTGGCGAGGTTCTATCGCGACCTGTTCGGTTGGGAGATCTCCGGTGAGGAGCCGACCTGGGTCACCATGCAGATGCGGGACGCCGAAGGTCGTGGCACCTGGAGCAACCTCGCGTTTCAACTGGAGAAGGTCTACGACCGTCCGATCTGGCCCAATGAAGCCGGGCGGCAGCAGATGCAGTTTCATCTCGACGTCGGTGTCCGCGACGTCGCCGCGGCGGTCGAGGACGCCGAGGCACTCGGTGCGGTGCAGGCGGAATTCCAACCCCAGCAGGATGTCCGGGTGATGCTCGATCCCGACGGGCACCCCTTCTGCCTCTATCTGGACAGCTGACCCGGCTCCGGATCAGGTGAAGATCCAGTAGGCGGATGCTGCCATCGGCACCAGTCCCAGCAGCACCAACGGGTGGTAGAACGGTCGTCGATTCACTGCCAACACGGCGATCGCGCTCATCAGGCCGATCACGCCGGTCATCACCCACAGTCCGATCACGTCGGAGCGGCCGGACAGATCCTGGTCCCCGCGCAACACCAGGTAGCCGGCCAACGTGGCCGAGATCGCGCCCATCACGATGATGATCAGCAGCGAGGCGAGTACCCGCTGGGTGATGTCGAGGCTGCGACGCTCCGCCTCGCTGTGCGGAGTCATCTCGTCGCTCATGTCGCTGGACGCCCGCCGTTTGTCCACCATCACCATTTCCTTAGGCCACTAACTATTCGTCCACGCAGTATATGCTGTGCCGATGACGACACGGCAATCGACAGCGTCGGATGACCTGCTGGCATTGGAAAGGCAGGTCTGCTTCGCCCTGGCGGTCGCCTCCCGGAGGGTGATCGGCCTCTACCGCCCTTTGTTGGATCCGATGGGGCTGACCCACCCGCAGTACCTGGTGATGCTGGCGCTGTGGCAACACAAGTCGCTGGCGGTCCGCGAGCTGGCGGAGCTGTTGTCGTTGGAGCCGGCCACCCTGTCGCCGCTGCTGAAGCGACTCGAGGCGATCGGCTACCTGACCCGGACCCGCGACCCGCAGGACGAGAGAAGTCTCAAGATCACCTTGACGCCGGCGGGTCGTCGCCTGCGCAAGCAGGCCCTCGACGTGCCACCGGCGATCATGGACCGGCTCGGTATGGAGATGACCGAGTTGAAGGATCTGCACCGACAACTGACCGAGGTGATCGAGCGGACGGCACCCCTCGACGACGCGTCGTAGGGTAGCCGCCGGTGTCGGGCTGCTCGCCGTGCTGCCGCTGTTGCGGTCCCACTCCGGGGCTGCCGGACGATGGCCGACGTGGTTCCGACGGGACAGCCCGCCGAGGCCGGCACCTAGGCCGCGTCACGGTCATCGCTGATGATCGGCTCGGTACTGCGGCCGGACACCGCCGGCCGCATCGGAGCTGTAGGCCGCCTCGACCAGCGCCATCGTCTTGAAGACGTCATCGATGCCGGTCGGCAGGGAGTCCAACTCGCCGGTGACGTGCCGTTGCAACACGCCCATCGACCAGATGAACGCGTCCGGGAACCAACTGCCCTCGAACGGAATCGGCTGCCAGCCACCCTCGAGATCGTCGGTCCGGATGATC
>DATCVL010000282.1:0-31340 GCA_036566865.1 Microlunatus sp.
TCATCGAGACCGGCAGCCTCGGCAGCCTCGCGAGCCGCAGCCAAAGACTCCGCGTGATAATCCGAGCCGGTGAACCGCGAATTCGGGAAGGCGTTGGCCATGATGATCGTCGACGCGCCGAAGCCACAACCGATGTCGGCCACCTTGGCCCCCGTCTCCAGCTTGGCCACCACACCGTCCAGGGCAGGCAACCACTCGGCCAACAAGTGTGCGTTGTATCCCGGTCGGAAGAACCTTTCGCAGCCCTGGTGGACGTTGTGTGTCTGTTCGTCCCAGCCATAGCCGTCGCCGGTACGGGCGGCTTCGATGATCTTGTCGGTGGCCTGCAGCGAGCCGAGCGCCAGCTGGAAGAAGCCAGGCAGATAGGCCGGGCTGGACTCGTCGGTCATCGCGACCGCCTGCTCCGGTGGCAGCCGGTAGTCACCGGTCTCGACGTCGTAGCTGACGATGCCGCCGGCAGCCTGGGCGTTGAGCCACTCGCGGGCATAGCGCTCCGCGGTCCCGGTGTCCTGGGCGAGCTTGCTGGGCGTGGTCGGCCCCGACGTCATCGCGCGGTAGTAGCCGAGTCGGTCCCCCATCACCACCTGTGCGGTGCTCAGGCTGGCGCCGACCTCGTCGACACAACGAAAGACGAACGCCATCAACGTGTCGACGTCGACCGTTGTCGGTTCCTTCAGTTCGGTCATGATGTGTGATCCCCCGTGAGAGTTGGTTTGTTGATCTTGATCCGTGGCCGACCCCAGTGATCGTCAACGGCGGTCGGCCCGGCGTCACGACGCTAGATCCGTGTCGGTGTTGTTCGCATCAGGTGCCCCACCTAGTCGTTTCCACCCGCCCGAGGACGGGACTTCCCTAGACTGATCCGGTGCTGGTCGGACGCGAGTCTGAGCAAAGGACCATCGGCACGCTCCTGGCCGGCGCGCGGATGGGCGACAGCCACGTGCTGGTGCTGGCCGGCGAGCCCGGGATCGGCAAGACCGCGCTGCTGACCGAGGCCGAATCGATGGCGGGTGCGATGCGGGTCCTGCACGTCCGCGCGACCGAGGCCGAACAGCAGATCCCGTTCGCCGGACTGCTGCAACTGTTGCGCCCCGTCCTCGACCTCCGGGAGCGGATTCCGCCGGCCCAGCAACGGGCCTTGTCGACGGCGTTGCTGCTGGGCGGACCGGGCGATGACGACCCGGCCGCGATCGGGCCGCACCGCTTCGCCATCGGCGCGGCCACCCTGAGCCTGATCACGCTGGCCGCCGAGGACGTGCCCACCATGATCATCATCGACGACGCGCAACTGCTCGACGAGTCGTCGACCGAGGCGATGATCTTCGCCGCGCGCCGATTGGCGGCCGATGCGATCGCGATCCTGGCCGGCGTACGATCGAACACGCCGGGGAGCGAACCGTGGCTGAGCCTGCCGGTGCTCCCGATCACCGGCATCGAGCTGGCAGCCGCCGAACAGCTGTTGGCACGCGATCCTTCGCCGGTACGACCTGATCAACTCACCCGACTGTATCGGTTGACCGCCGGGAATCCCCTTGCCCTGTTGGAGTTTCGTGATCATCTTGATCAACTGGACGGCATCCCGGAGGACTTCCCGATTGCCCTGCCCGATCGCCTCGGCCAGGCCTTCGTCGGCCGCGTCGCCGGCTTCTCCGCCGGCGGCCGGATGGCGTTGTTGGTGGCGGCCGCGGACTGCAGCAGCGCGGCCACCGTGTACGCCGCCTGCATTGCAATCGGGCTGCACCGGCCGTTTCTGGGCGAGGCGATCGACGCCGGTCTGGTGGCCGTCCACCATGATCAACTTCTGTTCCGACACCCGCTGGTCAGGTCGGCCGTCTACGGTGCCGCCAGCCCGGCGCAGCGACGTACGGTCCATCGAGCGCTGGCCGATGCACTCGGATCGGATCAGCTCCACCGGCTGGCCTGGCACCTGGCCGCGAGCGCGGTGGATCCCGACGAACCGACCGCGCGAGCGCTGGAGGATGTCGCCGGCCGAGCCGCCGGCCGCGGCGCGCATGCCGTTGCCGCCAACGCGTACGACCGAGCAGCGTCGTTGAGTGTCGACCCGGACGCCCTGCTGCGTCGACTGGTCCGCGCCGCGGAGTCGGCTTGGTCGGCCGGGCAGCCCGATCGGACCCTGCGATTGCTCGATCGAGCGGTGGCAGCCGATCCGCCGCTGCCGATCCGGATCCACCTGCAGGAATTGCGCGGCGCCGTGGAGACACGGTGCGGCCGGCTGGACCAGGCTCTGCTGACCCTGTTCGGATCAGCCGAGATGATCAAGGAACGGGATCCTGCCGCGGGCATTCGATTGCTGGCCGACGCGATCCACGTCTCGTTCTACCTGATCGCACCCGAGCAAGCCCGGCAGGCCGCTGCGCAGATCGAGGTGTTGGACGGTCTGGCCGAGGACCCCGCCAGCAGGGCACTCGGTTCGCTCGCCACCGGGATGGCGCGGACCATCACCGGCGACGGCGCCCGAGGGGCCGGTCTGATTCGCAGTGCCGTCTCCCTGGTCGCCGACATCGAAGAGTTGCAGGCCGAGCGGTTCCGATTGCCGCTACGGATTCAGGGCGCGTTGTGGCTACGGGAAGCAGGACCGGTACGGGCCGTGGTCGACGCCGCGATCGAGGAGGCCAGGGAGCAGGCAGCCCTGGGGTCGTTGCCCTACCTCCTCATGCACATCGGCCGGGACGCGGCCACCACCGATCGCTGGAGCGATGCCGAGACCGCTTATCTGGAAGGGATCCGGCTGGCTCGCGAGATCGGGCAGAGCACTGATCTTGCGGTCGCGCTGGCCGGCATGGCCTGGTTGTCCGCGCGGCGTGGCAAGGCCGATCAATGTCTCGAATTGATTGCCGAGGCGGAGGCTCTGGCGTCCGATCGGCGGATCCGGCTGGCCTCGCTCTGGCTCACCTTTGCTCGGGGAGACCTCGACGCCGCGCTCGGCCGACCGGCCGAGGCCATCGAGCATTACCGGCGATTGCAGGGTTGGCTGAACGAGGCCGACTTCGCCGACCCGGATCAGTGGTGCGTACCGGAGCTGGTGGAGTGCTCATTGCATCTCGGCAGACCGTTCGACGACACCAAGATCATCGGCGATTTCGTCCGACTCGCCGGGGCGAAGAACCAGCCCTGGTCGCTGGCACGCCGTGAACGAACGCTGGCACTGACCGACGAGGCCGACCCCGAAAGCCACTTCGAGACGGCGCTGCAGTGGCATGCCAAGTCACCGGACGCGTACGAGACCGCCCGCACCGAGCTCAGCTACGGCGCCTGGCTGCGGCGCAACCGGCGCCGTACCGACGCCCGGCCGCATCTGCGCCGGGCGATGGCGATCCTCGACCGGCTGGGCGCCGCCCCGTGGGCTGATACCGCCGCCCAGGAGTTGCTGGCCACCGGAGCCACGGTGCAACGACAGCGCGATGATCCGATCGATCGGTTGACCCCGCAGGAACGTCAGATCGGCCAGCTGCTCGCCGCCGGCCGGACCACCCGGGAGGCGGCGGCGGCCCTGTTCATCAGCCCGAAAACCGTCGAGTACCACCTTCGGCACATCTACCACAAGCTCAACGTCCAGTCCCGGTCCGAGCTTGCCGACCGGATGTCGGAGTGACCCTCGGCCGGCGAGAAATCGGCGGTACTGCGATCGCGGTTTGCGCTAGCGTTCGGCGGGTGTCAGAGATCGAGGTCGATCAGCTCAGCAAAGAGTTCTCTCGGCCGGACATCCGTCCCGGCCGGTTCGCCGGGCTGAGGGGACTGTTCACCAGGCGGCGCAAGATCACCCGCGCAGTGGACGGGATCAGCTTCCGGATCGGCGGCGGCGAACTGGTCGGCTGCCTCGGTCCGAACGGGGCCGGAAAGTCGACCACGATCAAGATGCTGACCGGCATCCTCACGCCCACCTCCGGCCGGGCGACGGTGGCCGGGTTGGAACCGTGGCGGGACCGTCGCCGCAATGCCCACAACATCGGCGTCGTCTTCGGCCAACGCACCCAGCTCTGGTACGACCTGCCGCTGCGGGACTCGTTCGAGGTGATCCGTGATCTGTACGCGGTCGACCCCGGCAGTTACAAGATCAGGATGGCCGAGTTCACCGAGCTGCTCGGGCTGGACGAATTCCTGGACACCCCGGTCCGCTCGCTGTCGTTGGGACAGCGGATGCGCGGCGACCTGGTGGCGGCGATGCTCTACCAGCCGCCGGTGGTCTTCCTGGATGAGCCGACGGTCGGCCTGGATGTGGTGGCCAAGGAACGGATCCGCGAGTTCGTCGCCGAGACCAACGCCCGTCGCGGCACCACGATCATCCTGACCACCCATGACATGGATGACGTCGAGCGGCTCTGCCATCGGGTGATCATCATCGACCACGGCAAGATCTTGTACGAGGGCGGCCTGGACACGTTGAAGCGTCGTTATGCGCCGCATCGTGATCTTGTCGTACGCCCCGAGTCCGAGGCCGATCTTTCGTTGATCAACTCCGAGTTGGCCGAGACGGTCGGGATCGAGGACGGCGCCGTGACGCTGCGCTTCGATCCCGAGCTGGTGCCGGCGCCGCGGTTGATCAACGACATCACCTCACGCTTCTCGCTGGTCGACCTGTCGGTGATCGAGCCCGAGTTGGAGGACGTGATCCGGCAGCTCTACACCGACCGCCCGGAGCTGGTCGGCAGCACGTCCGGGGAGCACGATGGCGACGCCTGAGCTCGCCAGCGGCACCCAACCACCGATCACCCAGGGCCTGCGCGGGATGACCCGGGCGGGTGCGCGATCGGTGTTGGTGTTCAGATTCGACACGTTCGTCGCCGCGATCGGGATGATCATCCAGGTGGTGCTGACGGTGATCGTCTGGCGCACCGTGTACGAGGGTCATGGTCAAGTCGCCGGGATCGACCAGTCGACTGCGGTCGCCTACGCCGTACTGGCCGCGTGCTTTCAGACCATCGTGATGCCCTGGGCGTTCTCCTCGATCCCGCTGCGGATCCGGCTCGGCCAGATCGGCGTCGACCTGACCCGACCGCAGAGCTTGATCGCCCAAGCCCTGGCGCAGAATGCCGGCACCATGCTGGCCCGGCTGCCGATCGGCCTGGCAGGTCTGGCCACCGGGCTGCTGCTCGGCGGACTCCAGCCGCCGCACAGCGTGGGCGGTGCCCTGATCTGGGGGCTCTCGATGGCGCTGGGTGTGGCGAACGTGATGCTGGCCAATCTGGCCATGTCGATGGTCGCCTTCTGGACCATCGACAACGGCGGTCCGATGATCTTGTATCGCTTCGGTACGGCGTTCTGCTCGGGCGCGTTGATCCCGCTGTGGTTCATGCCTGGTTGGTTGCAGCAGATCCTGGGCTGGCTGCCGTTCCAAGCTCAGATGTACGCACCGCTGACGATCTGGTTCGGCACCCTGACCTCGACCCAGACGGTGATCACCCTTGCCCTGCAGGTCTTCTGGATCGCCGTGCTGGCCGTGCTGTTGAAAATCATCTGGTCCCGTGCCGTGCACCGGGTGGTGGTGCAAGGTGGCTGATCAGGTGATCAACGACGTTCAGAGCTCGCCGCCGTCGGCCGTCCGGCAGGACCTGCGCGGCTCCCGGGTGCTGATGCGCGCAGCGCTCCGCGCGGCCCTGCAATACCGGACCAGCTTCATCTCCACCATCGTCGGCGGACTCGTCTTCCAAGGCACCCAGTTGCTCTTCATCGGCGTGCTGCTGGCGAAGTTCGGGGTGATCGGCGGCTGGGGCTTCTCCGAGATTGCGTTGATGTTCTCGATCCGACTGGCCGCTCACGCGTGTTACGTGGTCCCGTTCGGCAACCTGTTCCAGATCGATTGGCTGGTCCGGCAGGGCGAGATCGACCGGATGCTGATGCGACCGGTGAACGTCTGGCTGCAGATCGTCTTCGCCCGCTTCCCCCTGATGGCGGTCGGCGACGGCGTCCTCGGTCTCGGCGCGACGATCATCTTCAGCATCAACGCGCCCATCGACTGGTCGGCGGGCAAGATCATCTTTTTGGTCCTGGCCATCCTCGGCGGCGGGTTGGCCGAGACCGGGATCCAGACATTCCTTTGTGGGTTGAATTTCCCGCTCGGCAACACCGCGGCTCTCCGGGTGCTCGCCGACGATCTCCTGGTCCGCTTCAGCGGCTATCCGCTGACGATCTTCGGCCGGTTCGGGTTGTGGAGCCTGACCTTCATCTTCCCGATGGCGTTCATCGCATTCCTCCCCACCGCCGCCCTGCTCGGGCGACTGGACGAGGTCCCGCTGCCGGCCTGGCTCGCCTACGCCTCGCCGGCTGCCGGCGCGCTGATCTTCGTCCTCGGCTACCTGTTCTTCGTCCGAATGACTCGGCACTACTCCAGCCCCGGCAACTGAGCGCCCGGGCTGGTGCGTGCCCCGTCTCAGAGCCTGCTGATGTCGCCCGGTCGGCTCACGACCGTTCCACCAGCTCGGCAGTCTTCTCGCGCTGCCTGTCCATCCCACCCGGAGTCGTCCGCTCGGCTCGGCGTCGGGAAGGCAGCGCCCGGGCCGCGGAGCGCCGGATCCGCTGTCGCTGCCGGCGGGCGACCTCGGACAGCATGGCCCGCGACGATGTCCGGCTGAGCGGATTGCTCGCGGCTACCCGCGACTTCTCCAGCTGTCTCGTGGTTGCCAGCCGTAGCTCGTCGTCGCGCTCGACCACCTCGTCGAGCAGCGCGGAGATCCCTTCCAGCATGGTGTCCAGGGTGACCAGGCTCTGAATCGAGATGTGATCATCGTCGGTGCGGTAGTCCGCGGGCGGTCGGAGCCGGTCAAGATCACCGATCACGTCCAAACCGTTGTCGGTGATGGTGTTGATCCGCTGCTCACCGAGTTCGCGAACCCGTTCCAGTGCCCAGCTCGGCAGCTGCGGCGGACGAAGATCAACATCTGACCGTGGTGCGGACTGCAGCCCCTTGGTCAGCCCCGACTGGACCAGCTGGTAGTAGAGCCGGTCCGACCATTGTCGCTCCCGGAAGCGTTCGTTCAGCCGCCGCAACAGTTCCAACCGGACCAGCGACAACGACTCGTTGTCGGTCGGCGCCTGCTCCAGGAATCCATTCGGCAGGTCGAGCAGTTCTTCGAACCTGCGCAGCAGATAGTCACGATCGGAGTCGTCGGCGATCAACACATGGAATCGATCGGGACCGACCAACGGCGCCCAGGTCCGCACCTTGGCCGCCAGATCGTGCGGCCTCCAGAAGGCCCGGTACGCCGCGTCCTTCTTCGCCCCGGGTGAGGCCAGCACACTGCGCAGCCAGTCGGGATAGCCGCGCTCCTCGTGCCCCTTCACCCGTTCCTGCCAGGCCGACGGCAACAACCGGTGCAGGGCCCGGGCCACGTACAGCACGTGCACCCGATCCCCACCGAGATCGTTGATGATCTTGTCGGCCTTCTTCGGATCTCCGATCCCGGAGAAGTCCTCGGTGCTGACGCAGATTCGTTCCTGGGTACGGGAACGGACGTGGGCGCTGAAGCGATCCCAGACCTCCGGACCGGGCACCGTACGACCTCGGGGCGCCCACCGCATCACCGAGTACCCGGCGCCGACCAGTCGTCGCCAGGTGCCGGGATAGCCGACGCCGTACTCCGACAAGCGTGGCTTGGCGGCGAACAGAGCCGATTGGATCGCTGTCGTGCCCGTCTTGTACGGGCCGATGTGCAACAACACTGAGCTCGGCGGCAGGACCGAGGCTTCGGACACGGGTACCACTCCTCGATTCGGAACGGCACCACCCTGCCAATTGTTTCTGTAGCCGAACTATCAACGAGCTGAGCATCCGGCTCACATTCGCTCAGGAGCAAGCGGCGAACCGACCTAGGGACGCTGCAGTTGATCAACTTCGCCGGGCTCGGCCAGCCTCTTCCTGATCACGTAGTGCATCTTCTTCCCGGTCGCGGTCCGCGGAAGATCATCAACGAACCGGTAGCGGCGCGGGCGCTTGAAGTCGGCCAGCATCGCACTGGCCAAGCAATGCTTGTCCAGTTCGGTGGCGCTCAACTCCTGATCATCGGTCTGCACATATGCGACCACGATCTCCCCCCACCGTTCGTCCGGCTGCCCGATCACGATGCTGTCGATCACCGAAGGATGCTCGTTGAGCACCTCCTCGACCTGCACCGGATGAACGTTCTCTCCGCCGGAGATGATCATGTCGTCCTTGCGGCCGACGATGGTGACGAATTCGCGGGCATCCCAGGTGCCCAGGTCGCCGGAGTAGAGCCAGCCGTCGCGGAATTTCGCCTGCTGCTCGTCCGGCTTGTTCACGTACGCATAACCCGACTTCAGCGACCTCATGATCACCTCGCCGGTGCTGGCGCCGTCCTTCGGCGCAAGATCATCCGGGGCCGCCGGACGATCTTCGTAGACGTTGACCACCCGGACGTCGTCGTCGGTGCATGCCTGGCCGGCGGTGCCGGCATGATCGGGCAGATCGGCCGGCCGGAGGAAGGTGTTCCAGAACGCCTCGGTGGTCCCGTATCCGTTGAAGATCCGCGGTGTCAGCACCGACTGGTAGCGCAGGCAAGCGGCCCGCTCCAGCGGTGCCCCCATGGTGACGATGCCGCGCAGGGTGGAGAGATCGCGGGCCTTGGCCTCCTGAGCACTCGCCAGCAGGGCCAGATTGGTCGGTGCCCCGATCAGGAAGGTCAGTCCTTCGCTCTGCACAAGATCAAGTACGGCATCGGCGTCGAAGTGCTTCATGATCACCGACGCGGCACCGACGTAGAACACCGGCTGCGGACCCGCCGAGGAGATACCGCCGCGATGGAACCACGGCGTCATGTTGAGGGTCTTGTCCTGCGGCGCCAGCGGGAAGTGCATGATCACGTCGTGCGCGCTGAGCACCTCGGCAGCGTTGTTCAGCGAGACACCCTTGGGCATGCCGGTGGTGCCGGAGGTGTACAGCCGCAGCGTCTCGTCCCAGGCGGTGGTCGCGTACGGGGTGTCGTAGCCGGTCTCGGCGGGCAGGTCCTGATACCGCTCGGCGCCGTCGATGCCGGGCTCGCCGCCGACCGCGATCAAGGTCCCGGGACGATGATCAGCGAGCTCGATCGCGGTCCCGATCTGCTCGCTCAGGGTGGCGTCGTACACGAAGACCACCGGCAGGCTGTCGTCGAGCACGTGCGCGGTCTCGCCCGGCGAGAACCGGAAGTTGATCGGCGACGCGATCGCGCCGAGTTGCTCGATCGCCAGATAGAGCTGGGCGAACTCGGCGCAGTTGAAGAGTTGGAAGGTGACCACATCGCCGGGTTGTACGCCCCGATCGGCCAATCCCTGGGCCAGCCGTGTCACCTCGTCGCCCAGCTCGGCATAGCTCCAGCTCCGACGCTCGCCGGCCGGGCCCGGATCGATCAGCCCCGGGTCGATCAGCGCCGGACGATCACCGAATCGTCGGACGTTGCGCCAGAACCCTGCCAGGTAGTTGAAGTTCGCGTCGAAGGTGGCGCGGTAAGCCCTGCCGTCATAGCGATACGGCATCGAATCCCCCTCTGGTCGGCCGGTGGTTGATCACTGTATTGCGCCGGTCCGGCAGCTCGCAGAGGGACCGTTCACTCCGGAGCGCTGAATACCGCGACGCAGTTCTGTCCGCCGAAGCCGAAGGCGTTGGTGGCGGACACCGCGACCGGCATCCGGCGAGCGTGATTCGGTACGTAGTCCAGATCGCAGTCCGGATCGGCCGTGTCCAGGTTGATCGTCGGCGGCACCACCTGGTCCCGGATCGACAGCACCGACGCCAGCGCCCCGAGCGCACCGGCCGCACCGATCAGATGCCCGACCATCGACTTCGGGCTGCTGATCGCGAGCTTGCCGGCGGCCCGTCCGTAGGCCTCGTGCAACGCCGCGGTCTCGGTTCGGTCGTTGGCCTTGGTCGAGGTGCCGTGGGCGCACACGTAGTCGACCTCGTCCGGCTTGACTCCGGAGTTGCGCAGCGCGGCGGTGATCGAGCCGGCCGCAAAGGTGCCGGTCGGTTCGGGGGCGCTGACGTGGAAGGCATCGGCCGTCAGTGCTCCGCCGGCCACGGTCGCATAGGCCTTGGCACCGCGTCGGCGGGCGTGTTCGGCGGACTCGACCACGGCAACCACGGCACCCTCGCCGAAGACGAAGCCGTCCCGGTCCGCGTCGAACGGCCGGGATGCCTTGGTCGGCTCACCGTCGTACTTGCTCAGCGCGCCCATCGTCTGCAGTCCGTGGAACATCACAGGCGTGATCGCCGCATCGGTGCCGCCACAGACCACGACATCGGCCTCGCCGGCGAGGATCAACCTGCGAGCCTCCAGGAACGCGTACACCCCGCTGGCGCAGGCCAACGCGCTGGCCGTCACCGGTCCGTGCACGCCGAGATCGATGGCGACCTCGCAGGCCGGCATGTTGGTCAGCGAGGAGGAGACGAAGTACGGGCTGAGCCGGCCCGGCGCATCACCCAGCACCTGCCGGGTGGCGTGCTCGATCGTGTCGAATCCGGCGACCGCGGCATTGATCACCACCCCGACCCGGTGCGGGTCGATGCCGTCGACCGGATCGACCTTGTCCCGCTCGTCGCGGGGCCGATCGGCTTCGGCCGGGATCAGCCCGGCATCCAGCGCGGCCTCGCGGGCCGCCGCCACGGCCAGCTGGGTGAAGCGGGCCGAGCGCCGCAGCCGCTTGCCGGTCAGCACCCGAGACGGGTCGAAACCCTTCACCTCGGCGGCGATGTGCACACTCAGTTCACTGGAGTCGAACGCGGTGATCGTGGCCACGCCGGACTGCCCGGCAAGCAGCGCCTGCCAGGTGCTCTCGCGGTCGTTGCCGACCGGAGTGATCGCCCCGAATCCCGTGATGACAACGTCGTTGGTCAAGAGTCCCTGCGATTCCTGTTCCGGCGCCGCGGCCCTGCCCGGATCCTCGGGCCAGACCATTTGGCGTACGAGTGGTCGTTAATTGCCATCCCAACATAGAACCGGCGATTCCGCTCCGCCAGCGCGGGGTGTTGTGACACTTGTGTCGCGCGCTGGTCAGCCGGAGCGCCGCACCCGATCGGGTTCGCGGAGGAGGGTGGACAGACCGATCGCGATCACCGGTACGACCGCGAGCACCGTCAGCGCGCCACGCGGTCCGTGCTGGTCGGCGACCAGACCGAGCAGCGGCATGGCCAACCCGCCGGCGCTGACCGCCAGGCCGAGGGTGACTCCGGCAGCGGTGCCCGGCCGGGTCGGCAGGTAGTCCTGGCCGAGTTTGACCAGCACCGCGAACGGGATGTCGGTGGTCACTCCGACCACCGCGACCAGCGGCAGCGCCGCGTACTTGTCCTGGCAGAGCAGCAGTCCGATCAGCGCCGGCAGCAGCAACGCGTTGCCCCGACAACCGGACACAAGATCACAGGAGACCTGAATGGCAAAGTGGCGAGCTGTGGTTGCGGCTTCCGTCCTCGCGTTGGCTGCCTCGGCTGCCACGGCGACGACGGCCAGCGCGGCAGACCGGAACTGGACCTGGGCAGTGGCCGGCGGCAACCACATCGGAGTGGCCAGCTACACCGATTCGGGCGACGTCATCCGCGTCAATGATCAAGAAAAGGACGGCCGCTCGTTGGTGCTGGATGCTGGCGCACCGGTCAGTCCGGCGGTGTCCACTATCGCTGTTGGGATTCGACCGGATCCGGCACCAAGGGCGTCCGCTGTGATGACTCCTTCCGGGGATCCGGCTGGGGTGTCAACGCCAAGCTGACCGGCCGACTCTGCCGCGGCGAGAGCGGTGGTCCGGGCGGCGGCAAGATCACTTCCTGTCAGCCGCAGTCCAAGTGGAAGACCTTCTATCGCTGATCATGCGGTCGATCGCCGCGCCCGCGGGCATCACGCCCGTCGGCCAGGCGATCGTCAGAGGCGAAGGGTCATGAAGGTGCTGTTCGGATCCTCGACATAGCTGCCGAACGGCACACACTCGACGAAGCCTTCACTGGCGTAGAGGGCGCGGGCCGCAGCGAAGAAGTCCATGCTGCCGGTCTCCAACCAGATCTGCTGTACGCCTCGGGCCCGGGCATCGGCCAGCACGTACTGCAGCAGCCGTCGGGCGATGCCCTGCCCGCGGCGTACCGGATCGGTCCGCATGCTCTTCAGTTCTTCGTTCCCTGGTTGGATTTCCGCCAGCGCTGCGGTGCCGACGATGCCGCCGTCCACCGCAACCCAGAGCCGTACACCATCCCGCTGCAGGGCGGACAGGTCCAGCGCGTGCCGGCTCTCCGCGGGGGCGGTCGGTTCAAGATCATCAAGGTGTGCCTGCAGGAAGTCCGACAGGGCCGGATCGGCGAAGTCGGCGCGCCGGATGTCGAGCGTCATGATCAACAGTCTCGCCGATTCGGGTTTCAGCGAGATTTCGCCGCTGGCGCAGCGTCCCCCACGGTTCGCGCTGCCGGCCGCCCGACGTGATCCGTGCGGTGGCGGCGAATCACTCCTCGCGCTGAGGAATGGACACCAGCTCGGCCACTCCCCGCGGTGCGGACGGATCGATCAGCGGTTTTCCGGACAGATGGGCCGACACCAGGTCGGCGATCAACTCCGGATTGCTGAAATTGAGAGCGTGCGCACCCGGCACCTTGACCGCGCTGACGTGCGGCACCGCGGCGAGCACGAACGCCCGCGACAGATTGACCAGCGGATCACGCTCACCGACGATGACCAGCGTCGGAGCGTCGAGATAATGCAGTCGCTCCAAGGTCGGATACGCCGTCATCGCCTTGAACAGGTCAAGACTTTGGATGACCCCGAAGCGCAGATAGTCCCGGAGTGCGATCCTCAGCATCGCCGGCGATTCTCGCAGCCCGTCCAGGGCCATCTGCCGGATTGCGCGCGGCATCGGCAGGTTGTTCGGCCCACCGGCGGGCGACACCAGGACGACACGGTCGACCCGCTCGGGAAAGGTCGCTGCGACCTCGATGATGATCGCGCAGCCGAGGGAGTTACCGACCAGGGTCGGTCGCTCGACACCAACGGCATCGCAGTACGACATCAACACGCGCGCCATCCCGGGCAGATCGAGGCCGCGTCGCGGTCGAATGCTGCGCCCGATGCCCGGAAGGTCCGGGACATAGGTCCGGTGGCTGGCCGCGAGCAGTGCCGCGGTGGGCTCCAGGTAGGTGCCGGAGACGCCGAATCCGTGGACGTGCACGATCGCGGGTGCGTCCTCGCCGGCCTGCACACACTTGCGATGGAAGAGCGGCAAACGATCCACCACGAGCCACTCCGGCTCCAACGGCGGAACCGGCTGACGGCCGGTGAAAGTCGCCAGTGCATCGTTGGGTCCACGGTCGGACGAACTGCGAGACCGGAGCGTCTTCGTCCGACGCACCCGCAGCGACGGGCGGCCGACGTCACCGGTCACCGAGACCACCCATGATCAACTTGCATGCCGTCATTGTCCACCGCAGGTGAGCCCGATGTGGCCGATGCGGGCAATCGCATCATGGACGCGGAGTGGCTGCCCCGCCATCATGGAGTGATCACCGAGCTGATCCGACCAGGCTCGACCAACCCGGGAGTCCAGCCATGTCACTGGCCCGCGTTCACAATTTCGCCATCTCCCTCGACGGCTTCGGCAGTGGCGAGCCGCAGAGCAAGGAGGCGCCGTTCGGTCACGCCGGCGAGCGGCTGCACGAATGGATGTTCGCCACCAACGCCTGGCAGAAGACGGGCGGCGGCCGAGGCGTCGACAACCTCTTCACCCAGCAGACCGACTCCGGCATCGGCGCCGAGATCATGGGTGCCGGAAAATTCGGCTTTCCCGGCTGGCACGAGGACCCGGATTGGAAGGGCTGGTGGGGTGCGAATCCGCCGTTCCATACGCCGGTCTTCGTCCTCACCCATCACCCGCGGGCGTCGATCGAGATGGAAGGCGGCACGACCTTCCACTTCCTCGACAGCTCACCGGCCCAGGCGCTCGAAGCGGCCAAAGAAGCCGCGGGTGATCAAGACGTACGGATCGGCGGCGGGGCCACTGTCATCCGCGACTTCCTGGCCGCCGGGCTGATCGACTACCTGCACGCCGTGGTGGTGCCGATCGTGCTCGGCCACGGATCGCGCCTGTGGGACGGTCTCGGGGGCCTGGAGGAGAACTATCGGATCGAGTCCGTCACTGCACCGAGTGGGGTGACCCACCTGAGCTTCACTCGTCAGCGTTTGTGATCTCCATCGGCCGACCGGAGGGCCGTCCAATTAGCGCGCATCCAGGGACCGAGGTCGCTGCGGAGAGGGCCGGAATCAGCCGCGAAGGTGTGCTGCGGTGGGCCGGGTCGACAGCCGCCGAGCCGATCGATCTCGTCGTCTAGTCCCGGATCAGCGCGGATCTCGAAGACGGATTACCGTGAGCAGATGCCGGAGTTGCAGTTCGTCCAGGGTGACATCACCGAGCAGTCGGTGGACGCGATCGTCAACGCAGCCAACTCGTCGCTGCTTGGTGGCGGCGGGGTGGACGGGGCGATTCATCGGCGCGGTGGACCGGAGATTCTTCAAGCCTGCCAGGAAATCCGGCGTACGACGTACCCGGACGGCTTGCCCACCGGACAAGCGGTTGCGACCACGGCCGGACTGCTACCGGCGCATTGGGTGATCCACACCGTCGGCCCGGTCTACGCCAAATCGGAGGATCGCTCGGAGTTGCTCGCTTCGGCCTATCGGGAGTCGCTCCGGGTGGCCGATGAGCTCGGCGCCGATTCGGTGGCATTCCCCGCCATCTCGGCGGGCGTCTACGGCTGGCCGATGGATGATGCCGCCCGGATCGCGGTGACCACCGTGCAGCAGACGCCGACCTCGGTCGGGTCGGTGATCTTCGTCCTCTTCGGTCAGGACTCCTACGAAGCCTTCAGCCGAGCTCACTGATCCGCCGGAGCAGGTAGCGTCGTTCGCCGTCGTTGGCGGTCAACGCGATCGCCTTCCGGTACTGCTCTTCGGCCTGCTGACGTCGCCCCAACCGCCGGAGCAGATCGGCCCGGGTGGCGGCCAGCAGATGGTTCTGCGGCAGGTCCTCCCGCGCGGCCTCGTCGAGCATCCGGAGCCCGGAATCGGGCCCGTCCCGCATCGCGATCGCCACGATCCGGTTCAACCGCACACTCGGCGAAGGGGCGATCCGGAGCAGGGCGTCGTACAAGATCACGATCCGTGCCCAATCGGTGTCCGACGGCCGTTCCGCGATCAGGTGACCGCCGGCGATCATCGCCTGCAACTGGTACGGCCCGAGCTGATCCCGACGACCGGCGCCGACCAGCCGGCGCAGCCCGTCGTTGATCAAGGTCCGATCCCAGCGACTTCGATCTTGTTCCTCCAGCGGAATCAGCATGCCGTCGCTGCTCGTCCGACTCGCGCCCCTGGCCCGGTGCAAGATCAACAACGACTGCAGACCGATCACCTCCGGGTCGTCCGGCATCAGGTCGGCGACCAGATCGGCCAGTCGGAGCGCCTCGTCCAAGAATTCGGACCGGGTCAGCTGATCACCGGCGGTCGCCGCGTAGCCCTCGTTGGACAGCAGGTAGATCGCGCCGAGGACACCGCCGGTCCGCTCGGTCAACTGGGCCGCCGGCGGCACCCGATACGGAATGCCGGCGTCCCGGATCTTGAGCTTGGTACGGGTCAGTCTCTTGGCCATGGCCGCTTCACCGACGCCGAATCCGCGAGCGATCTCGGCCACCGAAAGACCGAGCAGTGTGCGCAGGGCCAGCGCGGCCTGTGACTCGATCGACAGCGCCGGATGGCAACAGGTGAAGAGAAGCCGCAACCGTTCGTCGCCGATGGCGCTGTCCAGTTGATCTTGATCAAGATCCTCTACCTGGGCTGGCTCGGTGGCGGCGATGGTCCGTAGCTTGTCCCGCCCGACCCGAGCCCGTCGGATCCGATCCACCGCCCGTCGGCGCGCCGTGGTCACCAGCCACCCCTGGGGACTGTCCGGGATCCCGGCTTCGGCCCACCGGTCGAGTGCCTGGGTGAACGCCTCCTGGACGCACTCCTCGGCCAGTTCGATGTCACCGGTCTGGCCGATCACGATCGACAGCAGCCGACCCCATTGATCACGGAACAGGCGGTCGAGGAGTGCGGCGACCTCGGCCTCGATGTCGGCGTCGGTCACGGCTCGGGAAGCTCGAGGATCGGTCGGATCTCGACCTGTCCCCAGGCACAGGCCGGATGTCCGGCGGCGATGGCAATCGCGTCATCAAGATCAGCGACGTCGACGATGGCGAACCCGCCGATCTGATCCTTGGCCTCGATGTACGGGCCGTCGGTCAACATGGTGCGCCCGCCGCGGACCCTGACCGTGGTCGCGGTCCGGCTCGGTTGCAGCCCCTCGTGGCCGAGCAGCACACCGCGGCGCAGCAGATCGTCCATCCAATCGGTGAATTCCTTGATCGCCTCGTCGGACGGCTGTCCGTCGTCGACCCGGGACTCGTCGGCGCTGATCAACAGCAGATAGCGCATGATCATCTCCTCTTCGCGAACTCTTGTCCCGTAGTCGTATCAGCTCAGCCTGCCAGGACACGTTCGAGAATTTGGAGTGGAAATTCAGCAGAATGAGTCCAGATCGGCCGACTCGCTCCGACCAATGAGCATCAGCCATCCCTCAACCCGAGGAAGTGTCATGGACAAGACAACATCAGCCGACGGAACCGTGATCGCCTACCAGGCGAACGGCGCCGGCGCACCACTGGTCTGCGTCTCCCCCGCGTTCGGACTACGCGGGGCCTTCGATCAGCTGGCCGACGAGTTGGCGGCCGACTACACCGTGGTCAGTTACGACCGCCGCGGTCGCGGGGACAGCACCGACGCGATCGCCCCGGCCGACGTGGCCTCGTACCGGATCGAGCGGGAGATCGAGGATCTCGCCGCCGTGATCGCCGCGGTCGGCGGCCCGACCTCGGTGCTCGGCTACTCGTCCGGCTGCCAGCTCTCACTGGCAGCCGCCGCGGCCGGGCTGCCGATCGACAGGATCGCCCTCTACGAGCCGCCGTATCGACGGGGTGAGCAGGTCGCCCGCACGAACCTGGTCGACAAGCTCGCTCGGCTGGTCGCGGCCGGCCGCCCCGGCGATGCGGTGGCGACCTTCCAGACCGAAGGCATCGGGATGCCGGCCGAGATGGTCGCCGGCTTCCGGCAGTCGCCGATGTTCGCCGCGCTGGAGGCGATCGGACAAACCGTGGTGTACGACGCCACCCTGACCGCGGACCCGGCACCGAGTGCAGCGGCCCGGACGCTGGACCAGCCGGTGTTGGCCATTGCCGGCGCCGAGACCTGGCCGAATCTCCTCGACGGCGCCCGGTACGCCGCGGAGTCGGTCAGGAACGGGAGTTTCGTCGAGGTCCCCGGCGGCGCCAACCACGACCTGGGCGCTGCCGAGACCGGTGCCGTACTGAGGCCCTTCCTGGGCTGACACTGCGATCGGTTCGCGAGCGACCGAGGGCCATTCCCCGGTGTTGGTACGCCGGCAACCAAGCACCTCAGAACCCTTGTGTTACAGGGATTCGCGGGCCCGCTCGAAGGCGGCGATGGCGCGATCAAGATCATCCCGGGTGTGCGCCGCGGACATCTGGGTCCGGATCCTCGCCTTGCCGCGCGGCACCACCGGATAGGAGAACGCCCGCACGTAGATGCCGTCGGCGAGCAGCTTGTCGGCCAGTTCGGCTGCCCTCACCGCATCGCCGATCATCACCGGCACGATCGCGTGGTCGGACTCCGGGATGTCGAAGCCCCGCCGCCCCATCTCGGCCCGGAAGTACGCGGTGTTGTCCCGCAGTTGCTGCAGGAGCTCGCCCGATGACTCCAACAGGTCCAGCGCGGCCACCGCAGCGGCGGCGATCGACGGCGCCAGCGAATTGGAGAAGAGGTAAGGCCGGGAGCGCTGGCGGAGCATCTCGACGATCTCCGCTCGGGCGGCGGTGTAACCGCCGCTGGCGCCGCCGAGTGCCTTGCCCAGCGTGCCGGTGACGATGTCGATCTTGTCCTGGACACCGAACAGCTCCGGGGTGCCGGCACCGGTCGGACCGACGAAGCCGACGGCATGCGAGTCGTCCACCATCACCAGCGCGTCGTACTGATCGGCCAGCTCGACGATCTTGTCCAGCGGCGCCACGTAGCCATCCATCGAGAACACGCCGTCGGTGGCGATCAGCCGATAGCGGGCATCGGCGGCCGAATGCAGTTGGGCCTCGAGATCGGCCATGTCGCGATTGCGATAGCGCAGCCGCCGGGCCTTGCTCAGGCGCACCCCGTCAATGATGCTGGCGTGGTTGAGCTCGTCGGAGATGATCGCATCCTGATCGGTCAGCAGGGTCTCGAAGAGCCCACCGTTGGCGTCGAAACAGGACCCGTACAGGATCGCATCGTCGGTGTGCAGGAAGCCGGCGATCTTGGCCTCCAGGTCCTTGTGCAGCGCCGTGGTGCCACAGATGAAGCGGACCGAGGCCATCCCGAAACCCCAACGATCCAAGGCTTCGTGGGCTGCGGTGATCATGGCCGGATGATCGGCCAGGCCGAGATAGTTGTTGGCACACAGATTGAGTACGGTCTGGCCGCCGACGCCGATCGATGCCGATTGCGGGGTGTCGATCACCGCCTCCGCCTTGTAGAGCCCTTCGCTCCTCAGCTGCTCCAGGTCGGCGCCGAGCTGGTCCTTCATCGAGCCGTACATCATTTCTCCCAGTTCATGATCACTTTGCCGCCGTGGCCCGATCGGGCGGTGGCGAACGCCTGCTCGTAATCGGTGTGATCGAACCGGTCGGTGATCACTCCGGAGATGTCCAGGCCGCTCTGCAGCAACACCGACATCGCATACCAGGTCTCGAACATCTCCCGGCCGTAGATGCCCTTGATGGTCAGCATGTTCAGCACCACGGTGGCGAAGTCGATGCTGATCTCGTCCGACGGCAGCCCGAGCATGGCGATCCGTCCGCCGTGGGTCATCGATCGGATCATGTCCCGCAGCGCGACCGGGCTGCCGGACATCTCCAAGCCGACGTCGAATCCTTCCTTCATCCCGAGTTGATCTTGGGCGTCCTGCAGGGTCCTGGAGCGCGGGTTCAGAGCAAGATCAACACCGAGCCGATCGGCCAGCTCCAGCCGCTTGTCACTGAGATCGGTGATCACCACGTTCCGGGCACCGGCGTGGTGGGAGACCATCGCGGCCAGGATCCCGATCGGGCCGGCGCCGGTGACCAGGACGTCCTCCCCCAACATCGGGAAGGTCAGGGCGGTATGGACGGCATTGCCGAACGGATCGAAGATCGCGGCGACGTCGTAGTCGATCGGATGCTCGTGCACCCACAGGTTGCCCGACGGCATCGCGATGTACTCGGCGAAGGCGCCGTCGACCTGGACCCCGATGCCCCGGGTGTTGATGCACAGGTGACGCCGACCGGCCCGGCAGTTGCGGCACCGACCGCAGGTCAGATGCCCCTCGCCGCTGACCACGTCGCCGACCGACACGTCGGTCACCGACTCGCCGACCTCGACCACAACACCGGAGAACTCGTGTCCGACCACCAGCGGCGCGCGGACGTGACTCGCCGCCCAGTCGTCCCAGGCCTCGATGTGCAGATCGGTGCCGCAGATCCCTGTCTGCTTGACCTGGACCAGGGCCTCCCCCGGGCCGACCCGAGGAATGTCCACCTCGGACAGTTCCAGACCGGGTGCGGCCGTGCTCTTCACCAGCGCTTTCACAGCGCAGACCGTACGGCATTCGGTAGCCGGCAGCGGCCGCAGGCTCGGCTACGCCTGCGTGCTGCCCGCTTCGTCTAGGCTCGGCAGATGGGGGTACTGCAGTGCAGTCATCAACCACACTGACCAGCTGCCGGATCATGATCAACGGTCGGTCGTACGAGTTCACCGGTCCGGCGTACGCCAGTGCCCTGGACTTCATCCGCGGCCGCGGACTGACCGGCGCCAAGGAGGGCTGCGCCGAGGGTGAGTGCGGTGCCTGCGCCGTCCTGGTCGCCCGTCCGGCCGCGATCGCTGATCAGCCCACCGACGGCCGCAGGAATCAACTGCCGACCCGTTGGACCGCGGTCAACTCCTGCCTGATCCCGGCCGCCGCTCTGGACGGGCAGGAAGTGATCACCGCCGAGGGTCTCGGCACACCGGAGGCGCTGCATCCGGTCCAGCACGAGCTGGCGCTGCGGGGCGGTTCGCAATGTGGCTACTGCACCCCGGGGTTCGTGTGCAGCATGGCCGCCGAGTACTACCGGCCCGACCGCGCTCCCGACGACACCGTCCCCAACAACGCCGACCTCGACCCGGCTGAGCATGGGCCCAACGGATTCGACCTGCACGCCCTGTCCGGCAACCTCTGTCGCTGCACCGGCTACCGGCCGATCCGCGATGCCGCCTACGCACTCGATCGACCGGCCGAGACCGACCCGCTGGCCCGCCGCCGGCACGCCTCGCCACCGACCATGATCAACACCGACCTGCGGGACTCCGGACGCATCGTCCGACCAAGATCACTGGACGCAGCACTGCAACTGCTGGCCGACGAGCCGGACGCAGTGGCCGTCGCCGGCTGTACGGACTGGGGCGTCGACGTCAACCTCAAGGGCGTCCGCGCCCCACTGGTGATCATGATCGACCAGTTGCCCGAGTTGCGTCGGCTGACCTGGTACGAGGATCGACTCGAGCTCGGCGCGTCGCTCACCTTGTCCGAAATCGAAGGCGGGCTGCACGGCCGGATTCCCCTTCTGGACAAGCTGATTCCGCAGTTCGCCTCCCGGCTGATCCGCAACACGGCGACGTTCGGCGGCAATCTCGGCACCGGCTCACCGATCGGAGACGCCGCACCGGTGCTGCTCGCCCTCGACGCCGAGCTGGTGCTGGCCGGCATCGACGGTGAGCGGACGGTGCCGCTGGCCGGCTACTTCACCGGCTACCGGACCTCGGTCCGCCGACCGGGCGAGTTGATCAAGATCATCCGGATCCCGCTGCCGCTGCTTCCCCTGACCGCGTTCCACAAGATCGCCAAGCGTCGCTTCGACGACATCTCCAGCGTCGCCGTCGGCTATGCCCTGGCGATCACCGAGGATTTGATCAGCGAGATCCGGATCGGAGTCGGCGGGGTGGCGGCAACGCCGATCCGGGCCGAGGGAGCCGAGTCCGCACTGATCGGCCGGCGCTGGACCGAGCAGACGATCAACGAAGCCGCCGGCGTACTCGCGTCGACGGGGACCCCGCTGGATGACCATCGGGCCAGCGCGCCGTACCGGTCCGCGATGCTGGGGCGGTCGCTGCAGCGGCTGTACTTCGATCATCGAGGACCCGACCGGTCGGGAGGCAGCCGATGAGCACGCTGTCGCAGCGGCCGGACGACGCGATGGTCGGGCTGGAGGTCCCGCACGAAAGCGCGGCTCTGCACGTCACCGGTACCGCCCTCTACACCGACGATCTGATCAACCGCACCCCCGGCGTTCTCCACGGCTATCCGGTTCAGTCGCCGCATCCGCACGCCAAGATCACGGCTCTGGACACCGATCCGGCAGCACGGGTTCCGGGCGTCGTGCGGGTGCTGACCGCTGCCGACGTACCCGGACTCAACGACGCCGGCGCCAAACACGATGAACCGCTCTTCCCGACCGACGAGGTGATGTTCCACGGCCAGGCCGTCGCCTGGGTGCTCGCCGAAACGCTGGAGTCCGCTCGGCTCGGCGCCGCAGCGGTCGAGGTGGGCTATCAGCCTTTGCCGTCGATCATCACGCTGACCGAGGCGATCGAGGCCAACAGCTTTCACGGCACGCAACCGGTGCTGACCCGCGGCGACCTCGAGGAAGGCTTCGCCGCCGCCGACCGGATCTTCTCCGGCGAGTTCGAGTTCGCCGGCCAGGAGCACTTCTATCTGGAGACCCAGGCCGGCCTGGCGATGCTGGACGAGAACGGACAGGTCTTCATCCAGAGCAGCACCCAGCATCCGACCGAGACGCAGGACATCGTCGCCCATGTGCTCGACGTGCCGGCGCATCGGGTGACCGTGCAATGCCTGCGGATGGGTGGCGGCTTCGGTGGCAAGGAGATGCAGCCGCACGGCTTCGCCGCGGTCGCGGCACTCGGCGCAACCCTGACCGGCCGACCGGTACGGATCCGGCTGTCCCGCGATCTCGACATGATCATGACCGGGAAGCGGCACGGTTTCCACGCCCGGTGGAAGGTCGGTTTCGATCGCACCGGCCGGATCGTCGCGTTGGACACCACGCTGACCGCCGACGGCGGCTGGAGCCTTGACCTGTCCGAGGCCGTCCTCGCCCGAGCGGTCTGCCACGTCGACAACGCCTACTGGCTGCCCCATGTCCGGGTGCACGGCCGGATCGCCAAGTGCCACAAGACTTCGCAGACCGCCTTCCGCGGATTCGGTGGACCCCAGGGCATGTTGGTCACCGAGGACATCCTCGGCCGATGTGCACCGTTGCTCGGCCTGACCGCGCGGCAGTTGCGCGAACGCAACCTCTACACCGCGGACCAGACCACCCCGTACGGTCAGCCGGTGCGCCAGTGGCAACGACTGCACACCGCCTGGAACCAGCTGCTGGACTCTGCCGCGATCGACCGCCGGCAGACCGAGGTCGAGGCCTTCAACGCGGTTCATCCGATGACCAAGCGCGGGCTGGCGATGACCCCGGTGAAGTTCGGCATCTCGTTCAACCTGACCGCGTTGAATCAGGCCGGTGCCCTGGTGCTGGTCTACAAGGACGGCTCGGTTTTGATCAATCACGGCGGCACCGAAATGGGCCAGGGCCTGCACACCAAGATGATCCAGGTCGCCGCGACCGCACTCGGGGTGCCGCTGAGCGCCGTCCGGCTGGCCCCGACCCGTACCGACAAAGTGCCGAACACCTCGGCCACTGCGGCCAGCTCCGGCTCCGACCTGAACGGTGCCGCGGTCAAGGATGCCTGTGAGCAGATCCGCGGCCGGCTGGCCGAGGTGGCCGCGACGCTCCTGGGCTGCCGTCCGGCCGACGTCCGCTTCGGTGGTGGCGTGGTCCGCGGGCTCGGCTGGGGACGGACGCTGGACTGGTCCGAGCTGGTGGGCATCGCGTACCGGCAGCGGGTGCAGTTGTCGGCGGCCGGCTTCTACCGCACCGAGGGCCTGCACTGGGATTCCGAGACCGTACGGGGAGAGCCGTTCAAGTACTTCGCCTACGGGGTGGCCGCCAGCGAGGTCGAGGTGGACGGCTTCACCGGCAGCTACCGGGTGCGGCGGGTGGACATCGTGCACGACGTCGGCGATTCGCTGTCGCCACTGGTCGATCTCGGTCAGATCGAGGGCGGCTTCATCCAGGGCGCCGGTTGGCTGACGCTGGAGGATCTGCGCTGGGACACCGGTGACGGGCCGACCAGGGGTCGGCTGGCCACCCGCAGCGCCAGTACGTACAAGCTGCCGAGCTTCTCCGAGCTGCCGCCGGTGATCAACGTTGCGCTGCTGGCTCATGCACACGAGGAGGGAGCGGTGTACGGGTCGAAGGCGGTCGGCGAGCCACCGCTGATGTTGGCCTTCTCGGTACGAGAGGCGTTGCGACAGGCCGCCGCCTCCTTCGGCCCACCCGGGACGAGCATCGAACTGGCCTCGCCTGCGACCCCGGAGGCGGTCTACTGGGCGATCGAACAGGCACGCGAAACCAGCGACGCGGAGCGGCGGGATCATGTCCTGGCTTGACGGCTGCACTCAGGCCCGCGACGGCCGGATCCCCGGGGTGCTGATCACTCAGGTGTCGGTACGCGGTCACGCGCCGCGGGAGGCCGGCGCCAAGATGTTCGTCACCGCCGACCAGGTGTACGGAACGATCGGCGGCGGCAACCTCGAGCAGACGTCACTGCACCGGGCCCGCGAGCTGATCCTGACCGGTGCCACCGAACCGGAGCTGAGCACGGTCCGGCTGAACGACAGGGTCCGTACCGAACACGGCCGGCAGTGCTGCGGCGGTGAGGTCACCGTGCTGCTGGAACCGCAGCCGGTGCCGCCGGCGATCGCGATCTTCGGAGTCGGCCATGTCGGGCTGGAGCTGGCCAGGATCCTGGCCCGCCGCGACCTCGATCTGTACCTCACCGATTCGCGCCCCGAGCAGTTGGACCGGCGCGACCTGCTGGAGCCGAGCGAGGCCAGGATCGACACCGCGTTCTCGATGATGCCCGAGCAGCGGCTGGCCGCCTTGCCGACCGGTTGCCAGGTGGTGATCATGACCCACGACCATGCCGAGGACTACGCCCTCTGCGACGCCGCCCTGCGCACCGACGGGCTCGGACCCATCGGCCTGATCGGCTCGGCGACCAAGTGGCGACGCTTCCGTCACCGCCTGATCGAAGCCGGCCACGAGCCCGCCGTCGTGGACCGCATCGCCTGCCCGATCGGCCTGGTCGACCTCCCAGCCAAGGACCCCCTCACCATCGCCGTCAGCATCGCGGCGTTGCTGCTCGGGGGCCGAGCCCCCAACCCCACGTTCCAACCATCGTGAGCTGAGCCTTCGTCCGACCTGACACGGTAGGAACGCGGGGCTCGGGGGCTCGGCCCCCAAAGAAAATGGCGGTGCCGGCTCATACCCGGCACCGCATGCACGCGGAGTTTGCGAAAGAGGTAGAACCGCGTACCCCCGATTTCTACGGCCTCGCCGGCTCGTCCCCGCGCCGACACGCCGAGCACCCAGCGCCGCGGGCTGGATCGGGCAGGTCCCGCCATCGATCAGACCCACCCCGCGGCAGTGTGATCTGAGGCGCCCGCTCGCCGAAGATCGCCAACAGAATCGGGCGATGCCAGACGCAACACGGTCGGAACGCGGGGTCTGCGGGATCGGCCCCGAGAGGGGGGGGCAGACTGGCGGCGTGACGGTGAGTGTGTTCGACCTGTTGAGCATCGGCATCGGGCCATCCAGTTCGCATACGGTCGGCCCGATGCGGGCTGCCGGTCGCTTCGTACGAGAGCTGGCGGACTCGTCGCTGTTGTCCCGGGTCGACCGGGTGCAGGCGCAACTGTTCGGCTCGCTGGGCGCGACCGGGCACGGCCACGGCAGCGAGAACGCGGTGCTCTGGGGACTGGAAGGCGAGGACCCGGAGTCGGTCGACACCGACACCGCACCGACCCGCGCGGACAAGATCCGCGGCACCCATCGGATCCGGCTCAACGGCAGCCGTGAGATCGGCTTCGATCCCGATCTTGATCTGGTGCTGCATCGTCGCAAGTCGCTGCCCTTCCATCCGAACGGGATGACCTTCACCGCCTGGACCGGTTCGACCGGCGATCAGCCGGAGTTGGTGATCGAGCGCACCTACTACTCGATCGGCGGTGGCTTCGTACTGGACGACGACGGGTCCGGGCAGCCCGAGCTGCGGCCGGACCCGACGCAGGTGCCGTACCCGTTCCGGACGGCGGAGGAACTGCTGCAGATCTGCGCCCGGGATGGCCTGCGGATCAGCGACGTCGCCCTGGCCAACGAATGCGCCCGCCGCTCCGAGGACGAAGTGCGGGCGGGCCTGCTGCGGATCTGGCAGGTGATGGAGGAATGCGTACGCCACGGCTGCGAGACCCCGGGCGTGCTGCCGGGCGGTCTGAAGGTACGCCGCCGGGCTCACGAGTTGCACCAGAAGCTGGAGCGGATCGACACCCCGGCCGGTCCGGACGCCGACCCGCTGGCGGCGATGGACTGGGTGACTCTCTGGGCATTGGCGGTGAACGAGGAGAACGCGGCCGGCGGCCGGGTGGTCACCGCCCCGACCAACGGTGCCGCCGGGATCATCCCCGCCGTCCTGCACTACGCCGCCCGCTTCGTGCCCGGTACCGACGACGACGGAAAAGTCCGATTCCTGCTGACCGCCGGTGCGGTCGGTTCGATCTACCAGCAGACCGGATCCATCTCCGGCGCCCAGGTGGGCTGTCAGGGCGAGGTCGGCACCGCCTGTTCGATGGCTGCCGGCGCGCTCGCCGAGCTGCTCGGCGGCACCGTTGATCAAGTCGAGAACGCGGCCGAGATCGGCATGGAGCACCACCTCGGCCTGACCTGCGATCCCGTCGGCGGACTGGTCCAGATCCCTTGTATAGAAAGGAATGCGGTCGCGTCGGTGAAGGCGATCACCGCCGCCCGGCTGGCCCTGCACGGCGATGGCCAACACACCGTCAGCCTGGACAAGGTGATCAAGACGATGATGGAGACCGGCCGCGACATGAAGATCAAGTACAAGGAAACCGCGCGCGGCGGGCTGGCCGTCAACATCGTCGAGTGCTGAGAGCGGATACCGTTTTCCGGACGTGCTCTTGTCCGGTAGCGGTCGGCATGACAAGCTTGCGCCACAATTTCTGTTCCACTACGGATCGTCGGGCACGTACCTGCCCGTGGAAAGGAAGTGCGGCATGGCTGCCGTTGCTTACAACGACGCGACTCGGATCTACCCGGGTGGCGAACGCCCCGCTGTCGACAAGCTGAATCTCGAGATCGGCGACGGCGAATTCATGGTTCTGGTCGGCCCCTCCGGCTGTGGCAAGTCCACCTCGCTGCGGATGCTGGCCGGCCTGGAAGAGGTCAACTCGGGCTCCATCACCATCGGCGATCGGGATGTCACCGACCTCCCGCCGAAGGATCGCGACATCGCGATGGTGTTCCAGAACTACGCGCTCTACCCGCACATGACGGTTGCCGACAACATGGGCTTCGCCCTGAAGATGGCCAACGTGCCGAAGGCCGAGCGTCAGCAGCGTGTGCTGGACGCCGCCAAGCTGTTGGGCCTGGAGGAGTTCCTCAACCGCAAGCCGAAGGCTCTGTCCGGTGGTCAGCGTCAGCGTGTTGCGATGGGTCGTGCCATCGTGCGGCAGCCGCAGGTCTTCCTGATGGACGAGCCGCTGTCCAACCTGGACGCCAAGCTGCGCGTCTCCACGCGTACCCAGATCGGCGCCCTGCAGGCCCGCCTGGGTGTCACCACCGTCTACGTGACCCACGACCAGATCGAGGCCATGACCATGGGCGATCGGGTGGCCGTGATGCGGGACGGCCTGCTGCAGCAGGTGGACAGCCCGCTGTCGCTGTACGACAAGCCCGCCAACCTGTTCGTCGCCGGCTTCATCGGTTCGCCGGCCATGAACCTGATGGAGGGCACCACGACCGAGGGCGGCATCCAGATCGGTGACTACACCGTTCCGGTTTCGCGTGACGTCCTGGCCAAGGCCGGGAACGAGAAGACCCTCACCTTGGGCATCCGCCCGGAGAACCTCAACATCGCCGACCAGGGCATCCCGCTGGACGTCGTGATGGTCGAGGAGCTCGGCGCCGACAGCTACCTCTACGGCACCCTCAGTGGCGCCGGCGAGAGCGAGATCACCGGTCATCAGTACGTCGCCCGCATCCCCGCCCGGCAGGCGCCGGGCCGCGGCAACACCGTACGGCTGGCCGCTGATTCGGACCACCTGCACGTGTTCTCCACCGCCACCGGCGAGCGCATCTCGGACTGACACCGAGAGTCTCGACCGAGACCGAGGAAGACAGCTTCACCCGAAGCCCCCGGCGCCTTGCGCGTCCGGGGGCTTCGGGGTTTTCCTAGGATGCCGGTGTAACCACCGTCCTGGACCGTTCGCTTCCGACAACCGATAGGAACACCGGTGCCCCGCTTCCTGTCCGCCCGCCCCGATGCCCGGCTGATCACGCTGCCCTGGGGTACGCCCTTGGAGGACTGGCCGCTGGACAACCTGGTCGCGCTCCCCCGCGGCATCTCCCGTCACGTGGTCCGTTTCATCAAGGTCGGCCAGGACATCTATGCCGCCAAGGAAGTCGTCGAGCATCTGGCCCGTCACGAGTACGAGTTGCTCCGCGATCTGACCCGGCTGGACACCCCGTCGGTCGAACCGGTCGGGGTGGTCACCGAACGATTCGCTCCCGACGGCACCGCGCTGGACCCGATCCTGCTGACCCGGCATCTGCAGTTCTCGCTGCCCTACCGCTCACTGTTCAAGCGCGGCGTCCGGCTGGACACCGTCAACCGGCTGGTGGACGCGATGGTGGTGCTGCTGGCCCGGCTGCATCTGGTCGGCTTCCTGTGGGGCGACGTTTCGTTGTCCAACACCCTCTTCCGTCGGGATGCCGGTTCGTTCGCCGCCTATCTGGTCGACGCCGAGACCGGCGAACTGCACGACGAGCTCACCGACGGGCAGCGCGAGCATGATCTTGCGATCGCACGGACCAACCTGTTCGGCGAGTTCCTCGATGTGGAGGCCGGCGGACTGCTGGACGAGGCACTGGATCCGCAGACCCTGGTGGAGAGCATCGAGAATCGCTATCGCGAATTGTGGGCCGAGCTGACCGAGGTCGAGGAGTTCGACGGCAGCGAGATGCACCGGATCGAGAGCCGGGTCCGGCGGCTGAACGCGCTCGGCTTCGACGTGGCGGAATTGGACATCACCACCGACTTCGCCGGGTCGACAATCCGGATCCAGCCGAAGGTGGTCGACGCCGGGCATCACACCCGCCGGCTGTTGCGGCTGACCGGTCTGGACGTTGAGGAGAATCAGGCCCGCCGGCTGCTGAATGATCTTGATTACTTCCGGGCCCAGACCGATCAGCAGAACGCCGACGAGGCGATCGTCGCCCACCAATGGCTGCAGCGGCATTTCGAGCCGGTGATCGACGCGGTGCCTGCGGAGCTGCGGGGCAAGCTGGAGCCGGCGCAGCTGTATCACGAGGTGCTCGAGCATCGCTGGTTCGCATCGGAGAATGCCGGCCACGAGATCCCGATGGAGGACGCGGCCAAGAGCTATGTCCGTACGGTGTTGCGGAATCTGCCCGACGAACAGGTGGAGGTGCCGGGCAAGGCGGAGCTGGCCGAGCTGGCCAATCCGTACGACCCGTCCCAGGGCTATGCCGACGAGGATGACGAGGTGAAACCGTACGACCCGTGGGAGGACGATGATCAAGGTCCGGACGCGGGAGCGACCGCGGCACCGGACTTCCTCGACATCGAGGCCCTGCGCCAGAAGGCCCGGAAGCAGTCCTGATGACCAACCTCGAGACGCGGCCCGCGGAGCAGGACTGCACCACGACCGAGCCGCATCGCGGCATCGAGTTGATCATCGGACGGGATGTGCCGCTGGGTGGCGTACGGCAGATCACCGTCAACCGGACCCTGCCCTCACGCAATATCCCCACCATCGGCGCCTGGTGTTTCCTTGATCGTTTCGGGCCGGCGCCGGCGGAGTCGATGGTGGTGCTGCCGCACCCGCACACCGCCCTGCAGACGGTGACCTGGCCGCTCAGCGGCACCATCCGGCATCGGGACACGGTCGGCTCGGACGTGATCGTGCAACCAGGCGAGCTCAATCTGATGACGGCAGGTCACGGAGTCGCGCACTCCGAGGTCAGCCGGCCGGGGTCGGATCCGCTCTCCGGCCTGCAACTCTGGGTGGCACTGCCAGACCAGGCGGTCGACGCGTCACCTGCCTTCGAACAGCACCGATCATTGCCGGAGATCGAGCTGGGTCGGCTGACGGCAACGGTGCTGATCGGTCGACTGGCAGGGGCACAATCACCGGCCACCGCGTACACGCCGCTGCTGGCAGCTCAGCTCACCGTGCGGCCCGGGACCAGCCTGCTGGACCTGGACCCGGACTTCGAACACGGGCTGATGGTGCTCGACGGCAATGTCACCGTCGACGGCAGGCGGCTGGCTGCCGGCCCGCTGCTCTATCTGGGGACCGGCCGCGACGGCACAGAACTGGCCGCCACCGGGACCGCCCGGATGATCATCCTCGGCGGTCTGCCGTTCGAGTCCGAGTTGATCATGTGGTGGAATTTCGTCGGCCGGACCCATGCCGAAATCGTCCGGGCTCGACAGGAGTGGCAAGATCATTCCGGGCGCTTCGGTCCGGTTGCCGGTGCGGTTGATCAACTCGCGGCAGCGCACGGGTCGGATCGGATCCCCGCCCCACCGATGCCGACGACCGTGCTCAAGCCGCGACGACGCCGCGGCCGCTCCTCCGGACAGTCCAGCTAGGAGATCGCCTATGACCATCAACATCACCGACGTACCGGAGCAGCGACGGTTCGAGGCCCGCGACGACCGAGATCAACTGCTCGGCTTCGTCGACTACCGGCGGACCGACGACACCATCACCTTCACCCATACCGAGGTGATGCCGGAGTTCGAGGGAAACGGCGTCGGGAGCACGCTGGCTCGCGCCGTCCTCGACCAGGCCAGACAGGACGGCTTCACGGTGGTGCCACAGTGCCCGTTCATCAAGAGTTGGATCGACCGACACCCCGACTACGCCGACCTGGTCGCCGCCGTCTGAGGTCAACGGATCGGCCAGCCTGTCGTCCCGCTCAACATCCCGCCGGTGCCTGCTCCCCAAGGGCGCCCTGTTTCCCAATGATGTAAGGAAAGGTCTTCGATGTCGACTGTCAGTTCCGCCGACCATCCGCTCCGGATCGGCGTCCAGATCCAGCCCCAACATGCCGACTACGCCGACATCCGTCGTGCGGTCGCGGCCGTCGACGAGCTCGGCGTCGACGTGATCTTCAACTGGGATCACTTCTTCCCGCTGAACGGCGATCCCGACGGCAAGCACTTCGAGTGTTGGACGTTGCTGGCCGCCTGGGCCGAGCAGACCAGTCATGCCGAGCTCGGCGCCCTGGTCACCTGCAACAGTTATCGCAATCCCGATCTGCTGGCCGACATGGCCCGTACCGTTGACCACATCAGCGACGGTCGGTTGATCTTGAGCATCGGCTCCGGCTGGTTCCAGCGCGATTACGACGAGTACGGCTACGACTTCGGCACCGCCGGCGGGCGATTGGACGCGCTGGCCGAGGCGCTGCCGCGGATCAAGGGCCGCTGGTCCCGGCTCAATCCGAAGCCGACCCGCGACATCCCGATCTTGATCGGTGGCGGCGGAGAGAAGAAGACGCTCCGGATCGTGGCCGAGCACGCCACCATCTGGCACTCCTTCAGTGACGCCGAAACCCTTGTCCGCAAGGGAAAAATCCTCGACGACTGGTGTACGAAGGTGGGTCGCGACCCGGCCGAGATCGAGCGTTCGGTCGGCGCCTCCAGCGACCCCGGTCGCGTCGGCGATGCGCTGTACGATGCCGGTGCCCGGCTGATCACCGTCGAATGCAACGGAGCAACCGGCTACGACCTGGGCCCGCTGCGCGATTGGCTGGCCTTCCGCGACAGCAAGAACGCCTGATCGCCCCCATTGTTTGTCATCGCCGGAGTCGGTGCGGTGATCACGCCGCGCTCCTCAGATTGATCACCGCAACAACTCCCTGGCGATCACCAACCGCTGTATTTGATTCGTGCCTTCGAAGATCTGAGTCGCCTTGGCCTCGCGCAGGTAGCGCTCGACCGGGAAGTCGCGGGTATAGCCGTAGCCGCCCAACA